>NZ_CP031240.1:0-319386 GCF_003351405.1 Haemophilus haemolyticus
CGTACTCAACCTCTCATATTCGTACAAACAGAAAAAAGTTATCCAGTGGGAAAACTTGCCGATCTTGAAATTCATTTTATGCACTATCACAGTGAGCAAGAAGCCAATGAAAAATGGCAACTTCGCACGTCACGAATGAAGTTAGACAATCTTTTTATTATGATGACAGATCGAGATGGTGTAACCGAAAAAGACATTCAACTTTTTGATCAACTCCCTTTCAAAAATAAAGTAATTTTTACTCACAAGCCCTACCCTGCTTTTAAATCGACTTATTATATAAAAGGCTTCGAGAAGCAAAATCAGGTGGGCGATATTTTTAAATTTTCTGGCTGGAATGGGAAAAAATATTACGATCAATTCGATTACGTGAAATGGTTTAATCAAGCTTAGTAGATAAAGGCTGCATTTGATCTGCAGCCTTTTTTGTTTCGTTCTAAAAGCAAAAACCTGTACAATGCCCAGCGAATTTTAACAAGAGAAAACATAATGAGATTAGATAAATTTATAGCTGAAAATACGGGATTAACTCGTTCTCAAGCAACAAAAGCGATCCGCCAAAGTGCGGTAAAAATCAACGGTGAAATTGTCAAAAATGGTTCGGTTCAAATTTCACAAGAAGACGAAATTTATTTTGAAGATGAATTATTAACTTGGGTCGAAGAAGGCCAGTATTTTATGTTGAATAAACCACAAGGCTGTGTTTGTTCTAATGATGACGGCGACTATCCAACAATTTATCAATTTTTCGATTACCCTTTAGCGGGCAAATTACATAGCGCGGGTCGCTTAGATGTGGATACGACCGGTCTCGTATTGCTTACCGATGATGGACAATGGTCACATCGCATCACTTCGCCAAAACATCATTGTGAAAAAACCTATTTGGTGACATTGGCTGATCCCGTAGAAGAAAATTATGCGGCGGCTTGTGCAGAAGGCATTTTATTACGCGGAGAAAAAGAACCCACTAAACCAGCGAAATTAGAAATTTTAGATGATTACAATGTGAATCTGACCATTTCTGAAGGTCGCTATCATCAAGTAAAACGTATGTTTGCCGCACTTGGGAATAAAGTCGTTGGATTACATCGCTGGAAAATTGGGGATGTTGTGCTGGATCAATCCTTAGAAGAAGGCGAATACCGCCCATTGACTCAAAACGAAATTGAAAGTTTGGTGAAATAAGATGAGTCAACAAAAATCTACTTTTATCTTTATTCTTACGCTCGGTATTCTCTCCATGCTACCGCCTTTTGGCGTGGATATGTATTTACCGTCTTTTTTAGAAATTGCGAAAGATCTCGGTGTGAGTCCAGAGCAAGTGCAACACACGCTCACCTCTTTTGCTTATGGCATGGCGTTTGGTCAGCTTTTTTGGGGGCCTTTTGGTGATAGTTTCGGACGAAAACCGATCATTTTACTCGGTGTCATTGTAGGTGCACTCACAGCTTTGGTGCTCACCAAAATAAATTCAGTCGGAAATTTCACCGCACTTCGTTTTGTGCAAGGTTTCTTTGGTGCCGCACCTGTTGTACTTTCTGGCGCATTATTGCGTGATTTATTTAGTAAAGATCAGCTATCCAAAGTGATGTCTACCATCACGTTAGTATTTATGCTTGCCCCTTTAGTTGCGCCAATTATTGGTGGTTACATCGTTAAATTTTTCCATTGGCATGCGATTTTTTACGTTATTTCGCTTGTGGGATTATTAGCCGCTGCATTAGTCTTTTTCATCATTCCAGAAACCCATAAAAAAGAAAATCGCATTCCGCTACGCTTAAATATTATCGCTCGCAATTTCCTTCTTCTTTGGAAGCAAAAAGAAGTGCTCGGCTACATGTTTGCCGCCTCTTTTGGCTTTGGTGGGTTGTTTGCTTTTGTGACTGCAGGCTCAATTGTCTATATCGGCATTTATGGGGTTCCCGTCGATCAGTTTGGTTACTTCTTCATGATGAATATCGTTACGATGATCTTTGCCTCTTTTTTAAATAGCCGATTTGTCACTAAAGTGGGCGCAGAAACAATGTTACGGATAGCCCTCATAATTCAATTCCTTTCTGGAATGTGGCTAATTTTGACCGCACTTTTAGATCTCGGTTTTTGGCCAATGGCAATTGGCGTTGCCTTTTTCGTCGGTCCAAATCCAGTGATTTCATCAAATGCAATGGCATCAGCTTTAGAACGATGCCCTCAAATGGCGGGAACGGCAAATTCTTTGATTGGTAGCGTACGTTTTGCAGTGGGCGCAATTATGGGAAGTTTGGTCGCATCAATGAAAATGGATACCGCTTCCCCAATGCTCTTTACGATGGGCGGATGTGTCGCGATTTCCGTATTATCCTATTATTTTCTAACCAGCCGAAATTTAAAAAGCCGTGGGTAAATTCCCCACGGCACAATGATTATTTTCTTTATTAAGCAAAGAGCATCCATAACGGCAAACAGACAGCAATAAACAAGAGGATAAATAAACTATTGGCAGATAATTTCCACTTTTGGAAACTATGTAAAATCAGAATAGCCGCAATAACAAAATGGCAAACAAAATAAATGATGTAAGCGAAAATACTGTCAGAATCAACCACACTTTCCATGCCATTTAAAAGTAAAAATAAGAACATAGCCAAAGCATTTAAGGCGAGCAATATAATTATGGCTAAGGGCAACAATGCAATAAAACCTTGTAAACGATTTCGTGCAATAACAAGCACAAGATTTGCCAAAATCACGCCAGATAAAATCGGTGCAAACGGGTTATATTCAGCAAAATCGCTCGCAGGAAGCACGGTAAAAATCATTAAATAACTCAAGCAACCTAAACCCGCAATTAATGCAGCCATCAATAAAAAGCTGTTACGAATTTTTTCAGTTTTTGGTTGTTTCCAAATAAAATACACGACAGAGAGACCACATACGCTCATCACATTAGTAAGTGTGTAATTATTCTGTAATAGGCTTATCAGCAACCACACCGCCCAATAAATAGCAAAAGTCAGATTAACTTTGATTAAACGACCACGTTGTCCTGGGCAAATTTCGCCGCGATAAAAAACCAATAAAGAAATTAACTGTGCAACCAGCACGCCTACACCTAAATGAGGCATTGTTTGCTTTTCAGGTTGCAAAGAAAAAATAAATAGATCGATGCCAAGCACCATTGAGATCGATAATACCGCAAGCAATGCCGCGATATATTTAGAAGATTGTTCTGACATAATTTTAACGTCTGAAAAAATAATGCGCCATTATGCTAAAAATTCATTAAATTTTAAAGTAGAATGAGACCAATTATAACCGCACTTAGGTACATGAATGTTACTTAGTATTTTATATATCATCGGTATCACCGCTGAAGGAATGACAGGCGCACTTGCGGCAGGTCGTGAAAAAATGGATATTTTTGGCGTGATAATTATCGCATCCGTCACTGCCATTGGCGGTGGCTCTGTACGTGATGTACTACTCGGACATTACCCCCTCGGCTGGGTTAAGCACCCAGAATATTTTTTAATGGTGGCAAGTGCAGCGGTGATTACCGTATATGTCGCACCATTCATCAATCATTTTATGCGCTATTTCCGCACTATTTTCTTGGTGCTCGATGCGATGGGTTTAGTGGTGTATTCCATTATTGGTGCACAAATTGCGATGGATATGGGACATAGTCTCACTATTGTTTGTATTGCAGGCTGTATTACAGGTGCCTTTGGCGGAGTTCTACGCGATATGCTATGCAATCGAATTCCTCTCGTATTCCAAAAAGAACTCTATGCCAGCATTGCGCTATTTGCCACGCTGACTTATTACGCATTAAGTACACTTCAAGTAGAACATACGCTTGCCGTGCTACTCACGCTTATTAGCAGCTTTACTTTACGCCTTTTAGCTATTCATTTCGAATGGGGTTTACCAGTATTTAATTACCAAGAACTCACATCGGAAGAACAAGATAAGCTGCCAAATAAAAAGAAATAAATAAAATAAAGGGAATAACTATGTTAGAACAAATGGGGAAACAAGCCAAAGATGCTGCATTTATCTTGGCTCAACTCACCACTGCTGAAAAAAATCGTGCATTATCCATTATTGCAGAACAACTCGAACAACAAGCACCGCTTATCTTAGCCGAAAACGCAAAAGATATTGAACTTGCCAAACAAAATAGATTGTCTGATGCTTTGATTGATCGCCTACTGCTCACGCAAGAACGTTTGCAAGGCATTGCTAATGATGTACGCCACGTTATTTCACTTGCAGATCCTGTGGGGAAAATCATAGACGGCGGTACATTGGATAGCGGACTTAAAATCGAACGCATACGCACTCCACTAGGCGTCATTGGCACAATTTATGAAGCTCGCCCAAATGTGACCATTGATGTGGCAAGCCTTTGCCTCAAAACGGGTAATGCAGTAATTTTACGCGGCGGTAAAGAAACACAGTTTTCTAACAAAATTCTAATCGAAGTTGTACAAAATGCTTTAGAGCAAGCCGGCTTACCAAAATTCGCTGTGCAAGCCATTACCGATCCAAACCGTGAACTCGTTATGCAATTATTAAAACTAGATCGCTATGTGGATATGATTATTCCTCGAGGAGGTGCGGGTTTACATGAATTGTGTAAACAACATTCTACTATTCCAGTTATTGTGGGTGGTGTGGGTGTTTGCCATACTTTCGTTGAAGAAAGTGCGGATCAAAATAAAGCGATTTTTGTTATTGATAACGCCAAAACACAACGTCCAAGCACCTGTAACACATTGGAGACATTGTTAGTTCAGCGTTCTATTGCTGAAGAATTTTTACCCAAACTTGTCTCTCATCTCGCTGCCAAAAACGTAAAATATCACGCAAAATCCACCGCACTTAATATATTGAAACAAGCGGGGGCGAATGTCTGCGAAGTGACAGAAAAAGAATTACGCGAAGAATGGGGATCATTGGATTTGAATGTCATCGTTGTGGAAGATATTCATGCCGCTATTGAGCATATCCGCCAATATGGTACGCAACATTCTGAAAGTATTTTAACTTCTTCACAAAACCTAGCCCGTCAATTTATTAATCAAGTCGATGCTGCTGCCGTTTATGTGAATGCAAGCACACGCTTTACTGACGGTGGACAATTTGGATTAGGCGCAGAAGTTGCCGTGAGCACCCAAAAACTTCACGCTCGCGGCCCAATGGGATTAGAAGCATTAACAAGTTATAAATGGGTGTGTGAAGGCGAATATACCGTTCGCAAATAAAACCCAAAGTGCGGTAATTTTTAGAAGAGATTATTTGCATATAAAAAAGTCCGCGAAATGCGGACTTTTTCATTATCTTTATTTGTCAGATTTACCCAAATTATCAAAGAATTTTTTCACACCGTCTAAAAATCCTGAAGATTTTGGCGCATGTTTACTTAAATCTTTACCTTGTAAACTTTCTTCAAGTTTTTGGAGTAATTCTTTTTGTTCGCTGGTTAAATTAACTGGTGTTTCGACCACGATACGACAAATCAAATCGCCCGCATAGCCACTACGTGTAGATGCGACACCTTTGCCTCGCATACGGAATAATTTTCCAGTTTGCGTTTCAGCTGGGATTTTAAGTTTCACTCGGCCATCTAACGTAGGCACTTCAATTTCACCGCCAAGGGCTGCAGTAGCAAAGCTAATCGGTACTTCGCAATATAAGTTGTTACCGTCACGTTCAAAAATGTTATGTTCTCTTACGTGAATCACAACATATAAGTCTCCAGCTGGCGCACCATTTTCGCCCGCTGCGCCTTTGCCCGCTAAGCGAAGTTGGTTGCCCGTATCTACGCCTGCAGGAATTTTTACTGAAAGATTTTCTTTCTTATGAACGCGTCCTTCGCCATGGCAGCTGCAACAAGGTTTTTCAATTTTCTTACCGCTACCGTGACAAGTTGGACAAATACTTTCAGATACGAAGAAACCTTGCTGACGACGAATTCGACCCGAACCGTGACAATGCGGACAAGTTTCCACTTTAGAACCTTTTTCAGCCCCAGAACCACCACAGCTATCACAATGCGCAAGAGTATTGATTTGAATATCTTTGGTTGTACCTTTTACAGCTTCTTCCAAAGTAATTTCTAAGTCATAACGTAAGTCTTCACCACGAACAACGCGCTGACGACCACGTCCACCACCGCCGAAAATGTCTCCAAAGATATCACCGAACATATCACCAAAATCAGCACCACCAAAGCCGCCACCGAAACCACCAGCGCCACCACCTTGTTCAAAGGCTGCGTGACCATATTGATCGTAGGCTGCGCGTTTTTGATCGTCGCCTAATACTTCATAAGCTTCATTAATTTCTTTGAATTTTTCTTCTGCTTCTTTACTGCCTTGGTTTTTATCAGGATGATGTTTAGACGCTAAACGTTTATACGCACGTTTAATGTCATTCTCACTCGCCCCTTTTTTCAATCCAAGGACTTCGTAGTAATCTTTTTTTGCCATAGTGTTTCCGTATTTTTATTTGCAAATATTTTGTTATTTCTGACCGCTTACATTCGCTATTTTTAGCAATGTGGGCAAATTGAAATGTAAATGTCCACTTTTCCATTTGGATAATATTTCTCAAAATCCACTTTATAAGCACGTTTTAATAAGCCTTGCTTTTCTTTATTCCAAATGCGTTGCCACGTTTGAACTACTGATTCATAAGTCGTGGGGAAGATTTCATACCAAGTCAGATCTTCAATTTCAATGGTTGAAAAACTGCCTTCAGGTTTACTTTCTTGAGCAACAGCAACATCATAATAGCCCGTAAAATCCGATTCGTAATTCAGATAAACACCATAATAAGGCTCATTTTGAGGCAATTTTACAAAATTATTCTGCCAAAGCTGTCCAATCTTTTCTGCAGGATTTTCCTTTGTGTTATGCGTACGAATTGTAGCAAGTGGATAAAGTGTAAGTGGCATAACTATTCCTTAAATTTACAAAACTCTGGGTAAATTTGACCGCTTATAACATACTCCCCTCTTTAGCAAAGAGGGGCGGGGGAAGATTTGGCAGAAGTAAATTTAGCTCATAAGAAAATTTGATATCACTATCAAATCTCCCCTAACCCCTCTTTTCTAAAGAGGGGGATCATTTATATACACCAAAAGGGCGTGTTTCCACGCCCTTAATGTATTAAATTAATTCTTCAAATACAGGATATTCTTTGATAAGAGCTTCCTTACTAGAAACATGATGATCTGCCTTGCGTAAATCATTAAGGTAAATTTCATATCTAGGAATTCCTTCTATTTCATCTAAAGTTGTAACAACAACTAATTGATTAAATAACTTTTTATCTTTAGCCAATATTTTTTGGATAACATTACGATTATCAGGTTGAGCTTTTTTAATTTCTTCAATAGCTCGCATAATAGTATCTTCCAAATAGATATTAAGCCAACCAAATTTACCCATATCTTTATTTTGATATGCATAGATGTAAAGAACAGAATCCTGTATTTTATAAGATAAAGTACAAGTACTTGATTGTTCAGAGGTCTGATTAACAATAAAATTTTCAAATCTCATATGATTACTCCTAGCAAAAATTATTTATTATCTTTCACCTCTTCAAATTCAGCATCTACCACGCCATCATCTTTTGCTGATGATTGTTGTGGTTGCTCGCCACCAGCTTGTTGAGCTTTTGCTTGAGCTGCTTGCATTAATGGTTCAGAGGCTTTAATTACCGCTTCAATTTTCGCTTCGATCTCTGCTTTGTCTTCGCCTTTTGCTGCAGTTTCAAGTTCGCTTATTGCTGCTTCAATTTTCTCTTTATCTGCAGCACTCAATGCATCGCCAGCTTCTGCAATTTGTTTACGTGTTGCGTGAGCAATGCCATCTGCTTGATTACGCGCTTGAACAACTTCTTCAAATTTACGGTCTGCATCAGCATTTGCTTCTGCATCACGCACCATTTGTTGAATTTCTTCATCAGATAAACCAGAAGATGCTTGAATACGAATTTGTTGTTCTTTACCCGTATTTTTATCTTTCGCAGATACGTTGATTACGCCGTTTGCATCGATATCAAATGTTACTTCGATTTGTGGCATACCACGCGGTGCAGGATTAATACCTTCTAGGTTGAATTGACCTAAAGATTTATTGTCTGCCGCACGTTTACGTTCACCTTGAAGAACGTGAATTGTTACCGCACTTTGGTTATCTTCCGCTGTTGAGAACACTTGCGATTTTTTGGTTGGAATCGTTGTATTTTTCTCAATTAAAGTGGTCATCACACCGCCCATGGTTTCGATACCAAGTGATAACGGAGTAACGTCTAATAAAAGAACGTCTTTTACATCACCTTTTAATACACCACCTTGAACTGCCGCACCGATTGCCACCGCTTCATCAGGGTTAACATCTTTACGAGCTTCTTTACCAAAGAACTCAGCCACTTTTTGTTGTACAAGTGGCATACGAGTTTGGCCACCCACAAGAATAATGTCGTGAATGTCACTCACGCCTTTACCTGCATCTTTTAATACAGCTTTCAAAGACTCAATTGAGCTTGCCACTAAATCTTCTACTAATGCTTCTAATTTTGCACGAGTGATATTTAATGCTAAATGCTTAGGGCCAGTCGCATCTGCAGTGATGTAAGGTAAGTTTACTTCAGTAGATTGCGCTGATGAAAGTTCAATTTTTGCTTTCTCTGCTGCTTCTTTTACGCGTTGTAATGCCATCGCATCATTACGTAAATCGATATTTTGTTCTTTTTTGAATTCATCAATGATGTAATCAATGACACGGTTATCGAAGTCTTCACCACCTAAGTGAGTGTTACCACCTGTTGCCAATACTTCGAAAGTTTGTTCGCCATCAAAGTTGTCAATTTCGATGATTGAAATATCGAATGTACCACCACCTAAGTCGTAAACTGCGATCACTTGGTTTTCTTTGCTTGAACCTAAACCGAACGCTAACGCAGCCGCTGTTGGTTCATTGATGATACGTTTAACGTCTAAACCTGCGATTTTACCTGCATCAATCGTTGCTTGACGTTGTGCATCGTTAAAGTATGCAGGAACAGTAATTACCGCTTCTGTTACAGATTCACCCAAGAAATCTTCTGCAGTTTTTTTCATTTTTTTCAATACTTCAGCAGAGATTTGTGGTGGTGCTAATTTATCACCTTTTACATTTACCCAAGCATCACCATTGTCAGCACGAGTAATTTCGAAAGGCATAATTTTAATATCGCGTTGAACTTCTTCGCTTTCAAAACGACGACCAATTAAACGTTTAATCGCAAACAATGTATTTTTCGGGTTAGTGATTGCTTGACGTTTTGCTGGCTGACCAACCAAGGTTTCATTATCTGTATAAGCAATAATTGAAGGGGTTGTACGTGCACCTTCTGCATTTTCAATTACGCGTGCTTTGTCGCCGTCCATTACAGCTACACAAGAGTTTGTTGTACCTAAGTCAATACCAATAATTTTTCCCATTTTGTACTCCTAGTAAAAATTTTAAAATTCGGGGTAAGTCTTGTAGACCTATTTATTACGAATTGTAAGATGTGGATATTCTTTCGCATTTCAAGAGAAAATTTTAAAAATTTTTTATTTCTTAAAGTGCGGTGATTTCCGTTCTTGTTTTCAAGATAAGTCTCAAATGATGAACTTCAAGGGGAAAACAAAAATTTTCAGGTAAGAAAAAGGGATTTGTGATAAATTTGGCGAAAATTTTTACTTTAAAACAGGAAAGAAATAAATGAAAAAATCAAAAATTGCTGCTGGCGTAGTCGTTGCTCTTGCTGCCGTTTGGTGTACCGGTGCATGGTTTACAGGGAAAAAAGCTGAGGAAGAATATTTACATCAACTCAACCAGCTAAATCAACTATTTGCCAAAACTGAGGCATTAGAAGAAAGTAAAATTTTTTATAAAAATATAAAATTTGATAGGGGATTATTTGCATCTCATATTCAAGATCAAATAGAAATTCATAAAGCAAATGAAACGATCATTATTCCTTTATCATCAACACTTTATCACGGGCCTTTACCGCTTGATCGTGTGGCAAAACTGAATTTCGTTCCAACCATTTTTTCAAGCCAAACCTTGTTAGGAAAAAATGCAACAACTCAGACACTCTTTGACATCACAAAATCAGAGAAACCACTACAACTGAATTTCGCAATGAATTATGCCTTAAACGGTAATGCGGAATTAAAACTTGCATCGGGGCAATATCACAATGAACAATCTAAGGCTGATTTTGATTGGTCAAATGTCGCATTAAATGTTGATTTAGACAAAAATGAACCAAGTAATTATACGCTATCTGTAGATGCATTTAATTCAAATGACCCAAATCATACAGTTTCAACAGCTTCATCAATTAAAATAAAAGATCTTGTCGTACAAGGCTCACTACAAAGCACAAAATGGCCATTTATTTATAGTGGAAATATCAATAGTAAAATAGGCTATTTTGAGCAAAATACCGAATCTGCAGAGACTGGTGAAAAGCTCTCTTTGATTCAGAAAAACAGCCAAACAAATTTAGCTACACAAGTTGAAGGGGATACAGTAAATATCATCAATAAAACAAATCTGGATGAATTACATATTAATGGCAATAACTTAGGTAAAGTGACCAATAATGTAGAATTCAACCATATTGATGGCAACGCATTACAAGAACTTTTAAATATTTTAGTTGCAATAGGCAAAGCCGACTCAGATACGCCGTTATCTAAAGCATTGGTGCAAAAATTACAACAAGCAGGCATGACCATTGCAAATAATCAGCCTCAAATTAAATTTGCCCCTCTTTCTATTTCTGATGAAAAAGGCAAAGTGGCGCTGGATCTGAATATTGCTTTAGTGCCAAATCCTAAATTCGATTTAATGCGCAGCGGCTTATACAAACAATTCAAAGATTTTTCGATCAATTTTGATGTGAATAAAGAAACCGTGATTTCATTATTATCTAAATTTGTACCAGAAAATCAAAAACAAAATTTAGTTTACAGAATGGACGAATTAATTGCTGAAGACGAAGCAAATGGCATTATCGTAAACACCGATAAAACAGTCACATTAACGCTTGCTTTAGAGAATAACGAATTGAAACTAAATGGTAAGCCAATCCCAGAAGAACAGTTGAAAATGGTACTCTTTATGCTTGTGATGGGGGGCTTTGGATGATAACAAAAACAGGGCGATAAATTGTCGCCCTGTCTAACTACGAAGTGCGGTAAATATTCTTTATCTTTTTAAGCTAAACGCTCTTCTAAATACCCTTCATAATCTGGTACTTCAATTTCCACATCTTGTTCGAATAAAATTGAAGTTAACATAAAATCTGCGGAGCTTTGATTAATGGCAACAGGGATATTCCACACTGTTGCAATACGCATAAGGGCTTTCACATCGGGATCATGTGGTGCGGCATTCATTGGATCCCAAAAGAAGATCATCATGTCAATTTTCTTTTCTGCGATTAATCCACCAAGTTGTTGGTCACCGCCCATCGGACCACTTAATAAAGACTGAATGCTTAAACCTGTTTCTCGTTCTAAAATATGCCCTGTTGTACCTGTTGCATAAAGTATATGAGGCTTAAGTGCTTCTTTGTGTTTTTGCGTCCAATTCAGTAAATTTTTTTTGCAGCTATCATGAGCCACAAGCGCAATACGTTTGTGTTGAGTGAGCGTTCGCGTCGTTATATGCATGATTGATTCCTTTTTGAAATAAGTTTGAAAAACTTTAAAGCAAAGCCCTACAGAATGCAATGTTTTACTTATGATTTTAATAGGCTTTACAAAAGGAGAGAAAAAATTACCGCACTTTCAAAAGATTACCGATTAACACAGTACTCAACAGGGATATTTGATGAAAATTTACTATCTTTATCTCAAAAAATCTTCTAAAATTTGCAAGATTTGTTAAATGTTTGTAAAAAGGCAAGCATTTCTGATATTCGTGTTTAGTGCTTACTAAACTAATGTTCACTTAATTAACAGATAAGGAAAACCTATGTCTGAGATTTTAAAAAATGACGTTGATCCAATCGAAACTCAAGATTGGTTACAATCATTAGATTCTTTGATTCGTGAAGAAGGCGTAGAGCGTGCACAATATATTATTGAGCAAGTTATCGGCCAAGCACGCACCAACGGTGTTTCATTACCGACAGGTGTAACGACCGATTATGTCAATACTATTCCAGCTTCTGAACAACCTGCTTACCCAGGTGATCATGCTATTGAGCGTCGTATTCGTTCTGCTGTACGTTGGAATGCTATTGCTATGGTATTGCGTAGTCAGAAGAAAGATCTTGACTTAGGTGGTCATATCTCAACTTTCCAATCTGCTGCAACTATGTATGAAGTTTGCTATAACCACTTCTTCAAAGCAGCAACAGAGAAAAACGGTGGCGACTTAATTTTCTTCCAAGGCCATGCTGCTCCGGGTATGTATGCGCGTGCATTCTTAGAAGGTCGTTTAACTGAAGAACAAATGGATAACTTCCGTCAAGAAGCCTTTACCGACGGTTTATCTTCATATCCACACCCTAAATTAATGCCTGAATTCTGGCAATTCTCTACTGTGTCTATGGGTTTAGGCCCTGTGAACGCCATCTACCAAGCGCGTTTCTTAAAATACTTAGATAACCGTGGCTTAAAAGATACCAAAGATCAAAAAGTCTATGCATTCTTAGGCGATGGTGAAATGGATGAAATTGAGTCTAAAGGTGCATTAACTTTTGCGGCTCGTGAGAAATTAGATAACCTAATCTTCACTATCAGCTGTAACTTACAACGTTTAGACGGTCCGGTTAATGGTAACGGTAAAATCGTTCAAGAATTAGAAGGATTATTTACTGGTGCAGGCTGGGAAGTGATTAAAGTTTTATGGGGCAGCGATTGGGATAAATTATTCGCGAAAGATACTTCTGGTAAATTAACTCAGTTAATGATGGAAGTGGTTGATGGGGATTATTTAACCTTTAAATCTAAAGATGGTGCCTATGTGCGTGAACATTTCTTCGGTCGTTATCCAGAAACCGCTGCATTAGTTGCAGATATGACGGATGATGAAATTTGGGCATTACGCCGTGGTGCGCACGATAGCGAAAAATTATATGCAGCCTATGCAAAAGCACAAAATGCAACGAAACCAGTTGTAATTTTAGCGCATCAAGTTAAAGGTTATAAAATTCCTGAAGCGGAAAGTAAAAATACCGCTCACCAATCTAAAAAAATGTCTTACGAAAGCCTTAAAGGTTTCCGTGACTACTTCGATTTACCATTGACTGATGAGCAAGTAGAAAAATTAGAATACATTAAATTTGCTGAAGGTACGCCTGAGTATGAATACTTACATGGCCACCGTAAAGCATTAAACGGTTATGTTCCTGCTCGTCGTGCTAAATTTGATGTAGAATATAAAGTTCCTTCATTAGAGGAATTTAAAGCATTATTAGAAGAACAACCGCGTGGTATTTCAACCACTATGGCGTTCACTCGTGCATTAAACATCTTATTAAAAGATAAAAACATTGGTAAAACTATCGTTCCAATGATTGCGGATGAAGCGCGTACTTTCGGTATGGAAGGTTTATTCCGCCAAGTGGGTATTTATAACCCACATGGTCAAAACTATGTTCCTTCAGATCGTGATTTAGTGGCTTACTACCGCGAAGCAAAAGATGGTCAAGTTCTACAAGAAGGTATCAATGAATTAGGTGCAACCGCATCTTGGTTAGCAGCAGCGAATTCATACTCTGTCAATAACCAACCGATGATTCCATTCTTTATTTACTACTCAATGTTTGGTTTCCAACGTGTGGGTGATATGATGTGGGCTGCTGGTGACCAATTAGCTCGTGGTTTCATGGTGGGCGGTACTTCTGGTCGTACGACATTAAACGGTGAAGGCTTGCAACACGAAGATGGCCATAGCCATATTCAAGCAGGTATCATTCCGAACTGTGTCACTTACGACCCATCATTTGCATTTGAAGTTGCTGTAATTATGCAAGACGGTATTAACCGCATGTACGGCGAAAAACAAGAAGATGTGTTCTATTACATGACAACATTAAATGAAGTCATGGATCAACCGGCTATGCCTGCTGGTGCGGAAGAAGGTATCCGTAAAGGTTTATACAAATTTGAAACAGTGGAAGGTAAAAAAGGCAAAGGCCACGTTCAATTGTTAGGTTCTGGTGCTATCATGCGTCATGTTCGTGAAGCGGCACAAATTCTTGCAAAAGATTATGGTGTCACCTCAGATGTATTCTCTGCACCATCATTCAATGAATTAGCCCGTGAAGGTCACGATGCTGCACGTTGGAACTTGTTACACCCAACAGCGGAACAACGCGTACCATACGTTGCTCAAGTATTAGCTGATTTACCAACCGTTGCTTCAACTGACTATGTTAAAGCATACGCAGATCAAATCCGTGCATTCGTACCAAGCCGTCATTATCATGTGTTAGGTACAGATGGTTTCGGCCGTTCAGACAGCCGTGCAAACCTACGTGAACACTTCGAAGTTGATGCTCGTTATGTTGTGGTTGCTGCACTTTCTCAATTAGCGAAAGAAGGTACAGTATCTAACCAAGTTGTGGCAGATGCGATTGCGAAATTCGGTTTGAATGTAGATCGTATCAATCCGCTTTACGCGTAATTGATGAAAACTGCGGTCAAAAAACATTGTGTTTTATGACCGCACTTTAAAAGGAACAAAAAATGTCAAAACAAATTCAAATTCCTGATATTGGTAGTGATGAAGTTACAGTAACAGAAATCATGGTAAACGTAGGCGATACCATCTCTGTTGATCAATCTATCATTAACGTTGAAGGTGATAAGGCTTCAATGGAAGTGCCTGCACCAGAAGCGGGTGTTGTAAAAGAGGTTTTAGTTAAAGTCGGTGATAAAGTCACAACCGGCACCCCAATGCTCGTATTAGAAGCCGCAGGTGCAGCACCAGCGGCTGAAGCACCTGCAGCACCAGTAGCCGCTACCGCGCCAACTGCATCGGCTGTTGTTGAAGTAAACGTACCAGACATCGGTTCTGATGAAGTAAACGTTACTGAAATTATGGTTAAAGTAGGTGATAGTGTTAAAGTTGATCAATCAATCATCAATGTTGAAGGCGATAAAGCTTCAATGGAAGTTCCTGCTCCAATCGCAGGTGTGGTGAAAGAAATTTTAATTAATGTCGGTGATAAAGTTTCAACTGGTAAACTCATCATGAAATTTGAAACTGCATCATCTGCTCCAGTTGCTGCGTCTGCACCAGCTCAAACAGCTGTGCCTGTAGCTGCCACAACATCAGCAATTAAAGATGTGAATGTGCCAGATATTGGTGGTGATGAAGTCAATGTGACTGAAATTATGGTTGCCGTGGGTGATACGGTTTCAGAAGATCAATCATTGATTACCGTTGAAGGTGATAAAGCGTCAATGGAAGTTCCAGCTCCATTCGGCGGTGTAGTAAAAGAAATTCTCGTGAAATCAGGTGATAAAGTATCGACTGGTTCATTAATTATGCGCTTTGAAGTAGTGGGTGCAGCGCCAGCGGTGGCAGTATCAGCACCAGCTCCACAAGTTGCATCACCTGCGCCAGCTGCACAACCTGCTCAATCTGGCAATGTATCTGGCTTAAGCCAAGAACAAGTGGTGGCAAGCGCAGGCTATGCACATGCAACCCCAGTTATTCGTCGTTTAGCACGTGAATTTGGCGTAAACTTAGATAAAGTAAAAGGTACAGGTCGCAAAGGTCGTATCGTTAAAGAAGATATCGAAGCTTATGTGAAAACAGCAGTTAAAGCTTATGAAAGTGGTGCAACAGCACAAGCTGCTGGCAATGGCGTAGCGAATGGCGCTGGCTTAGGCTTATTACCATGGCCAAAAGTTGATTTCAGTAAATTTGGCGAAATTGAAGAAGTCGAATTAAGCCGTATTAATAAAATTTCAGGCGCTAACTTACATCGTAACTGGGTAATGATTCCACACGTTACTCACTTCGATAAAGCAGATATCACGGATTTAGAAGTATTCCGTAAAGAACAAAATGCGTTAGCAGAAAAACAAAAACTTGGCGTAAAAATCACTCCAGTTGTGTTCATTATGAAAGCGGTGGCAAAAGCATTAGAAGCGTATCCACGTTTCAACAGCTCAATTACCGAAGATGCACAACGCTTAATCCTGAAAAAATATATTAACATTGGTGTCGCAGTAGATACGCCAAATGGCTTAGTTGTGCCTGTATTCAAGAATGTGAACAAAAAAGGCATTATCGAACTTTCACGTGAATTAATGGAAGTATCGAAAAAAGCACGTGAAGGCAAATTGACTGCATCTGATATGCAAGGTGGCTGTTTCACCATTTCAAGTCTTGGTGGTATTGGTACAACTCACTTTGCACCAATCGTAAACGCGCCAGAAGTTGCTATCCTTGGTGTGTCTAAATCATCGATGGAACCAGTATGGAATGGTAAAGAATTTGCACCACGCTTAATTCTTCCAATGTCATTATCATTCGATCACCGTGTCATTGATGGTGCGGATGGTGCACGATTCATTAGCTATATCGGTGCTGTATTAGCAGATTTACGCCGTTTGATTATGTAATAACGCCCCTTTCTTCTAATTAGAAGAAAGGGCGTTTTAGCAAATTCCTTATGATCGCAAAAAGTGCGGTCAATATTTTGAACGTTTTTACGAGGTAAAAATGAGTAAAGAAATTAAAACCCAAGTCGTCGTGCTTGGTGCTGGCCCGGCGGGTTATTCCGCGGCGTTCCGTTGTGCGGATTTAGGCTTAGAAACTGTATTAGTTGAACGTTATTCAACTCTTGGTGGGGTATGTTTAAATGTAGGTTGTATCCCATCTAAAGCATTATTGCACGTAGCAAAAGTGATTGAAGAAGCAAAACACGCAAGTAAAAATGGTATTTACTTTGGTGAGCCAAGAATTGATTTAGATGAAGTTCGTGCCGGTAAAGAAGCGGTTGTGGCAAAATTAACTGGTGGTTTAGCGGGTATGGCAAAAGCACGAAAAGTCACTGTTGTTGAAGGCTTAGCAGCATTTACTGATCCTAATACTTTAGTCGCACGTGACCGTGATGGCCATCCAACTACAATCAAATTCGATAATGCTATTATTGCAGCAGGTTCTCGCCCAATTGAATTACCATTTATTCCACATGAAGATCCACGTATTTGGAACTCAACTGATGCGCTTAAATTAAAAGAAGTACCTAAAAAACTTCTCATTATGGGGGGCGGTATCATCGGTTTAGAAATGGGGACGGTTTACCACGCATTAGGTTCAGAAATTGAAGTTGTGGAAATGTTCGACCAAGTTATCCCTGCAGCGGATAAAGATGTTGTTGCAATTTACACCAAACAAATCGAGAAAAAATTCAAGTTAATGCTTGAAACCAAAGTGACGGCTGTTGAAGCAAAAGATGATGGTATCTACGTTTCAATGGAGGGCAAAGCATGCAACGACACCAAACGTTATGATGCGGTACTTGTCGCTATCGGTCGTGTACCAAATGGCAAATTGATCGATGCAGGTAAAGCAGGCGTTGAAGTTGATGATCGTGGTTTCATTCATGTTGATAAACAAATGCGCACTAATGTGCCGCATATCTTTGCAATCGGCGATATTGTTGGTCAACCAATGTTAGCGCACAAAGGTGTTCATGAAGGCCACGTTGCTGCAGAAGTCATTGCGGGACAAAAACACTACTTCGATCCTAAAGTTATTCCATCAATCGCTTATACCGAACCAGAAGTGGCTTGGGTAGGTAAAACTGAGAAAGAATGTAAACAAGAAGGTTTAAACTACGAAGTCGCTAAATTCCCTTGGGCAGCATCGGGCCGTGCGATTGCTTCTGAATGTTCAGAAGGTATGACGAAATTAATCTTTGATAAAGATACTCATCGTGTACTTGGCGGTGCAATCGTAGGTTCTAACGGAGGGGAATTATTAGGTGAAATCGGTCTTGCCATCGAGATGGGTTGCGATGCAGAAGATATTGCATTAACTATCCACGCTCACCCAACTTTACACGAATCTGTTGGTTTAGCTGCGGAAGTATTTGAAGGCTCAATCACTGACCTTCCAAATGCCAAAGCAAAGAAAAAATAATTTCTATTTAAGAAGTTTTAATTCGTCTTAAATTGTAAATTCAAACCTAAATAAAAATCCCCAATTGGGGATTTTTATTTTCCTATCTTTTTATTTTTTTATGATAAGATACCATCCTAAAAACGTTTCTTTTTTTACCGCACTTTTGAGCATTATTTATGACAACACAACTTGATTTAATTAAATCTTCTATCAAATCAATTCCTAACTATCCAAAAGAAGGCATTATCTTCCGCGACATTACTACCCTTTTAGAAGTTCCAGCTGCTTTTAAAGCAACAATAGATCTTATTGTGGAACAATATCGCGATAAAGGAATTACCAAAGTGCTTGGAACTGAATCTCGTGGTTTTATTTTTGGTGCCCCCGTTGCCTTAGCACTAGGTTTACCTTTCGAATTAGTACGTAAACCTAAAAAATTACCACGCGAAACCATTTCTCAATCTTATCAATTAGAATATGGTCAAGATACTTTGGAAATGCACGTTGATGCAATTTCAGAAGGTGACAATATTTTAATCATTGATGATTTATTAGCGACAGGCGGCACGGTTGAAGCAACAGTAAAATTAGTGCAACGTTTAGGTGGAGTGGTAAAACACGCTGCATTTGTGATTAATTTACCTGAATTAGGTGGCGAAAAACGCTTAAATAATTTAGGCGTTGATTGCTATACACTCATCAATTTTGAAGGTCATTAATTAAGGATTCGATGAGCTATCAAGTCTTAGCCAGAAAGTGGCGACCAAAAAAATTTGCTGATGTCGTTGGGCAAGAACACATTATCACGGCATTAGCAAATGGATTAAAAGATAATCGACTACATCACACTTACCTCTTTTCAGGCACGCGTGGTGTAGGGAAAACCTCTATTGCCAGATTATTCGCAAAAGGATTAAATTGCGTACATGGTGTAACGGCTACACCTTGTGGTGAATGTGAAAATTGTAAAGCCATTGAGCAAGGCAATTTCATTGATTTAATTGAAATTGATGCGGCATCACGCACAAAAGTTGAAGACACGCGCGAATTATTAGATAACGTGCAATATAAACCTGTTGTCGGAAGATTTAAGGTTTACTTAATCGATGAAGTCCACATGCTGTCTCGTCATTCATTTAATGCGTTGCTCAAGACTTTGGAAGAACCACCAGAATATGTAAAATTCTTACTCGCGACAACGGATCCACAAAAATTACCTGTAACCATTCTTTCTCGCTGCTTACAATTTCATCTCAAAGCATTAGATGAAACCCAAATCTCCCAGCATCTTGCCCATATTTTGACGCAAGAAAATATTCCTTTTGAAGAGCCTGCATTAGTTAAACTTGCAAAAGCGGCGCAAGGAAGTATTCGTGATAGCTTAAGTTTAACGGATCAAGCCATTGCTATGGGTGACCGACAAGTTACTAATAGTATTGTAAGCAATATGTTAGGGTTGCTTGATGATAACTATTCTATTGACATTTTGTACGCTTTACACCAAGGTAATGGTGAACTCTTAATGCGAACACTGGAAAGAGTTGCAGATGCGGCAGGTGATTGGGACAAATTACTTGGCGAATGTGCAGAAAAATTACATCAAATTGCACTCATGCAACTTCTTCCACAAAAATCTTCAGATGACAATGAACATTTTTCATTTTTAGCCAAACATATCTCTCCAGAAGATGTTCAGTTTTTTTATCAAGTGATTGTTTCTGGTAGAAAAGACTTATCAAATGCGCCAAACCGTCGTATTGGCACAGAAATGACATTATTGAGGGCATTGGCATTCCACCCAAAGTTCCTTACGGCAGTACCAAAGGCTAACACTACAATTACTCCACCGGCATCAACTCCAGGTGTGGTTGAAAATACAGGTAATTATGTCGATGTGCCAGTACTGTCGCAAAGTATCAAATCAGCTTATTCTCAAGCAAAATCAAATAAAACAGGCATTCCAAATTTGGCAAGTTTTTCGGCTTTAGATGCGCTTGAACATTTAACACAACTCGAAAACCAAGAACGTCAAGAACACAAAGCTGAATCATTAGCTGCAGTAAGTGAGACTTTACATCACATCCAAGAACTAGACGAAGAAAAATCGAATAAAAAAATGACCGCACTTCCTGTGCGCGAAATGTCTGCACCAAAATTAAAAAATGAAAAACTTTCCTCTTTTTCTCCTCAAATAGCTAGTATGGCTAAAGACGTAGCTATTGTTGAAAATTCTATGGAGGATAATGCCGAAATAATGCAGGAAGAACGGGAGATTTTAGATGCAGAGACTTATCGTTGGGAATGGAGTAATCCAGAGCTTGCTAAAGCCGATACAGGCGTTCGTCCTTCCGATATAAAACAGGCTATTTTGAAAGATATTACGCCTGAATTACGTTTAAAAATCATTACCCAAACTCAGCAACAAGATGAGTGGGCAGATATAGTTGAACGTTCTGGCGTAACAGGATTTAGCAAAGAATTAGCGTTAAATTGTTTCTTACAAAGCAAAACTGATAATGAAATCAATCTTGGACTACATTCAGAAAAATCTCATTTACGCCAAGACAGAAGCATAAAAAATTTGGTTGAAGCTTTAAGCAAATTGCAAGGTAAAGATATTCGATTAACAATTAATATTGATGATAGCAATGTCACGACGCCAATTGAATATCGCCGCAATATTTATCAAACATTGCGGGAAAAGGCTCAAAATGAGTTGCAAAAAGATAGTAAATTACAAATTTTGCTCAATGAGTTTGATGCAAAATTAGATGTCGATAGTATTCGACCGGTTTAAAGACTACATAGTGTTTAAAACTCCCATTTGAAATACATATAGGCGTAAGAATATTTTTATAAATCTCTACCATTTTGTATTTTTTTAATCTAGAATTCGTCAATTTGTTTTTTAAGAGCCAAAAGGAGAGTGAAAATGAAACTGGTTGAAGTAAAACACCCACTTGTAAAACACAAACTAGGTGTGATGCGTGAAGCTGAGATTGATACAAAAAAATTCCGTGAACTGGCAACAGAAATCGGTAGCCTATTAACCTATGAAGCAACATCTGATTTAGAAACTGAAAAAGTAACGATCAACGGTTGGAATGGCCCAGTAGAAATCGATCGAATTAAAGGTAAAAAAGTAACGGTTGTTCCAATTTTACGTGCAGGTTTAGGTATGATGGATGGTGTACTTGAACATGTACCAAGCGCACGTATCAGTGTAGTGGGGATCTATCGTAATGAAGAAACCCTTGAACCCGTCCCTTACTTCCAAAAATTAGCTAGCGATTTAGAAGAGCGCCTTGCAATTGTTGTCGATCCGATGCTTGCAACTGGTGGTTCAATGATTGCAACCCTTGATCTTTTAAAAGCAAAAGGTTGTAAACATATCAAAGTATTAGTATTAGTCGCTGCGCCAGAAGGTATTAAGGCTCTTGAAGCTGCGCATCCTGACATTGAACTTTACTGCGCTTCTATTGATAGCCACTTAAATGAACATGGTTACATTATTCCGGGTCTAGGTGACGCGGGTGATAAAATTTTTGGGACCAAATAATCCCCCAAAAATAAGAGATGGACGGCATTTTCTTGCCGTCTTTTTGTGTGCGTGAAACACAAGAAAAACTGACCGCACTTTAAGTTAATTCAAACAGAGAGTTGAAACTAAATGACAAATCAAACTTCTTCTTTCCCTTCGGAAAAACAAAGTACATTAAAACAATCCTTCGTTGGCCTACAGATGCTCTTCGTCGCATTTGGTGCACTCGTTCTTGTACCATTAATTACAGGCCTTGATTCTAATACAGCATTATTAACTGCAGGCGTTGGAACCCTACTCTTCCAACTTTGCACAGGCAAACAAGTTCCTATTTTCTTAGCCTCATCTTTTGCCTTTATCGCGCCGATTCAATATGGTGTTCAAACTTGGGGCATTGCGACCACTATGGGAGGTTTAGCATCTGCTGGTCTTGTATATCTAGCACTAAGCATGTTAGTAAAATTACGTGGAACAGAAGCATTACAACGCATTTTCCCACCGATTGTAGTTGGCCCAGTGATAATTATCATTGGGATGGGACTTGCCCCTGTGGCAGTTGATATGTCGTTAGGCAAAAATAGTGCTTATGCCTATAACGACGCAGTATTAGTTTCAATGGTAACTCTTCTTACTACTTTATCTGTAGCAGTGTTTGCCAAAGGATTGATGAAACTCATCCCAATTATGTTTGGTATTACTGCGGGCTATATTTTATGTTTATTCCTAGGTTTAATTAATTTCCAACCAGTGATTGATGCACCTTGGTTCAGCTTACCAAAATTAACTGCGCCTGAATTTAACCTAGAAGCTATTCTTTATATGCTACCAATTGCCATTGCACCTGCAGTAGAACACGTGGGCGGCATCATGGCGATTAGCTCTGTGACAGGTAAAGACTTTTTAAAAAAACCAGGATTACACCGCACTTTATTAGGCGATGGTTTAGCAACTGCAGCTGCATCTTTAGTGGGCGGACCACCAAATACAACCTATGCGGAAGTAACTGGTGCCGTAATGTTAACCCGAAATTTCAATCCTAATATTATGACTTGGGCTGCCGTTTGGGCTATTGCGATTTCATTCTGTGGAAAAGTAGGCGCCTTCCTATCAACGATTCCAACTATTGTAATGGGAGGAATTATGATGCTTGTTTTCGGTTCAATTGCAGTGGTGGGTATGAGCACCTTAATTCGTGGCAAAGTTGATGTTACCGAAGCGCGTAATCTGTGTATTATTTCTGTTGTCATGACATTTGGCATCGGCAATATGTTTGTAGATGTGGGTAACGTATCACTAAAAGGTATCAGCTTGTGTGCGATTGTTGCTATCATCTTAAACCTTGTTTTACCGAAAGCAAAAAATGAAGTAGAATAAGACTCCTTTTAAAAGGGTTAAATACAAATTTAGCCCTTTTTCTTACTTATAATCTGTAATACATAAATATTTGAATAAGCAGCTTCCCTTACCCATTCATCAAATTGATGATGCCACATTAGAAAACTTTTACGGCGATAATAATCTTTTATTGCTCGATTCTTTACGCAAAAATTCATCTGAATTAAAACAACAGTTTTTCTATATTTGGGGCAATAAAGGTTCTGGAAAAACTCATCTTCTTAGAGCATTCAGTAACGAATATTTAATCAATCAGCGTACTGCTATTTATGTACCGCTCAGCAAATCTCAATATTTTTCTACCGCAGTTCTTGAAAATCTAGAACAGCAAGAATTAGTGTGTCTAGATGATGTACAAAGTGTGATCGGCAATGATGAATGGGAATTAGCTATTTTTGATCTGTTCAATCGAATTAAAGCGAGCGGAAAAACGCTTTTGCTTATTAGTTCAGATAAATCGCCTTCCGCACTTTCTGTAAAATTGCCTGATTTGAACTCTCGCTTGACTTGGGGTGAAATTTATCAATTAAATTCCTTAACTGATGAGCAAAAAATTAGTGTGCTGCAACATAACGCTTATCAACGAGGAATTCAATTACCCGATGAGACAGCTAATTTTTTACTTACACGACTAGCACGAGACATGCACACATTATTTGAAGCCCTTGATCTACTAGATAAAGCCTCGTTACAAGCACAACGAAATCTTACGATTCCTTTCGTTAAAGAAATTTTAAATCTTTAACAAAAAAGGCGCTAATGCGCCTCTTTAATCATCCACCTGATAATTTAACGATAAACCCTTTTTGCTCTAACAATTGCTTGAGCAAATCACGCTTTTCACCTTGAATCTCAATAATGCCATTTTTAACTGAGCCACCACATCCACAACGTTTTTTTAATTCAGCAGCTAATTTTTTCAATTCCTCATCAGATAAATCTAAACCACTTATAACCGATACGCCTGCACCTTTTCTACCACTCGTTTGTTTTTGGATACGTACAACACCATCTCCTTTTGGGCGAACTACAGAAGCCGTTTCCTCTTTAATTCGACCCATATCTGTTGAATACACTAAAACAGAATCTGACATCATAATTACCCAATAGATGCATTAATAAAACGAAGAACCTCTGCTGGATTATCAGCTTTAGTAATAGGACGCCCTATCACTAAATAATCGGAACCAGCACGAATCGCAGCTGTAGGCGTCATCACACGTCTTTGATCACCAAAATCCGCTCCAATTGGACGAATCCCTGGGGTCACCAATTTAAACTCTTCTCCACAAGCGTTACGTAAAATTTCAACTTCTTGCGGAGAACAAACTACCCCATCCAAACCTGCCCGTTGGGTTAAATGAGCCAAGCGTAAAACTTGTTCCATTGGCGATGCATTAATCCCAATTTGTAATAAATCCAAATCTTCCATGCTAGTTAATACCGTCACAGCAATAAGCAATGGCGCATCTTTTCCATAAGGTTCAAGAATTCTCTTGGCTTCTTCCATCATTCGTAGCCCTCCGCTTGCGTGCAGATCTACCATCCATACCCCCAAATCAGCTGCAGATCTGACCGCTCTTGCTACAGTATTTGGAATATCATGATATTTAAGATCTAAGAAAACATCGAAATTACGTTGATGTAATTGTTTTACAAAATTAATACCAAGTGTAGTAAACATTTCTTTACCCACTTTTAATCGACACAAACTCGGATCAATTTGATCAACTAAAGCAAGAGCCTCTGCTTCTTTCTCATAGTCCAATGCCACAATAATTTTGCTTGTCATAATGTTACCTCGCTGAGTATCAATTAATTATGTTCTTGACTTGAAACTGGTTTAATACTTTCCCATTGACGGCAAGATGGGCAATTCCACAATAGCTTATGGATTTGATAACCACAATTTGTACAACGATAGGCCGATGTTTGCTTAATTCGTTCGCCAACCATTTTATGTAATAAAATTAGGCTTTCTTTTCCTCGCCCGTCTTCTGCATCATCAATTTGATACTGCATAAAACGGTGGAAAATTAAAGTACTTGGCTTTTTAGTGAGTTGCTGGTAAAGCTTAGCCTGAGCAGCAGACTTGCCATCTTTTTCTTCAATTAATTTGACTAGTGCTAACTCTACTTCATCATTATTAGTAATTTGGCCAGCACGAATTAAGAATAACTCAAAGTTATCTAACTGATTTAATTCTTCATAGCAATGTTTTAAAGGTGACAAAATTTCACCAGTATAATCTGGATTTTGCTCCAAAACATGTTCTAGTATTTTTGCTGCTTGTTGATATTGACCTTCAAGCATTTCTAAATTTGAGAGTAATAAAGAAGCGCGAACACAAGTAGGAGAAACCAACAAAGCTTTTTGTAAAATACTGCGTTTTTCAACCGCACTTTCAGGCTCTAAACTTTGTGAATATTCACAATAACATTGCGCAAGTTCAATATTATTCTCTTGTGGTTTTATTTTAGCGAGTTTTTCAGCAATATTAACCGCTTTTTTCCATTCTTTAGTTTTTTGATAAATCACTAAAAGTTGCTGTAAAGCATTTTCTGCAAACTCAGGTTCATCCACTAGCAAAATATAAAGATTTTCAGCTCGGTCAAAAAAACCAACCACCATAAAATCTCGAGCAAGCTGTTGCTTTGCGAGTAATTTTTGCTCAAATGTATAATTAGGACTAAGGTCTAAAGCTTGGTGAATACGCAATGCACGATCAACTTCACCTCTAGAGCGGAATAGATTGCCAAGTGTAAGCTCAGCTTCAAATTGGGAGTGGCTTTCGATTTCATTTTCAGTTTCTTGCTTCTGAAGCATGTCCAAAAACAAATCTACAGCTTTATCGGTTTGATTGGAAAGTAGGAAGTTTACCCCCGTAACATAATCTCGGGAGAGTTTATTACTAATGTCATCTTGATCTTTCTTTGCACTACGCTGCCCCATGTACCAACCATAGGCTGCAGCGATAGGCAATAGTAGAAAGAGTAATTCTAGCATCAGGCGACCTTATCGCGCACAGTAGTCAACTCGTTGATTTGTAAAGTTTGGCGCTTAACTTGACGAGCCAATGCCATATTTTTAAGTTTTAACTTAAGATAGAAAAAAGCGGTGGTTAACCAGCCAAGAATTAAACCTAATCCAAATAAAATAGCAACAAGAGTTGATAGTTGGAGCTGACTTTCCGCCACGATATAATTAAATGTAATAACTTGATCGTTATTTGCTCCAACGGTAATTGCAACCAACACGATAGCGATAAAAATCACAATCCCTAAAATATATTTAATCATAACATTTCCTTAAAATATGGCTTTTCTAAATAATGTCAAACGTTGTAGTTTAAGAGGCATATTCGAGCATTTTAATTTTATTAATAAATATCTACACGCTCTTTTAATTCTTTACCAGCTTTAAAGTGTGGCACAGATTTAGCTTCTAATTTAACAGAATCACCCGTTTTTGGATTACGCCCTAAACGAGGGTTACGATAATGTAGTGAAAAACTTCCAAATCCTCTCAACTCAACACGATCGCCATTTTCAAGAGATTGAGAAATAAACTCCAAAATATCTTTTACCATATTTTCGATTTCTTTTACGGGTAAAGTCGGATGTTTCGCTAATAATTTTTCTATAAGTTCTGACTTAGTCATCGTCTTTTCTCCCTTAATATTATTCAAATTAAGATTTATTGCTAATACATTATTTCAATGTATTAGCAATAAGCCCTAAAAATAAGGCTGGACATGAGCCCAGCCTTATTACGTGAATTAATTATTCACCTTTAGCTGCTTTGAAAGCTTCAGCCATTGCATTTGGAATAGCAACTTCTTCTTGTTTGTTATTCACATTTGCAACTGCAGCAGCTTCTTCAGCTTGATCTTTTGCTTTCACTGATAAGTGAACGATACGAGATTTACGATCTACACCAGTGTATTTTGCTTCAACTACATCTCCTGCAGAAACTTCATTTGTTAAATCAGCTGCACGGATATAACCTTCAACACCGCCTGCTAATTCAACCTTAGCACCTTTTGCATCGGCTTCAACTACTGTTGCAGATACTACAGCGCCTTTTTTATTGATCGCTACAAAGTTATTGAATGGATCTTCTTCAAGTTGTTTGATACCTAAAGAGATACGCTCTTTCAGTGCGTCAACTGCTAATACTACTGCAGAAACTTCGTCACCTTTTTTGTAGTTACGAACTGCTTCTTCACCTGATACATTCCAAGAAATATCAGATAAGTGAACTAAACCATCGATACCACCTTCAAGACCGATGAAGATACCGAAATCAGTGATAGACTTGATTCTACCAGTTACTTTATCGCCTTTATTGTGAGTTTCAGCAAATTGAGTCCATGGGTTAGCTTTGCATTGTTTTAAGCCTAAAGAAATACGACGACGTTCTTCATCAATTTCTAATACCATTACTTCTACAGTATCGCCTAAGCTAACAACTTTAGATGGGTGGATATTTTTGTTAGTCCAATCCATTTCAGAAACGTGAACTAAACCTTCAACACCATCTAAGATCTCAACGAAACAGCCATAGTCTGTTAAGTTAGTTACTTTACCAGTTAATTTGCTGTTTACTGGGTGATTTTCAGCAATTGCAGCCCATGGATCTTGGCCTAATTGTTTTAATCCTAAAGATACACGAGTACGATCTTTATCAAATTTTAACACTTTAACAGTAACTTCATCGCCAACATTCACGATTTCGCTTGGATGTTTAACACGTTTCCAAGCCATATCTGTGATATGTAATAAACCGTCAACACCACCAAGATCAACGAATGCACCGTACTCAGTTAAGTTTTTAACGATACCTTTAACTTCTGAACCTTCAACAAGATTTTCTAATACTTGTTCACGTTCTTGGCTATTTTCAGATTCAATCACTGCACGACGAGAAACAACAACGTTGTTACGTTTTTGATCTAATTTGATTACTTTGAATTCTAATTCTTTACCAAGTAAGTGATCTGCTTCACGCGCTGGACGAGTATCAACTAAAGAACCTGGTAAGAATGCACGAACACCGTTTAACTCAACTGTGAAACCACCTTTCACTTTGCCGTTGATTAAACCGATAACGGTCGCTTTTTCTTCGTAAGCTTTTTCTAATTCAATCCAAGATTCGTGACGAACAGCTTTCTCACGAGAAAGTTTAGTTTCACCGAAACCATCTTCAACTGCATCTAATGCAACATTTACAGTATCGCCAACTTGGATTTCAAGTTCGCCTTGTGCATTTAGAAATTCAGCAACTGGGATTGCAGACTCAGATTTTAAACCTGCATCAACAAGCACAAAGCCTTTTTGGATAGCTACTACAGTACCGCTAACGATTGAACCTTGACGAGTTTCAAGGCCTTTTAATGATTCTTCAAAAAGTTGAGCAAAAGATTCTGACATATAAATAATCTTCTTAATTTAAGTTAATAACATCCACATTAAAATCCATAAAATGCGGGGTTGAGGATAAATGCTTATTCTTCCTTGAACAAACAGTTAAATCGAAACTGACACCTTTTCTTGAATATAAGCTAACGCCTGATCAATAACTTCACCAATACTCAACGTTGTGCTATCCAATAACAAAGCATCATCAGCCGGTTTTAGAGGCGCAACCTCTCGATTTCTATCACGAAAATCACGCTCTTTTATCTCGGCTAAAATCTGCTCAAAGTTACCATTTATTCCTTTATTTTGCAACTGCTTATAACGTCTTTTTGCACGTTCTTCAGCACTCGCATCTAAAAATAACTTCACTTGAGCATTTGGGAATACCACAGTCCCCATATCTCTACCATCAGCAATTAATCCATCATTTTTCGCAAAATCTTGCTGAAGTTGTAGCAAAGCTGACCGCACTTCTGGAAACACGGCTACTTTAGATGCGGCATCAGCGACTTCTTGAGTGCGAATTAAATGGCTTACATTCATGCCAGCAAGCAAAATATTCACCTCGCCATTTTGAGGAATAAATTGAATATCTAAGTAGCGAGCTAATTCAGCTAGTGCCGATTCATTTGTTAAATCAGTTTTACGTTGTAATGCCGCCAATGCTGTAACGCGATAAATTGCTCCACTATCCAATAACGCATAACCTAGCTTTTCTGCCAAAGCGTAACAAAGCGTACCTTTCCCCGCACCGCTAGGCCCATCAACGGTAATAATTGTTCCCATATAACTTATCCTTTACTTATCAAAAGTTGACGTATTATAAAGATAAACGCTCTATTTCGCTATTGCCACCTTTCAAACTTAATTCAAGATCCACTAACAAAGAGTAAAAAATAACAAACTCGCACCTATCAGCTTTTTTTTAGTTAAAAAGCTAACCAAATTATCCCCCATCCTTTAAAATTAATTTTTTTCATTTTTTTAGAGTTTTATATTAATTTTAATAAAAAGCCATTGAGTTTTACGAAATACAATAAGATAATGAGAATCTTTCTCAAAAAGTAATAAGGATATGTAATGAAGAAAGCTATTAAATTAAATTTAATCACACTCTGCTTAATCAATACCCTTAATGTTTCTATCGTTGATGCAAAAGCTGAAGAAACATTAGATCAAATTGATGTAGTAGAAAAAAATGTCGCCAACGATAAAAAACCTTTTACGGAAGCGAAAGCAAAAAGCACCCGAGAGCATATTTTTAAAGAAACCCAAACTATCGATCAAGTTATTCGAAGTATTCCTGGTGCTTTTACTCAACAAGATAAAGGCTCTGGCGTAGTTTCTGTTAATATTCGTGGCGAAAATGGGTTAGGTCGTGTCAATACAATGGTCGATGGTGTCACACAAACCTTTTATTCCACCTCAATGGATTCAGGACAATCTGGTGGTAGCTCTCAATTTGGTGCAACGATAGATCCCAATTTTATTGCTGGTGTAGATGTCAATAAAAGTAATTTTTCCGGTTCCAATGGTATAAATACCTTGTCTGGAAGTGCTAATTTTCGAACATTAGGCGTTAATGATGTTATTACTGATGACAAACCATTTGGGCTCATCGTAAAAGGAATGACGGGGAGCAATGCAACTAAATCGAATTTTATGACAATGGCTGCAGGCAGAAAATGGCTTGATAATGGCGGTTATATTGGTGTGGTATATGGTTACAGTCAACGTGAGGTTTCACAAGATTATCGTATCGGAGGGGAAGAACGATTGTCTTCTCTTGGACAAGATATTCTTACTAAAGAAAAAGAAGCCTATTTCCACAATGCAGGTTATGTTTTAAATTCAGCTGGACAGTGGATACCTGATTTAAACAAAAACCATTGGTCTTGTAATGCCCCAACCCCGATGTTTAATGGTAGTACAGATCCAATTACAACTACTGATGTTACTGGTGCTACAGAAACAAGAACACCAGGTTGTATTACTCGGATTGAAAGAAAAGAAGAAAATTATGATTATATTAATGATGAAGAGACGCCTGATGAACCTCCTTACAATATATCTATCAGGAAAGTTACCTATGGAGATGAAACAAGAAAGAAAATTTTAAAAGAATTGGCAAATGGTATACAGCCTCAAAATATACCAGAACTACAAACAGATATTAAAAAGACTAATGACACCTTTGACGAAAATAAAGATCAATATAGTGTTGCACCAATTGAGCCAGGTAGTTTGCAATCTCGCTCACGTAGCCATTTGTTAAAATTTGAATATGGCGATGATAACCATACCTTAGGTGCACAAATACGTACCCTTGATAATAAAATTGGTTCTCGAAAAATCGAAAATCGTAATTATCAATTAAATTATAATTTTAATAATAATCGCTATCTTGATCTAAATCTAATGGTAGCACATAACATTGGTAAAACCATTTATCCTAAGGGTGGTTTTTTTGCTGGCTGGCAAGTGGCAGATAAACTTATCGCAAAAAATGTGGCAAATATTGTTGATATTAACAACAGTTATACTTTCTTACTGCCAAAAGAAATTGATTTAAAAACTACATTAGGGTTTAACTATTTTACCAATGAATACAGTAAAAATCGCTTTCCTGAAGAATTAAGTTTGTTTTATGTGAATGAATCACACGATCAAGGCTTATTTTCATACAGTCAAAAAGGGCGATATTCTGGTACACGAGGTTCATTACCACAACGTTCAGTAATCCTACAACCTTCCGGTAAACAAAAATTTAAAACTGTTTATTTTGATACCGCACTTTCTAAAGGAATTTACCATTTAGACTATAGTGTCAATTTTACCCATTATGCATTTAACGGTGAGTATGTAGGTTACGAAAATACACCAACACAAATTAATGAACCGATTTTACATAAATCAGGGCATAAAAAAGCGTTCAATCATTCTGCCACATTAAGTGCAGAGCTAAGTGATTATTTTATGCCATTTTTCACTTATTCACGCACACACAGAATGCCGAATATTCAAGAGATGTTTTTCTCTCAAGTGTCTGATGCGGGGGTAAATACCGCATTGAAACCTGAACGTGCAGAAACTTATCAACTTGGTTTTAATACCTATAAAAAAGGCGTTTTTACAAAAGAAGATATATTAGGAGTTAAGGTTGTTGGCTATCGTAGTTTTATTAAAAACTATATCCACAATGTGTATGGAGATTGGTCACAAGATGGTGTTCTTCCAGAGTGGGCAAGCCTCAATCGTTTTCGTCTGACGATTGCTCATCAAAATTATCAACCAATAGTGAAAAAAAGTGGAGCTGAGTTAGAGCTGAATTATGACATGGGATCTTTCTTTGCTAACTTATCCTATGCTTATCAACGTACGAATCAACCAACTAATTATGCCGATGCTAGTCCACGTCCTAATAATGCATCAAAAGAAGATATTTTGAAACAAGGCTACGGTTTATCACGTATCACTATGTTACCAAAAGACTACGGTAGGTTAGAGCTTGGCACACGCTGGTTTGATCAAAAATTAACTCTTGGTATCGCAGCACGTTACTATGGGAAAAGTAAACGAGCAACCATTCAAGAAGAATATATCAACGGTTCTCACTTTGAATTAAATACCGCGGGTGATAGAACTTACTATGCCGTTAAGAAAACGGAAGAGATTGAAAAACAACCGATTATTTTAGATTTACACGTCAGCTATGAACCAATCAAAGATTTGATTATTAAAGCTGAAGTACAAAATCTGTTAGATAAACGTTATGTTGATCCGTTAGATGCTGGAAATGATGCAGCTTCGCAAAGATATTATTCTAGCCTTAATGATAATTTATGCGGCAAAGGAGAGATAACTTGTGAAGGCGGGATAGATAAAACCGTTCTCTATAATTTTGCTCGAGGTAGAACTTTTATCTTGAGTTTCAATTATAAGTTCTAATGAGTTCATATAAAAGGCATAGCTAATAAACTATGCCTTTTTAAATAATGTTTATAATTCAATTTTAGAATTATTGTCTTATTAAGAGATTATTACTAGAGTCTATCAATCATTCCTAATACTAATGCCGAAGACTGTTTTGCAGCTAACGGTAAGAACTCTTCAAAAGACATACTTGCTTCACCATCTCCTCCATCAGAAATTGCTCGAACTACCACAAAAGGAACATTAAAAGCATAGCAAACTTGTGCAATCGCTGTGGCTTCCATTTCAACCCCCGTCACATTCGGGAAGTCAGCTTTTATTTGTGCAATTCTGTCTTCACTATTAATAAAACTATCGCCAGAGCAAATTAAACCACGTTTTACTGATTGACCTTGCTTTTCTGCAATTTCTTGAGCGAGGTCAGCCAATTTTTTGTCCGATAAAAATGCTGTGGGATTAGCGGGCAACTGCCCTTTTTCATAGCCAAAAGCTGTCACATCCACATCGTGATAGCGTGTTTCATCAGAAATAACAATATCCCCCACTTTCAAGCCTTTTGCTACCCCACCCGCAGAACCAGTATTGATCACAAAATCTGGCTTGGCTAATTGCAGCAATGCCGTCGTACCAATTGCAGCGGCCACTTTGCCAATACCTGATTGCAATAATGCAACATCTTTACCATTAATTTTGCCTTCAAAAATTACCGCACTTGCTACTCGAGTTTCAGTTCTCTCTGCCATTAAATTTTTTAAAATTTCTACTTCTTGCGCCATTGCGCCAACAATTCCGATTTTCATCACTTTTGTTCCTGTTCTATTTTATTTACCAAAAAATCTAACACAGCCACGCTATAATCATCGTTATAAAGCGTGCTCGCCGTGAGTACATATTTTCCCCCAATGACAACGTAAGGATAGGTAAAGACACCATACTCTTCTGTCAATTCAATCGCATCTTGAATTTGTTCTTTTACTCTTTCTGAATTTTCAGCCTGAATAAATAACTGCTTATCTAGCCCTTGTTCTTCCGCCCATTGTTGAATTTTATTTGTCGCAGACAATTCTGCATAACGGGATTTTTCTGAAGTTTCAAATAATAAAACATTAGATAATTCACCCGCACTTAGCGCTTGCAAGGTATAAAAAATGCGTGCGCTAAACTGGCTATCCGCAGTTGCAATAGGATATTGTTCCAACGCAACTTTATTTGTACGCATTTGGCTATAAAGTTCTAAAATATCTTGCGCTGATGAACATACGCGGCAGTCGTAATCAAAAAAGAATTGAATACGTATTTTTTTGTCCGCTCTAGGCGCTTGTTCAATAGGCTCTTGATAAGAAAAATAATCCCGCCCATCTTCAAAATGCATGACATCAGAAGATGGTAAGTGCGGTGGATTTTGAGTAGAAAATTCTTTTTGATTTACTTCGGCTAGAACCGATGATATAAACCCAAATAAACCTAATACGAATAATCCATAAAATTTCAAAACATTACTCATCAATAGCTTCAATATATTCCACTAAAAGCTGTACATTTCGGTTACCACGAAACTCATTAACATCCAATTTATATGCAAATCTTGCCTGTTTAATTGAAAGATCAGGATACAATCTTGTGTCAATATTAAACGCAACAGCGTCTAATAAAGGCCCACCTTGTTTTGGCTCCACTAACATTTTGAGATGGTTTTGATTTTGCCCAATTGCACGCTGATCTAAAATTTTGAATTCACCATCAAAACAAGGCTCAGGAAAAGCTTGTCCCCAAGGGCCTGCTGATTTTATCAGTTCTGCCGTTTCAAGATTAAATTCATTTGAATTTAATTCACCATCGGTCCAGATTACACCTTGTAAATGCTCTTCATCAAGCCAATCGGCAACGGTTTGATTAAAAATATGTTGGAAATCATCAAAGTGTTCTTCTCGGAGGCTTAATCCTGCAGCCATCGCATGACCACCAAATTTTAAAATCATATTAGGATGTTGTGAATGAATACGCTCTAAAACATCACGCATATGTAAGCCCTCAATAGAACGCGCAGAACCTTTCAAGATTCCATCACCATCTTTCGCGAAGGCAATCACAGGACGATGATATTTCTCCTTAATCCGAGATGACACAATACCCAACACACCTTGATGCCAATCTGGTTGATAAAGTGTAATCCCCGAAGGTAACTCTTTAAAAAGTGCGGTGAGATTTTGGCAAATTTCTAGCGCCTCAAGCTTCATGCCTGCTTCAATTTCTTTACGCGTTTGGTTGAGTTGATCAAGATCTAAAGCCAATTCTCTGGCTTTTAACATATCGTCCGCCAGTAAAAGCTCAACCCCAATCGACATATTGTCTAAGCGCCCCGCTGCGTTTAAACGAGGTCCGATACAAAAACCAAGATCACTTGAAGTAAACTGTTCAACATTACGGTTAGCCACTTCAGCCAACGCAACAATACCTGGACGACAACGCCGTGCACGAATCCGCATTAAGCCTTGATAAGCAAGGATACGATTATTCTGATCTAAAGGCACCACATCTGCGATAGTACCCAATGCCACCAGATCGAGCAAGTCAGTAAAATTAGGTTGTGTTTCTGCAGTAAAAATACCGAGTTCACGAAATTTTGCTCGTACGGCTAACATCAAATAAAACGCAACACCAACGCCCGCTAAGGATTTTGAAGGAAAACCACACTGACTTAAATTAGGGTTAACAATAGCATCAGCTGGCGGCAAAGTTTCGGGTGGTAAATGATGATCCGTCACTAAAACACGAACACCTTTCTCTTTCAAAAATGCAACACCTTCAAAAGATGAAACGCCATTATCCACTGTCATTAACAGCTGAACACCCTTTTCAATCGCCATTTCAGCCACAGGAATACTCAAACCATAACCCTGTTCAAATCTATTTGGTACAAGATAATCCACATCGGAAAAACCAAGTTGTCTTAAAGCAAGCACACTCAATGCTGTGCTAGTTGCACCATCGGCATCGAAATCCCCAATAATCACTATTTTTTGCTGTTGTTGATAAGCTTCCACTAATAAATTTATAGATTGATCAATACCATATAACTGATTTGGATTCAGCATTGATTTTAAAGTGCGGTCTAATTCTTCGGTGTTTTGAATATGGCGTGCGCGATAAAGGCGATCTAATAACGGATGGTTTGAAACAGAATTTCCAATTGGAATTTCACGGCGTTTGATAAGTTTTTTCACTGGATATTAATTCATATCTAAAAGCAAAAAGCTGTTGAAATCAACAGCTCTTTTATCTATACTTTTTCCTGTTGGTCAGGGCTTTTAACCCTGAATGCTGACAGGGGTTAAAAGCCCTACTGACCATTAGTCTAACTATTGTGTCAGCTAAGGATTTTAATAATGCCTAAATTATGTATTTATATCATAATCTTAGTATTGTTAATGCTTTTAAGCTCCCCAGCATATTAAGCATAACCGACTAAATACAAGGGGTAGGCATCTGCCCCTTGCTTTTCATTATAAAATTATTTCGCTGTTTCTTCAAGTGCGCTCAATAAATCAGCGGGTTTTAAATAACCGCCAATAAGCTCACCAGTTGAGGTAACAATACTTGGTGTGCCATTTACGCCAAATTGCGCCCCTAATTCATAATGTTTTTTCACAACATTTGGGGTTTTAACTTCTTTCGGTAAATTGCCTTTTTCAGCTTCATTTAAAGCAAAAACAGGATCTTTAGCTGTCCAAATTGCTTCCATTTGTTTTGCCGTTTGGTTATTCATGCCCGCACGAGGGAAAGCTAAATAACGCACGGTAATACCAAGATCATTATATTCTTTTAATTGCTGATGTAATAAATGGCAATAATGGCAAGTAATATCCATAAATACCGTCACGACATGCTTTTCATTTTTAGCGGGATAAACAATCATCTCGTTTTTATAAGAATTAAGTTTATCCACTAAAATTTTACCCGCTACATCAACAGGACCATTATTTGTGAGTTCGTAAAGTTTACCTTGGAAAGCATATTTTCCATCTTCCGTCACATAAAGTACGCCTTGATCTGTTACTGCTGTTTTGATGCCTGAAATTGGCGAGGATTTCACATCAATATTTGATGCGCCAAGAGACTGTAACTTGCTTTTAATTGTGGCATCGTTTGCCATTGCATTAGCCGCGGCCACGCACAAAAGTGCGGTAAAAATTTTCTTCATTTTTTGTTCCTAAATTTACTTGAGTAAGAAAGTCTGAAATTATAGAGAGATTGCTAATTTCTGCAAGGTCAAACTATCCAAAAATCAGAAAATAGCATATAATTCCACACTTTATCACACAGTGAATTTATTATGTTTGAAATCAATCCTGTAAAAAATAAAATCACCGACTTATCCGACCGCACTTCGGTGCTTCGGGGGTATCTTTGACTTCGATGCCAAAGTTGAGCGTTTAGAAGAAGTCAATGCCGAATTAGAACAGCCAGATGTTTGGAATGATCCAGATAAAGCCCAAGCACTTGGTAAAGAACGCGTTTCTTTAGAACAAGTTGTAAATACCGTCAAAAATTTAGAACAAGGCTTAGAAGATGTTGATGGTTTGTTAGAACTTGCCATCGAAGCAGAAGACGAAGACACTTTCAATGAAGCGGTAGCTGAATTAGATGAACTCGAACAACAACTTGAAAAATTAGAGTTCCGTCGAATGTTTAGTGGCGAACATGATGCTTGCGATTGCTATGTGGACTTACAAGCAGGTTCTGGCGGTACGGAAGCTCAAGATTGGACAGAAATGTTACTGCGTATGTATCTCCGTTGGGCTGAAAGCAAAGGTTTTAAAACAGAACTGATGGAAGTATCTGACGGTGATGTAGCAGGGTTGAAATCGGCAACGATTAAAGTGAGCGGTGAATATGCCTTTGGTTGGTTACGAACAGAAACTGGTATTCATCGCTTAGTGCGTAAAAGCCCATTTGACTCCAATAACCGTCGTCACACATCATTCAGCGCAGCATTTGTCTACCCTGAAATTGATGATGATATTGATATTGAAATCAATCCAGCTGATTTACGTATTGATGTTTATCGCGCATCGGGGGCTGGTGGTCAGCACGTAAACAAAACAGAAAGTGCGGTGCGAATTACCCATATGCCAAGTGGTATTGTTGTGCAATGTCAAAACGACCGTTCACAGCACAAGAACAAAGATCAAGCGATGAAACAATTAAAAGCAAAATTGTATGAGCTTGAATTACAGAAGAAAAATGCGGATAAGCAAGCAATGGAAGATAATAAATCCGACATTGGTTGGGGAAGCCAAATTCGCTCTTACGTATTAGACGATTCACGCATTAAAGATTTGCGGACTGGCGTGGAAAACCGTAATACGCAAGCCGTATTAGACGGTGATTTAGATCGATTTATTGAAGCGAGTTTAAAAGCTGGGCTTTAAGCATGATTTGCTGGATAAGTAAAGACACGTTACTTATCCCATCATAAGAAATAACCCAAAAGTGCGGTTATTTTTGAAGGTATTTTTAAAGTTAAAATTAAAGGTAAACAACATGTCAGAACAAGAAGTTAAAGAATTAGATCTCAATGGCGAAATGCTCGTTCGTCGTGAAAAACTAGCCGCACTACGTGCAAAAGGTAATGCATTTCCAAACAAGTTTCGTCGTGATGCGCTCGCACAAGATTTGCACAATCAATATGATGCAGAAGACGGTGAAATCTTAAAAGAGAAAGGCGTTGAAGTACAAGTTGCCGGCCGAATTATGACTCGCCGCGTAATGGGTAAGGCGACATTTATCACCATTCAAGATATGAGCGGTAAAATCCAGCTTTATGTTGCACGCGATAATTTGCCTGAAGGCGTTTATAAAGATGACATTGGTACTTGGGATTTAGGGGACATCGTTGGCGTTAAAGGCACTCTATTTAAAACAAAAACCGATGAACTCACAGTGAAAACCACTGAAGTTCAACTTTTAACTAAAGCACTTCGCCCATTACCAGATAAATTCCATGGCTTAACCGACCAAGAAGTTCGCTATCGCCAGCGTTATTTAGATTTAATTTCTAACGAAGAATCTCGCCGCACTTTTATTATTCGTTCTAAAGTTGTCGCGGGTATTCGTGAATATTTCATTTCTAAAGGCTTTATGGAAGTAGAAACGCCAATGTTACAAGTGATTCCAGGCGGCGCATCTGCGCGTCCTTTCGTGACTCATCACAATGCATTAGATGTGGATATGTATTTACGTATCGCACCTGAACTTTATTTAAAACGCTTAGTTGTTGGTGGGTTTGAACGAGTATTTGAATTAAACCGTAACTTCCGTAATGAAGGGGTTTCTGTTCGTCATAATCCAGAATTTACCATGCTTGAATACTACCAAGCGTATGCGGATTACCATGATTTAATGGATAACACCGAAGAACTTCTTCGTAAATTAGCGATTGATATTCTTGGTACAACTATTGTGAAATACGGCGAATACGAATTTGATTTTGGGAAACCATTCGAACGTATTACGTTACACGATGCAACCATTAAATATGGTGCAGAAAAAGGTATCGTAAAAGAAGATTTATATGACTTTGATCGTGCAAAAGCCACAGCAGAGCGCTTAGGTATTGAAGTACAAAAATCTTGGGGTTTAGGCGGCATTGTAAATGCAATTTTTGAAGAAGTAGCTGAACATCACTTAATTCAACCAACCTTCTTAATGGCTCACCCGGCGGAAATTTCGCCACTTGCACGTCGTAATGATGAAAATCCTGATGTAACAGATCGTTTTGAGCTATTTATCGGTGGTCGTGAAATCGGTAATGGTTTCTCAGAATTAAATGACGCGGAAGATCAAAATGAACGTTTTGATGCACAAGTGGCTGCGAAAGAAGCGGGCGATGATGAAGCAATGTTCAAAGATGAAGACTTTGTTGTTGCGCTAGAACACGGCTTACCACCAACAGCTGGTGAAGGTTTAGGTATTGACCGTTTAGCAATGCTTTATGCAAATGCACCATCAATTCGTGATGTCATCTTATTCCCTGCAATGCGTCAGAAATAATAAAGATACAAACAAAGCCCCCATTTGGTGGCTTTTTTATCGAAACATAAAAAAGGGAGCTAATGCTCCCCTTATTTTTTTAATGATTAACCATTAATAAATTTTTCACCTAATTCAATATCTGCACGTAAAGTCGGCAACATATTTTCTAGAGCTTGTTGTTCAAAATTGCTTAATGGGCCAATTGGTAAAATTTCTTCTACACCTTCTTTGCCTAAACGAACTGGTTGAGAGAAGAAACGAGCATATTTACCATCACCTTCAACATAAGTACATTCAACAACTGTCTCGCCACTCAATCCCTTCACTAAAGAACGAGCAAAACGTGCTGCAGCTTGTGCCATTGAAAGCGTTGCAGAACCGCCACCCGCTTTTGCATTAACAACTTCTGTACCTGCATTTTGGATACGTTTTGTTAATGGTTCGATTTCATCTTCATTCCACTCAGCATATTGAACTTGGGAAAGTAATGGAAGAATAGTCACACCTGAGTGACCACCAATAACAGGAACGCTAGTACGAGAAACATTTAAACCTTTTAATTCAGCCACAAAAGTTTCAGAACGTAACACGTCTAAAGTTGTCACACCAAATAATTTACGTTTGTCATAAACACCTGCTTTTTTCAATACTTCAGCCGCAATCGCAACAGTAGTATTTACTGGGTTAGTGATGATACCAACACAAGCTTTCGGGCAAGTAACCGCGACTTTTTCAATTAAACCACGAACAATGCCTGCATTAATATTGAATAAATCAGACCGGTCCATACCAGGTTTACGTGCAACACCAGCAGAAATTAATACAACATCCGCACCTTCAAGTGCTGGAGTTGGATCCTCACCAGAAAAACCTTTCACATTCACTGCGGTTGGAATATGGCTCACATCCACTGCAACACCTGGGGTAACAGGGGCAATATCATATAATGATAAATCTGAACCAGCAGGCAACTGAAGTTTTAGTAATAACGCTAATGCTTGACCAATACCACCTGCGGCACCTAATACTGCAACTTTCATAAATACTCCTTATGTGTTAGTTAATTTAAGATGACCTGATTTTAAAATTTTCATCTCACAATTACAAACAGAGAAATATCATTCTATGATCTAGTTCACATTTCTGAGATAATTTTTTCCTTCTCTTTGCTTTTATTCACATTCAAGTTGATGAAAATGAATTTTTATGCAATTCTTATGCAAGTTTTGACTATTGAAAAATAAAATGACTGACAATTTAACTCGCGCTTTTAAAGAATTACTTAATCAAGAACGCTTTGGATCTCAAAGTGAGATTGTCGATGCCTTAAAAAAACAAGGCTTTACAGGCATTAATCAATCAAAAATATCCAGAATGCTCACCAAATTTGGGGCTGTTCGCACCCGCAATACCAAAATGGAAATGGTTTATTGTTTACCAGGTGAATTGAGTGTTCCTAATACCAGTAGTCCATTAAAAAATCTTGTATTAGACGTTGATTACAATGATATGTTAATTGTCATTAAGACTTCTCCGGGTGCGGCACAACTCATCGCTCGCTTACTCGATTCAATTGGAAAATCAGAAGGCATCTTAGGTACTATCGCAGGCGATGACACAATTTTTATCACACCAACACGTGGCACAAAAATTGTCGATTTACTCAAAAATGTTCAACGTTTATTTGAAAACGCGTTGTAATGAACATTTTATTAACTGGGGGTACGGGACTTATCGGCAAAGCACTTGTTGAACAACTCTGCTTACGCAATGAACAAGTGACGATCTTAACGCGCTTAAGTACTCCGCACACTATCTCAAAGCAAAAAAATATCAAATTTATTACCGCACTTTCAGAACTCGATTTACAAGAACAGTTTGATGCCATCATCAATCTTGCTGGCGAGCCGATTTTTCATAAAGCTTGGTCGAAAAACCAAAAATCTATTTTACGAGAAAGTCGTTTAAACCTTACCACTCAACTGGTTGAATTAATTAATCAATATCAGCAACACCCTATTTTTATTTCAGGTTCAGCGACTGGAATTTACGGCGATCAAGACGAACAAAAAATTACCGAAACAAGCAAAACAGCAAAAACCTTCACCGCACAATTATGCCAAGATTGGGAAGATATTGCGCAACAAGCTAATGCGAGGGTTTGTTTGATTCGAACAGGCATGGTCTTTTCTAAGAAAGGAGGCGCCCTTGCTCAAATGTTGCCTTTATACAAATGGGGACTTGGCGGCAAACTGGGCAATGGAGAGCAATATTTTCCCTGGATTGCTTTGAAAGATGTGGTCAATGGCATTTTATTTTTACTCTATCATTCAGAATGTCAAGGCTCATTTAACTTCACCGCCCCTAATCCCATAAAACAGCATAAATTTAACCGCACTTTGGCTCGAGTATTAAAACGTCCTGCCTTTGTAACCATTCCAAAATGGATATTACATTTCATTCTTGGAGAACGAGCGAATCTATTACTCGAAAGCCAAAATGTTGTGCCTGAAAAATTACTCAACGCGGGATTTCAATTTCAATATTCTGATTGCGAAAACTATCTAAAAGATATCCTAAAAAACAAATAAAAAAATCACCGCACTTTTTTAATGCAGTGATTTTTATCGGACTAAATATCTCGCCTTATCGCAATTTATTGTTCATTATAAATTTCAAGATTAGATGCTTGTTTTTCACGTTTTTTCTTTGCACTGTCGTTCCGTTGACTTGCAATTTTGTCTAAATATTCTGGCGTGATGTCACCTGTAATATATTCGCCTGTGAACACTGAACAATCAAACCCTCTAATAGACGGATTTTCTAATTGAACAGATTCGGTAAGTGCGGTCAGATCTTGGAAAATTAATTTGTCCACACCAATCAAATGTGCAATTTCATTAACATTTCGACCGTAAGCAATCAGCTCATCACGACTTGGCATATCAATACCATATACATTCGGATAACGAATTTCTGGAGCAGCAGAAGCGAAGTAAATTTTCTTCGCGCCAGCTGAGCGAGCCATTTCAACAATTTGCTCAGAGGTTGTACCGCGAACGATAGAATCGTCCACCAATAAGACGTTTTTATCTTTAAATTCAGCTTTAATGGTATTCAATTTGCGACGAACAGAACTAATACGCTGTGCTTGTCCTGGCATAATAAACGTACGACCAACATAGCGATTTTTCACAAATCCTTGGCGGTAAGGTTTCCCTAGTACGCGGGCAATTTGTAACGCAATATCTGTGGAGGTTTCAGGAACGGGAATCACCACATCAATATTATCAATTTCATCCGCCCATTCTTTTGCAATTTTTTGTCCGAGTTTTTCGCCCATGTGAACACGTGCAGCATAAACAGAGACGCCATCAATCGTTGAATCTGGGCGTGCAAAATAAACATACTCAAAAATACAAGGATTTAGCACCGCACTTTCAGCGCATTGCTGCGAATAAAGCTCGCCATCAAACGTCACATAAACGACTTCTCCAGGGGCAATATCGCGAACAAAGTCAAAACCCACAATATCTAAAGCGACTGTTTCAGAGGCAAACATATACTCAGTTTTGCCATTTTCTTCGCGTTTACCCAACACCAAAGGACGAATACCAAAAGGATCACGAAAAGCAACCATGCCATGCCCAATAATCATCGCTAAACAAGCATAGGCACCACGAACATCGTTATGAGTTTTACGAACGGCATAGAAAATATCTTGTGGGTCGAGCTGATCTTTAGGAATGTAATCGAGATGTTTAGCGAAAATATTAAGAAGAAGTTCAGAATCTGAATTAGTGTTTACGTGGCGGCGAGCTGTTTTAAAGACTTTTTCTTTTAACTCCACTGAGTTGGTTAAGTTGCCGTTATGCACCAAAGTGACACCATAGGGAGAATTCACATAAAAAGGCTGCGCCTCTGAGACGCTAGAACTCCCCGCTGTAGGATAGCGAACATGCCCTAACCCAGCATTTCCTTGCAATCGTAGCATATGCTCTTGATGAAACACATCGCTCACTAAACCATTAGCTTTACGTAAGCGGAAACGATTTTCATCATCAACCGTCACGATTCCCGCAGCATCTTGCCCACGATGTTGCAAAAGAGTTAATGCTGCATAAATAGATTCATTAACCGGACTTTGGCTAACAATACCGACAATACCACACATTTTGTGTTCCTTATTGATTAAGCGTTGGATTTAAAAAACTTGAACTAGCCTGAAGTTGTTGAAAGAACCATTCAATAATAAAACCAAAGTGCGGTATTAATTGAGATTCTTTCCACCAATCAGTTTGTTCAAAATTGGTGAAGGTATCCATGAAAAATAATAACGCAGCGACAATCAGTGCACCGCGCACTAAACCAAAAATCGCACCTAACACACGATCTGTGCCACTTAAACCCGTCTTATCTACTAATTGACTAATCACATAATTAACTATAGCGCCCACGATTAAAGTCAGTACAAATAAAATCCCAATTGCAGTTCCATTACGAATATACATTGATTCAATTTGCGTAAGATAAGCTGCAAGATAAGGATAGAACTGGCTTGCTACAATAAATGCCACAACCCAGCTACCGAGTGAAAGCACTTCGCGTACAAAACCGCGTAATAAACTGACAAGAATGGAAAAAGCGATAATGCCAATAATAATGTAATCGATCATTAAAAAATCTCTCAATGAAAAACGGCCGTTTAAAACGACCGAGGTATTCTACAAAAATAAAGCCAAAAAGAAAACGTTTGCGTAAACTAAATTTCCTGCCAAAAAGCACGTTCAAATTTGCTTTGAGCTTTCTTTAAGACTTCTGCTAAATGTTGGTATGTCGGTTGATCTTGCACAAAAGGCAAGGGTTCATGTAGTTGTTTTAAGCGTTCGCAAATATCATAAAACCACACCGCACTTTGATTTTCTAATGGCGAATTTGCACGCTTGCCAAGCCAATAAAGACCTTGGAAAGGAATAAGCAAGGCAAAAAGTGCGGTCAAAATTGCAATAGAAAAGGCCATCAAATCATTTTTTGCATAAATCTGTTGCCACACCACTGCAAATACAGCAACAAAGGGCATGAATTTTTGTGCAAAACTCGTGGCTTTCATAATGCGGTTTTCTGGGAAAATAATCCCTAATTTAGCCTCCTGTGGCCAAGTATTAATATAAATTTGTCCCCGTTTTAAAATGGAAAAAAATGCCATAAAAACACCTTTAAAAAACAACCGTACTTATCATACCCCAGTTTGCCTGAAATTGTCACCTTACTGAAAAAGTTTAATTTTTCAAAAAGTTCCATAAATCGTTGTCTTTTTATGCAGGGATGAATTTATTTTGTTTGTCAAAAGGTGTATCCTATGCCAGATTTTTTCAGTCCATCTACAAGGTGGATTTCCATTAACTTTAATCAAAAATAGGGTTCCCATGTCAAAACTTGTTCTTATCCTTAACTGTGGTAGTTCTTCACTAAAATTTGCAATTCTTGATCCTGCAACAGGTGAAGAAAAATTATCCGGCTTAGCGGAAGCATTTTTCTTACCAGAGGCTCGTATCAAATGGAAACTCAATGGTGAGAAAGGTAACGCAGATTTAGGCGCAGGCGCAGCTCATACTGAAGCGCTAAACTTTATCGCGTCTAATATCATGACAGATGAGCTTAAAAACTCTATCGCGGCAATTGGTCACCGTATCGTACATGGTGGTGAAAAATATACCCAATCTGTTATCGTAACTGATGAAGTCGTTAAAGGTATTGAAGATGCTGCGCAATTTGCGCCACTTCACAATCCAGCGCACTTAATCGGTATTCGCGAAGCATTCAACGCATTCCCGCACTTAAAAGATAAAAACGTAGTAGTTTTTGATACAGCATTCCACCAAACCATGCCTGAAGAAGCATTCCTTTATGCTCTTCCATACTCTTTATATAAAGAACATGGCGTTCGTCGCTACGGTGCACACGGTACTAGCCACTACTTCGTTTCTCGTGAAGTCGCTGAATATGTAGGTAAACCTGCAGACCAAGTCAATACGATTATTTGTCACTTAGGTAATGGTGGTTCTGTTTCTGTTGTACGTAACGGTAAATGTATCGATACATCAATGGGCTTAACTCCGTTAGAAGGTTTAGTCATGGGCACTCGTTGTGGTGATATCGACCCTGCAATCGTATTCTACCTATACAAAACTTTAGGTATGTCTATGGAACAAATCGAAGAGACTTTAGTGAAAAAATCTGGTCTTTTAGGTTTAACTGAAGTAACAAGCGACTGCCGTTATGCTGAAGATAATTACGATGACGCATCTAAACCAGAAGCAAAACGCGCTTTAGATGTATACAGCTATCGTTTAGCGAAATATATCGGTGCTTATATGGCTGTATTAGGTGATGATCACTTAGATGCGATTGCTTTCACGGGTGGTATTGGTGAGAACTCAGCACACGTTCGTGAATTAGCATTAAATCACTTGAAATTATTTGGTATTAAAGTGGATAACGAACGCAATCTTGCGGCTCGCTTCGGTAAAGATGGCGTAATCACCACTGATGATTCAGCATTTAAAGCGATTGTTCTTCCAACTAACGAAGAATTAGTTATCGCACAAGATACCGCAAAACTTTGTTTCTAATTTAACAACAAACTGCCGAATTTTTCGGCAGTTTTTATTTATAACATATACACATTAAGGTTTAACTATGTCTCGCACGATTATCCTTATCCCTGTAAGCACAGGCGTGGGTTTAACTAGCATTAGTCTGGGATTAATCCATTCTCTTGAACAAAAAGGCGCAAAAGTTGGTTTTATGAAACCTGTTTCTCAACCAAGCACAGGTGAAGATAAACTTGATCGTACAACCTCTATCATTCGCACCAGCACTAACCTTGAAACTTCTGAACCGTTTATGTTAAGCGTTGCGGAATCATTGATTGGGCAAAATCAGTCTGATGTGTTGTTAGAAAAAATTGTGGCTAATCACCAACAATTAACTAAAAACAACGATATCGTTGTGGTTGAAGGCTTAATTCCCACAAGAAAACACGGTTACGCAAATAGCATCAACTATGAAATTGCACAAGCATTAGATGCAGAAATCGTATTAGTTGCAGCACCTGCAACTGAAACCCCAACCGAATTAAAAGATCGTGTAGAAGCAGCAGCCTCTTTATTTGGTGGTAAAAACAATCCAAATCTTTTAGGTGTAGTTGTAAATAAATTTAATGCACCCGTTGATGAATCTGGCCGTACACGCCCTGATCTTGCTGAAATCTTTGATTCATTCCAACATAGCCATGCATGTGAAGCAGAAGTGAGCAAATTATTTGCAAATAGCTCAATCAAATTATTAGCTTGTGTGCCTTGGTCTGCAGATTTAATCGCAACACGTGCGATCGATTTAGTGAAATACTTAGGTGCATCAATTATCACTGAAGGGGATATTAACCGTCGTATCCGTGGTATCACTTTCTGCGCAAGAAGTTTACCAAATATGGTTGAACATTTTCGTGCAGGTAGCTTATTAGTCGCCTCAGCGGATCGTCCAGATGTACTTGTGGCAGCCGCTCTCGCAGCGTCAAATAGTATTGAAATCGGCGGTCTCTTATTAACTGGCGGTTACAAAATTGATGCTCAAATCAATAAACTTTGCCAACCAGCTTTTGAAAAAGCAAAATTGCCAATCTTCCGTATTGAAGGTAATACCTGGCAAACAGCATTAAATTTACAAAACTTCAATCTTGAAGTGCCTGTTGATGATAAAGAGCGTATTGAAAACATCAAACAATACACTAGCCAGCACTTTAATGCTGACTTTATCAATAACCTAGTTGCGGATTCTACTCGTTTACGTCGTTTATCCCCACCAGCATTCCGTTTCCAATTGACTGAACTTGCTCGTGCTGCGAAAAAACGTATTGTTCTTCCTGAAGGTGATGAACCTCGTACAATCAAAGCAGCCGTACTTTGTGCAGAACGTGGCATTGCGGAATGTGTGCTTTTAGCAGATCCAGCATCTGTTCAACGTGTAGCTGAAGCACAAGGTGTTAAATTAGGTAAAGACATTACAATCATTAACCCAGCAGATGTTCGTGAAAACTATGTTGCTCGTTTAGTTGAATTACGTAAAGCAAAAGGTATGACTGAAACCGCTGCACGTGAACAACTAGAAGACACCGTCGTGCTTGGAACCATGATGTTAGAAGCAAATGAGGTGGATGGTTTAGTATCTGGAGCCGTTCACACGACTGCAAACACCATTCGCCCACCAATGCAAATCATCAAAACTGCACCAGGTAGTTCTATTGTTTCGTCTATCTTCTTTATGTTATTACCAGATCAAGTGCTTGTTTATGGTGACTGTGCGGTAAACCCAGATCCTACAGCAGAACAACTTGCTGAAATCGCAATTCAATCTGCGGATTCTGCGAAAGCATTTGGTATTGATCCAAAAGTCGCAATGATTTCTTACTCAACGGGTACATCTGGTAGCGGTGCTGATGTAGAAAAAGTGAAAGAAGCAACTCGTATTGCCAAAGAAAAACGCCCTGATTTATTAATCGACGGCCCATTACAATACGATGCAGCTGTGATGGAAGATGTGGCTCGCTCTAAAGCACCAAATTCACCAGTAGCAGGTAAAGCAACGGTATTCGTATTCCCTGACTTAAATACGGGTAACACTACTTACAAAGCAGTACAACGTTCTGCAGATTTAGTATCTATTGGCCCAATGCTTCAAGGTATGCGAAAACCAGTCAATGACTTATCTCGCGGTGCATTAGTTGATGATATTGTGTACACAATTGCCTTAACCGCAATTCAAGCGACACAATAGTTCAAGTAAAAACATAAAAGAAAATACCGCACTTTGCTCTAGGCAGTAAAAGTGCGGTATTTTTTTATAACGTTTTTTTACAAATCAACTAAAATCAAAATTGCGGCTTCGCCACCCCACTCCCTTGGTGCTTGATGTAATGCCCGAACTTTAGGATGTTGTACTAGCCAACGTGGAATTTGTTTTTTCAATGTAAAGGTGCCATAGCCCGTCATAATGCTGGCACAATCAACATGCTCATTTTCACAAGCCAGTAAAAGTGCGGCTAATTCTTGCTTAGCTTGTTCACGGGTTAAACCGTGTAAATCTAAAAACAATTCTGGGGAAAAATCTCCACGACGAAGTTGTTTTAATAAATGGGAATCTTCCCCATCACGTAAATATTTCACAACACCATCATGCTCATTCAGTAACGGCTCATATTCATCAGAAAAATAGAACAATGTATCTTCTTTTGCTCGTAATTCTTTCAATTCTATTTTTTTCTGATCACGTTTTTGGCGGGGGGCAACAAAAGTATCTTGTTTCATTGGCTTAATGCCTTTAGTTTCCGCACGGAATAAATCAAATTCGTCTTGCATTTTTTCTCATTAATTTCAAATTTTGCGTATCATATCATAGTTCTACATTCTCATCTGTGGTATAACTACGCCAAATTTTCATACCGAATTTTATGCTAACTTTTCTACTCACTTTTATGGAGAAATGCGATGGAAACTTCACATAACCAAGAATTAGTTGCAACTATCTTGGAAGATAATGTTGCAAACGAACTACAAACCATCCAAGATTTTCTGCGTTGGACGTATAGCATTCTCAATCGATCTGATATTTACTTCGGACAAGGGCACGATAATCCTTGGGATGAAAGCTTGCAACTCGTTTTAAGTGGCTTACATTTACCCATTGATTTACCTACCGAATTATTTAACAGTCGATTAACCCCATCTGAAAAAGAAACCTTAGTTCAACTTGTATTAACCCGAATCGAACAACGCGTACCGGTGGCATATTTAACAAATAGTGCTTGGTTCTGCGGTCACGAATTTTATGTCGATGAACGAACCATTATTCCACGTTCTCCAATTAGTGCTTTAATTCAAGATCGCTTTGAAGATTTTATTTCACAAGAGCCGAATCATATTCTCGATCTATGCACAGGTAGCGGTTGTATTGCCATTGCTTGTGCTTATGCTTTCCCGAATGCGGAAGTGGATGCTGTCGATTTATCAGTTGATGCACTTAATGTCGCGGAGATCAATATTTCACGCCATCAATTAGAGCATCGAGTATTCCCGATTCAATCAAACTTATTTGAAAATATTTTAGGACAAAAATACGATCTTATCGTGACCAATCCACCTTATGTGGATGAAGAAGATCTCGCCGATATGCCAGAAGAATTCCATTTTGAACCAGAGTTAGCCTTAGGTTCTGGCCATGATGGCTTAAACATTACCAAACAAATTTTGAAACAAGCGCCAGATTACTTAACCGAAAATGGTGTGTTAGTGTGTGAAGTGGGCAATAGCATGGTGAGCTTAATTGAGCAATATCCAGATGTACCATTTGAATGGGTAGAGCTTAAAAATGGCGGGCTAGGCGTATTTGCTATTCAGCGTAAAGATTTAGTGAAATATCACGAGCTGTTTTAATCTTTCAAGTGCGGTAAAATTTTAATATCAATTTCAACCGCACTTATAAAATTCATGGCGCGCGTTATTCAACGCGTGCTTTTCTTTTTTATCATTTAACTCTATGAATTTACAAAAACTTTTACTGACTCGGCGTTTCTTTTCCACCCTTGCATTTTTTTCTGTGCAAACGGTATTTCTGATTTATCTACAAAGTAAAGGATTGAGCAACAGCGAAATTGCCTTTTCCTTATCACTGCTCTTTTTCTCAAACCAAGCTCTTTCCATTCTTGCCGGTATTTGGGGCGATCGCTATGGTTTAGCCAAAATGATGTTGCTCGGCTGTTTTTTAGATGTGATAGCTTATATTTTCTTTCTCTCAGCAGATAATTATTTATTGCTTCTTATTGCGACCACTTGTTTTGGTTTAGGTAGTTGCTTATTTGGAACCAATGCCAAAGCCTGCTTACTTGTATTGGCCGGAGATGAATACAAAGAAAAAACGCGCTTGCAAGGAAAATATCTAAAAGTGACCTCCATGTCATCCATGTTTGCGCCGCTTTTAGTCATCCCATTTATTAAATATGAACATATCGACTTGCTTATTTGGGTCTGCTTTTCAATGGAAGCCGTATTATTCGCCTTAATGGTGAAGCCTTTCTATCAAATTCAAACCTTACAAACATTGGTAAAATTTCGCTTTACACAAATCAAAGAAATTATTACAAAAGAATTTCTCATAGTGCATTTAATGCTCTTTTTACCGCTTGCTATTGCGAGCTCTTTCTTTGTCATTTTTCCTTTTTTATTTAACAATAAACTTGGCATGCCTGAACATTCGCCGATAGCGTTATTTGGCAACGGCTTACTCACCGTACTATTACAAAGCTATTTTTCCCGAAAAATCAATTTAACAATCAAACAAGCAGCATGGGTTGCCCCTCTGTTGGCTATTGGAATTATCATGCCTTGGTTTATCACCTTAAGTTATCTTTCCATATTTTCCGCCTATGCCTATCTCGTCATTTTTACAGTCATTGAAGTGTATGCCCTCACGGCGATGGCAAACTTATTAGTGAAATTTGATAATGGCACTAATCGTGGTTTTATTTTTGGTGCATCAAGATTATTACTTTCTATCGCAACAGTGATCGTCATGAACTTGGTACCATATTTATTTTTATTGTAACAAGTGCATTAATCAAATATGCACAATACACCTTTATACATAAATAAATTGCACTTATTTACGATGTAAGTTAGACTAAGGAGGGCTATAAATTCAAGAATAAGGAGATACCATGTCATTTTTATCTAAGACACTTGGTGGATTATCAAAAGCTTACTATACTCGACAATTTCTATTTGGTTTAATATTCTTTATATTTATAGTTGCTATAAGCTATAACGGATATAATCACACTGGGAAAATATCTATTCTTGTAACAAATGCAATCCTAGGATTAATCTGCTTATTATTATATCCTTATTCTCGATTCGTTTATGAAAGTATTATCGAATATATTTTAGGTGATAATGTTTTTTTCGTTAATGCACCTTTAATGCTTGTAACAAAACTAATCACAATGGCGATTTGTTTCATATTCTCAATTTTTATTGCACCAATTGGTTTAATATATCTTTATTTTTATCATTCAAAACAAGAAAAACTTCAAAATCAGAATGAACAATAAGAGTAAGAAAGGACGTTTAACGTCCTTTTCTCTATCACTTAATTTCAACAATTAATTTATCTAACGTCTAATTTCACGTTATCAAATAATTTTTTCACTGAATTGTTATCACGCAAACGCTCGGCTTTTTCCACAACACTACGAGTTAAGTGCGGTGAAAAATATTCCATGAAATCGTACATATAATTACGTAAGAACATGCTATGTTTAAATGCAATATTCGTCATACTCGGGCGGAACAAATGACTCGCATCAATTGCCACAAGGTCTGTATCTGCTGGCGTATGAGCCATAGATGCCATAATGCCCACCCCTAAGCCTAAGCGCACATAAGTCTTAATGATATCGGCATCAGTAGCCGTAAAGACTATATTCGGCAAAATTCCTGCGCTATTAAATGCGTAATCTAAATCAGAAACACCTGTAAAACCAAAAGTGTAGGTCACAAGCGGATATTTACCTAATTCCTCAATCGTCAATTCTTTCACTTTGGCAAGTGGATGTTCTGGTGTAATAATCACTGAGCGATTCCACCAATAGCATGGAATCTGAACCAAATCATCAAATAAATAAGGTGCTTCGGTGGTAATCGCCAAATCCACTTCTCCCGACATTAATGCATCATGAATTTGTGTTGGCGAACCTTGGTGAATATGCAAACTCACATCAGGATATTTTTTAGAAAAACGTTCAATCACGCTTGGCAGCATATAACGTGCCTGAGTATTTGTCGTCGCAATACGTAATACGCCGTGATTTGGCTGAGTATATTCATCGGCAACGGCACGGATACCTTGTGCTTTAACAAGTAACTCGCGTGCAATCGAAATAATCTTTTTCCCTGCTGGCGTAATTGATTTTATATGCTTGCCATGACGCTCAAAAATTTCTAGACCTAATTCATCTTCCAGCAACCGCACTTGCTTACTAATTCCAGGCTGTGATGTATAAAGCGCATTAGCCGCTTCAGTTACATTTAAATTATGGTTAGCAATTTCAACAATATACCGCAGTTGCTGCATTTTCATAAAAAAAGTCCTTATTTTTTATAACGTTTGCTAAGTTCAGAATAACGTTTTACCGCTTTACGAATTTGTCCTGATTTTGGACGACGACGTGGCTGTGTGACATCTAATTTCGTTTCAGTTTCAGCTAGTAATCCCACAAGTTCACGCAAGTAGTTTACATTTTCAAGATCCATTTCCTCCCAGCCACCACGAGGCAAACCTTTCATCAGTTTGATATTGCCGTAACGAATACGAATCAAGCGGCTGACTTGAATCCCTTGGGATTCCCATAAACGGCGCACCTCACGATTACGTCCTTCCATCAAGGTTACGTCATACCATTGGTTGATACCAACACCGCCTGTAAATTTAATTTCTTTAAAGTTGGCAGGGCCATCTTCAAGCTGAACGCCTTTGCGTAAACGAGCCAACATTGCATCATCAACTTGACCAAATACACGCACCGAATATTCACGTTCCACTTCACGGCTTGGATGCATTAGGCGATTTGCCAACTCACCATCAGTAGTGAAAAGCAACAAACCCGATGTATTAATATCTAAACGCCCCACCGCAATCCAACGAGAGCCAGTTAAACGTGGCAAACGATCAAACACTGTGGCTCGCCCTTCTGGGTCGCTACGAGTACAAAGTTCACCCTCAGGTTTGTAATACATTAACACGCGGCAAATTTCTTTTTGTGCGTGGCTAAGATTAATGATTTGACCATCAATACGCACTTTCACACCAGAATGTACGTCAATACGATCGCCTAAAGTCGCAATTTTACCCTCTACGCTCACTCGGCCTGCGGCAATCATCGTTTCAATTTCACGACGAGAGCCTTGTCCTGCACGTGCTAAAACTTTCTGTAATTTTTCGCCCTCTACCTTAGGTTGATTCGAGGCTTTTACAACAGGTTTCGCTTTTGGCTTAGATAAAAATTTGTTGTCAGAATTAACCGCACTTTTTTTCGTATTTGCCGTTTCTACTCGTACGGTACGAGACACTGAACGTCTATCACTTTTAGCTGAAAAATCACTTTTCTTTGCTGAATCTTTGGAAAAGTGCGGTTGTCTTTGAGTTTGTTTTTGACTAGGTTTCATTGTTTTCCTTAAATAATGGAAAGGTCGCTTTCACAAGCGTCTATAAGTTAAATAAAAGGATCGGTGTTTCCACTTCCTTCGCGCAAAATCACTGGCGATTCTTCCGTTAAATCCACCACTGTTGTAGGCTCTTGCCCTAAATATCCACCATGAATAATTAAATCGACTTGGTGCTCCAAACGATCTCGAATTTCCTCAGGATCAGATTGCGTGGTATGTTCTTCACCTGGCAACATTAACGAACAAGATAAAATCGGCTCACCTAAGGCTGAAAGTAAATCTAAAGCGATCTTATTATCTGGTACGCGTAAACCAATGGTTTTACGTTTTGATGTCATTAAACGACGCGGTAATTCTTTCGTTGCAGTAAGAATAAAAGTATAACGCCCTGGCGTATTATTTTTAATCAAACGATAAGCGGTATTACTCACCGTTGCGTAAGTTGAAAGCTCCGATAAATCACTACATACCAACGTAAAATTATGTCCTTCAGGCAATTTACGAATCGCTACAATACGATCCATAGCATGTTTATCGCCCATCATACAGCCTAAGGCATATCCCGAATCCGTCGGATACACAATCACACCGCCTTTTTGTAAAATCTCTACGGCTTGATTAATCAAGCGCGCTTGTGGATTTTCAGGGTGGATATAGAAAAATTGGCTCATGTATTTCTTCCTTAAAAAGTGTGCGCTGATTATAGCAGTTTTGCGCTCACTTTATAATGGCGAGCATATAAAAATAAAGGCGTAGAGAGTCAATCTACGCCTTGTCAAACTAAAGTGCGGTTAATTTTCTGAAATTATTTTAATACCTTTCTCAAGGCTGCACCAATTTCAGCGAGGCTTTTTACACAGGTCACACCTGCGGTATCAAGCGCTGCAATTTTTTCTGCGGCAGTGCCTTTTCCACCACTAATAATCGCACCAGCATGTCCCATCCGTTTGCCTTTTGGCGCAGTAATCCCAGCAATATAAGCTACCACTGGTTTGGTGACGTTATCTTTAATGAAGGTTGCCGCTTCTTCCTCTGCGGAACCGCCGATCTCGCCAATCATCACAATGGCTTCTGTTTCGGGATCTTGTTGAAATCTTTCGAGAATATCAATAAAACTAGAGCCTGGAATAGGATCTCCCCCGATACCTACACAAGTCGATTGTCCAAAGCCTTCATCTGTAGTTTGTTTTACCGCTTCATACGTTAAAGTACCAGAACGAGAAACAATCCCCACTTTGCCTTTTTTATGTATGTGTCCTGGCATGATGCCGATTTTACATTCATCAGGCGTAATCACACCTGGGCAATTTGGTCCAATCATTACAACGCCAGTTTCATTTAATTTTTGTTTTACCTTAAGCATATCCAATGTAGGGACACCCTCAGTAATACAGACAATTAACTGAATCCCTGCATCAATAGCTTCAATTATGGCATCTTTACAAAATGGTGCTGGCACATAAATGACTGTCGCTGTTGCTCCCGTATTTTCGACAGCTTCACGAACTGTATTAAATACAGGCAAACCAAGATGGGTAGTTCCACCTTTATTTGGTGATACGCCACCGACCAATTGCGTTCCGTAGGCTAATGCTTGTTCAGAATGAAACGTCCCTTGTCCACCAGTAAAACCTTGGCAAATCACTTTGGTATTTTTATCAATTAAAATCGCCATTAGTGTTCTCCTTTTGCTGCATTCACGGCTAATTCTGCGGCTTGTTGTAAACTGTGTGCGGTAAGAATATTAACGTCGCTTTCCGCTAAAATTTGGCGACCGATTTCAGCATTCGTTCCTTCTAATCGCACAACCACAGGCACTCTCACGCCCACTTCATTGACTGCAGCAATCACTCCTTCAGCAATCAAATCACAACGAACAATGCCACCAAAAATATTCACTAAAATCACCGTCACGGAAGGATCGGTTAAAATGATTTTGAACGCTTCAGCAACCCGCTCTTTCGTTGCACCACCGCCGACATCAAGAAAATTCGCAGGCTTCCCACCATAGAGTTTCACAATATCCATGGTGCCCATTGCCAGCCCAGCCCCGTTTACCATACAACCAATACTACCCTCTAAAGCCACATAGTTTAACTGGAATTTTTCAGCTTCTGCTTCACGGGCATCATTTTGAGTTAAATCTTGCAGTGCCAATAAATCTTTATGGCGAAATAAAGCGTTATCATCAACAGATATTTTGGCGTCTAGACAAACCAAATTACCTTGTTTAGTTAGAACAAGCGGATTGACTTCCACTAAAGATAAATCTTTTTCTAAAAACAAACGAGATAAGCCCATAAAGATATCGGTAAACTGTTTGTTTTGCGCACCACTTAACCCTAATTTAAACGCTAATTCACGGCCTTGATAAGGCAATCCTCCAAATAAAGGATCAATGGTGACTTTATGGAGTAAGTGCGGTGAATTTTGCGCGACTTCTTCAATATTCATTCCACCAGCAGGAGAAGCAATAAACACCACTTTTTGAGAGGCGCGATCAACAACCGCACTTAAGTAAAATTCTTTATCAATATCGCAAGTTTCTTCAAAATAAATCTGGTTTACTGGCTGACCCAATTTATCCGTTTGAAAAGTGACTAAACGTTGTCCTAGCCATTTTTCTGCAAAAGATCTTGCTTCCTCTACATCGTGCACTAATTTAACACCACCAGCTTTACCACGCCCACCCGCATGAACTTGGCATTTCGCAGCCCACTTATCGCCTGAAAGTTGAGCCAGTACCAAATCTACTTCATCAACAGATTGACAGACCGCCCCATTTTTTATGGGTAATCCATAATGCTCAAATAGTTGTTTTGCTTGGTATTCGTGTAAATTCATTCGCGACGTCCTTTTTGGTTATGAAAACAATTCACTCAAGATTTTAATGCTATATGTACCGTGATTTCTTCACGATCGTGATATAAATGTTTAGCTTGAATATCAAAATTCAAATTCTGCTCCGCCAACATAACAGCCAAGTTTTCTAAACATAATACAACTTCCTGATAACGTTTTTTCATGGGTAATTTTAAATTGAAGATCGTTTCTCGGCACCAACCATTCAACAACCATTTGCCAATCAATAAAGAAATACGACTTGGTTGTTCCACCATATCACAGACTAACCAATCCACTTTTTTCCTTTTTGGGGGCTGAAATTTAAAACCATCTTCCGCACAATGTTCAATGCGCCCCGTATCATGCAAACTCGCCGCCATTTTTCCGTGATCAACGGCATAAACAAATAAACCGCGTTTGACTAATTGATACGTCCAACCGCCAGGGCAAGCCCCTAAATCAACGCCAATCATATTTTCATTTAAACGTTTATTCTCTTCTTTACGCGGAATAAAAGTCAAAATAGCTTCTTCTAGTTTTAACGTAGAGCGGCTCGGCACATCTGCCGGAAATTTTAAACGAGGGATTCCCATAAAATGGGGCGAATGATTATCCACATAAGAATATCCCACATAACAGCAATTCGGTTTCACAAAAAAACAATGTAAAAATTGACCGCTCTTTTGAGTTGCTTTTGCAGAAAGCCAACCTTGTTTTTTCAATGCCTGACGTAAAGGCACGGTAAATTTACGACAAAAAGTGGAAAGCTCCTTTGCTTCATTTGTATCTGCAGTTTCGACAAAAAGCTCGCTAGATTGAGCAAAATTAATTTGTTGTGATAATGCTTCAAACGCCGCCACGATGGGACTAATACGATCAGCAGGATCTAAATCTTCCAATAAATCAGAAACCACAATCATCTGACGAGCAAAAATCAAACGGTTAAAAGGAATGTCTCGAGCAAGGCGATCTGCCTCATCAGATTGATAACATTCAAAAATTACATAGCCCGAATTATCTTGTACTCGTGCAAACCCAAATACACCTAAATTACTTGCTTGATCGGTGATCTCTGCAGCGACTTCTTTCTCAAAACCTGGGCGACAATATAATGCGAGTTTATTCATTTTCTTTTTGTTTAATTGAGTTAATAATCCACTGACGGAATGCTTGAATTTTTTGGTCATCAAGGCGATCAAGATGATTGACCACATAAAATGATTTTGGATCAGGTAAATTGGTTGGCAACACCACTTTTAATGAGCCATTTTCAATTTCTTGCAAGGCTAATAAGCGATTAGCTAATACAATGCCTTGCCCATGAATCGCAGCCTGCAACGCCATGAATGTATGGCTAAATAACGGCCCTTGCTGAATATTTAAATCATCTAACTGTAAATGATTTGCCATCGCTTGCCAATTATCACGTGTATGAATGTGAATTAATGTGTGTTTTTTTAAATCTTCAGGCTGAATAATTGGATTTTCGGTTAACAATTCAGGTGAGGCTAAAATCAATAAATTTTCTCCGCCAAGACGATCCACTTGGAGATTCTGCCAATTTCCCAAACCATAATAAATAGCAAGATCAATTTCTTTATTTAACAAGCCTTCATCTTGATCCACACCAGTTAAACGAACCTCAATTTGCGGATAAAGCTGATTAAATTCACTTAAATGTGGCACGAGCCATTGGATACCAAAAGTTTGTGGCACGCTAATATTTAAATGCGGATCCGTTTTTAACGTTAACAATCGCTCTGTTGCTTCATTTAAGCGGCGCAGAATTTTGTTAATATCAACAAAATAAGCTTTTCCAAGCTCTGTTAATTCTAAAGAACGATTCTTTCGCTTAAATAATTCAATTCCTAAGAACTCTTCTAATAATTTAATTTGATGACTAACTGCCGCTTGTGTCACACAAAGCTCATCTGCCGCTTTAGTAAAACTTAAATAGCGAGCAGCTGACTCAAAAGCTTTTAGCGAATTCAAAGGTGGCAAACGTTTATACATAAGTATTTCCATTCATAAAATTTTTGTCTATAATAGACAAGATTTAATTCGGATTAGTTTTTCTAATACTTCAAATAAAAAAACGTCATTTGTCCTTTTCTACCCTTTTTCCTTACAATACAACCATACTTAATGATTGGTAATTCCTTACTAGTTAATGAGTTTCGGACTTAAGTATGATGTTGTGTTTGCATATAGTTCGGGTAACCGAACTTGAGTAACAAATATGTTACTCATTTACTTCCTGTATATTATTAAACCGATTTGGTTAAACGCTGCTCTCATTGAGTGGCGTTTTTTTCATCCTGATTTTAGCATAACTATATCTTTATTTCCTGCCCTGTTTCCAAAATTTCATTATTCCTTTTTAATTGGCTAAAAATTGCATAATTTCGAGAATTTATTATTTAAATCACTTCTGGAATGGTGTAGATTAAACGGCATTTCATTCAAAAAAATAATATTAAGGAAGCAAAATGAAAGACTTAGACTGGAATAACCTTGGTTTTAGTTATATCAAAACAGATTACCGTTTCATCGCTCACTGGAAAGATGGCAAATGGGACGAAGGCAAACTCACCACAGACAATACCTTACATATTCACGAAGGTTCTACCGCACTTCACTATGGTCAACAATGCTTTGAGGGCTTAAAAGCTTATCGTTGCAAAGACGGCTCAATCAACTTATTCCGTCCACAAGAAAATGCAAAACGCATGCAGCATACTTCTGATCGTTTACTCATGCCACAAGTGCCCACTGAATTATTTATCCGTGCATGTAAAGAAGTGGTGAAAGCAAACGAAGAATGGGTCGGTCCTTACGGCTCTGGCGCAACCCTATACTTACGCCCATTCTTAATTGGCGTGGGTGAAAACATCGGTGTGAAAGCTGCGCCAGAATTTATTTTCTCTGTATTCTGCTGCCCAGTGGGAGCCTATTTCAAAGGTGGTTTAACACCATCTAACTTTATTACCACAGAATACGATCGCGCTGCACCAATGGGAACTGGTGGTGTAAAAGTGGGTGGTAACTACGCTGCAAGCCTTCTGCCACATGTATTGGCAGCAGAACAAGGTACGCCAGAACGTAAATTTGCTGATGCTATTTATTTAGATCCAAAAACTCACACTAAAATTGAAGAAGTCGGTGCTGCAAACTTCTTTGGTATCACAAAAGACAATAAATTCATCACACCAAAATCAGAATCTATTTTACCAAGTATCACCAAATACTCTCTTTTACATATCGCAAAAGAGCGTTTAGGTATGGAAGCAATTGAAGGCGATGTTTATATCGATCAGCTAGATCAATTTGCTGAAGCGGGTGCCTGTGGTACTGCAGCGGTCATTTCACCTGTTGGCGGAATCCAACATAAAGGTAAATTCCATGTGTTCTATTCTGAAACTGAAGTTGGCCCAATAACACGTCGCCTTTATGAAGAGCTCACAGGCATCCAGTTCGGTGATGTCGAAGCGCCTGAAGGCTGGATTGTGAAAGTAGAATAATAAATAAGTGCGGTGACTTTTCACCGCATTTTCTTTATCTCATCTTATTCCATTTCGCTATAAATCATTCATTTCAATTCTTTCTCAACATAAAAAATCTCTTTTATTATCTTTTTACAAACAATGCTTTCATAAAAAGAAAATGAACTGGGATTATATCATTAACGTTTTTCCGCGATTTGTAGATGCAACATTAATGACACTTGCTCTCTCCTTTTGGGGAATCTTACTTTCGCTGATTATCGGCACTATTTGTGCAGTGATAACTACTTACCAAGTGAAATCATTAAGCTGGCTAGTTAAAAGCTACATTGAACTTTCTCGTAATACCCCACTTTTAATTCAAGTGTTTTTCCTTTATTTCGGCTTATCTAAAGTTGGCATTAAATTAGATGGATTCACTTGTGGTGTGATTGGATTAGCTTTTTTAGGTGGGAGCTATATGGCTGAGGCCATTCGCGGGGGATTAGAAGCAGTATCAAAAGGGCAAATAGAATCTGCACTTAGCATCGGTTTAACACCTTTTCAAGCTTTCCGATATGTGATTTTACCTCAAGCCTTTGCTATTTCTATGCCAGCTATTGGAGCAAACTGTTTATTTTTAATGAAAGAAACCTCCGTTATTAGCGCAGTTGCTGTCGCAGAATTAATGTTTATTGCAAAAGAAATCATTGGTATGGATTACAAAACAAATGAGTCCTTATTTTTATTGGTTGTATTTTATCTAATTATTTTATTACCGATGTCAATTTTGATTCGCTATTTAGAAAAACGTACTCGGAGAGCAAAATATGGGGCTTGAATTATTATTCCAAGGTAACCAATTAAACCGCTTACTCCATGGGCTTTGGATTACCGCTGAAATTGCATTTATTTCAGTATTTTTTGCTTGCTTCTTAGGGATTATTTTAGGCATACTGATGACAAGTAAAAATAATATTATCAAAGCAATTACAGGCATTTATCTTGAATTTGTACGCCTTATTCCATTATTAGTGTTGTTGTTTCTTGCCTATTTTGGATTAGCAAAATGGTTTGATATCCATTTAGATAGTGTCACCGTCTGTATTCTTGTCTTTATTTTTTGGGGAACTGCAGAAATGGGGGATCTCGTGCGTGGTGCGCTCACCTCCATTGAAAAGCACCAAATTGAATCGGCTTACGCCCTAGGCTTAACGCCCTTGCAAACTTTCATTTATATTTTACTTCCTCAAAGCCTAAAACGAGTGACACCAAGTATAATTAACTTATTCACACGTATGATAAAAACCAGTTCACTTGCCATGTTAATTGGTGTGGTTGAAGTTATCAAAGTTGGCCAACAAATTATTGAACATTCTCTTTTCACTAATCAATCTGCTGCTCTTTGGATATACGGTGTAATTTTCTGTTTATATTTTGTAATTTGTTATCCACTTTCATTATTTTCTCGTTATTTAGAAGCGCGTTGGGAAAATTAAGGAACCAAAATGGCATTATTAGAAATCAAAAATCTTGTTAAAAATTATGGCGATGTAGAAGCATTAAAAGGAATAAGTCTTTCTGTTGAAAAAGGGGAAGTTGTCGTAATTTTAGGGCCATCTGGCTGTGGGAAAAGCACTTTTTTACGCACACTAAATGGCTTAGAACCAATAAAGAGCGGTCAATTATTACTGCAAAATGCAGGACTACTTGGCAAAGACATCAGTTGGGTAAAAGCGCGCCAACGTATTGGTATGGTGTTTCAAAGTTATGAATTATTTGCTCATTTATCGGTGATCGACAACATTCTACTTGGACCATTAAAAGTACAAAAACGCGATCGTGCTGAAGCAGAAAAACAAGCAGATGAATTACTCAAACGAGTGGGATTATATGAGCGTAAAAATGCCTATCCACGCGAGCTTTCAGGTGGTCAAAAGCAACGCATAGCCATTGTGCGTACCCTATGTATGAATCCTGAAATTATTCTATTTGATGAAGTGACCGCTGCATTGGATCCGGAAATGGTACGCGAAGTACTCGATGTTATTTTAGGTCTAGCCAAAGATGGCATGACAATGTTGATTGTGACACATGAAATGAATTTTGCACGTCAAGTCGCACATCGCATTGTATTTATGGATAAAGGTCAAATTATCGAACAAGCCAAGCCTGAAGATTTCTTTACGAATCCGACCACGGATCGGGCGAAAACATTCTTAAACATCTTAAACTATGAACCAAGAGGGACAAACTATGAAGAAAACATTTAAAAAATTAACCGCACTTTTTGCCACGGCAGCACTTGCTTTTGGATTATCGGCCTGTAACGATAAAGAACAGGTCAAAGAAACGAAACAAGCTTCTGCAATTGAACAAATCAAACAAGCAGGCAAAGTACGCATTGGCGTATTCAGTGATAAACCGCCATTTGGCTATGTGGATGCCCAAGGAAAAAGCCAAGGGTTTGATGTAGAAATCGGTAAAGCGATTACGAAGGATCTATTAGGCGATGAAAATAAAGTGGAATTTGTACTTGTAGATGCAGCAAACCGCGCTGAATATTTACTTTCCAAGAAAGTAGATATTATTCTAGCGAATTTTACTGTCACTGCAGCACGTAAAGAAGTGGTCGATTTTGCAAACCCTTATATGAAAGTTGCACTTGGTGTGGTGTCTAAAAATGGTGAAGTCATCACAAACCTTGAACAATTAAAAGATAAAACCCTGATTGTGGATAAAGGGACTACCGCTGATATTTTCTTTACCCAAAATTATCCCAACATCAAATTACTTAAATTTGAACAAAATACCGAAACCTTTGAAGCATTACGTGACGGACGTGGTGATGCACTTTCTAATGACAACACCTTCTTATTTGCTTGGGCAAAACAAAACCCAGGCTACACAGTAGGCGTAAAAAGTTTTGGCGATCAAGATGTTATTGCCCCTGCAGTACGCAAAGATGCGCCAGATTTACTCAATTGGTTAAATACTGAAATTGTTAAACTTTCTAAAGAAGGCGTATTAAAACAAGCCTATGAAAAAACATTATTGCCAGTTTATGGTGATAGCGTCAGAGAAAGCGATATTGCGGTTCAATATAAATAATAAATACAAATAAAAATAAAAATAAGCGCAGGCAAACCAGCGCTTATTTTTTATGAATGAAAATAGGGCTAAAACCTACCGCACTTTATGGGTTCATTCCCCAATGACGTGTGTTTTTATCAAATTTAACACCTGAATGAGAACCTTCTGCGCCGTTAAAATACACATCTTTATTTGCGCAAGCTGAAATAATCAACGCGCCTGCGATAATCAACAACCATTTTTTCATAAGTAAACCTTTTTGCTAAATTAAAAAACCTACGAATTGTAACACAACGGCTCCACATCCCAACAAAATATTTTGCTTTCCTTGCCATCATTAACCCCCTCACCAAAGCCAAACTTCCCTTCTTTGCTGATAAATTTGACTTATTGAACTATTAAAAAACGTAAGAAATTTAAACCGCACTTTAAATAAAATAAAAAATTTCTTATTTTTTTCTTGATCGCTATAAATTTATATATATAATGAATTCTGTTTTAGATACTAGATAGTAATTTAATAGTAATGAAACTTGGCTAGTGCATTCCCCCACTCCTTCGCACTAGCCATTTTTTTTGGAATTTTGTACCATATCTCACCTGTTTCCAATCAACGATCCATTATGAATAATCTCGAACTTGAACAACTCATTAATCAAAAACTTTCTTCCGATAAAATCAATGACTATGCGCCCAACGGCTTACAAGTCGAAGGTAAAACAGAAATCAAAAAAATCATTACTGGTGTAACGGCGAGCCAGGCTTTAATCGACTACGCAATCAGCCAAAATGCTGATGCGATTTTGGTTCATCACGGCTATTTTTGGAAAAGTGAAAACCCTTGTATTCGAGGAATGAAAGGCAAGCGAATTAAAGCGCTTTTAGTGAACGATATTAATTTATATGGCTATCATTTACCATTAGATGTGCATCCAGAATTAGGCAACAATGCGCAATTAGCCAAACTGCTCAACATTGAAAATTTACAACCATTAGAAAAAGGCGCTGTGAGTATTCCTGTTTGGGGCGAATTAAAAGAACCGATGACAGGTAAAGACTTTGCAGAAAAAATAGAAAAAGTGTTAAATCGAAAACCGTTAATTTGCATTGAAAACGGACCGCACTTAATCCGAAAAATTGGTATCTGCACTGGTGGCGGACAAGGTTATATTGATCTTGCTGCAGAACAAGGCTGCGATGCATTTATTACTGGTGAAGTGTCAGAACAAACGATTCATTCTGCTCGTGAGCAAGGATTACATTTCTTCTCTGCAGGTCATCACGCAACAGAACGATATGGCATCAAGGCATTAGGCGAATGGTTGGCAAAAGAATATAGCTTTGATGTAGAATTTAAAGATATAGATAATCCAGCGTAAAATACAAAAGTGCGGTAAAAATATGTCTTTTTTTTACCGCACTTTTATCTTCTGAAATTATCGTTTAAACATTCCGCCTAAACCACCAAGACCGCCTAAGCCTCCGCCCATTAAGCCTTGCATTCCACGCATCATTTTAGCCATACCGCCTTTACGCATTTTCTTCATCATGCGTTGCATTTCGTCGAATTGTTTAAGTAATTTATTGACATCTTGCACTTGAGTGCCAGAGCCTAATGCAATACGACGGCGGCGAGATCCTTTGATAATATCTGGATTGGCACGTTCTTTTAGGGTCATGGAGTTAATGATTGCCTCCATTTTGACAAACATTTTGTCATCTACTTGATTTTTAACATGATCAGGCAAATTTTTTGCACCGGGTAATTTCTCAAGCATAGACATCATGCCACCCATTTTTTTCATCTCGATAAGCTGCTCGCGGAAATCATCTAAAGTGAAATCATCGCCTTTCTTGAATTTCTGCGCCATTTTTTCTGCTTTTTCACGATCAACAGAACGTTCAAGATCTTCGATAAGGGAAAGCACATCGCCCATGCCCAAAATACGGGAAGCAACACGATCAGGATGGAACGGCTCAAGCGCTTCTGTTTTCTCGCCCACACCCAAGAATTTAATTGGTTTACCTGTGATTTGACGAATTGATAACGCTGCACCACCACGCGCATCACCGTCCACTTTCGTCAAAATAACACCTGTAAGCGGCAATGCTTCATTAAAGGCTTTTGCCGTATTGGCGGCATCTTGACCAGTCATCGCATCAACAGTGAAAAGGGTTTCGATTGGATTTAACACTGCATGGACTTGCTTGATTTCGTCCATCATTTCTGTATCAACGTGTAGGCGACCTGCCGTATCCACAATCAACACATCGTAGAATTTCAGTTTTGCATCCGCAAGCGCCGCCTTAGCAATATCAACTGGATTTTGTTTAACATCCGATGGGAAAAAATCCACGCCAACGGATTGAGCCAAGGTTTCAAGTTGCTTAATCGCAGCTGGGCGATATACGTCGGAAGAAACCACTAACACTTTCTTTTTATGGCGTTCACGCAAGAATTTTGCCAATTTACCCACGCTGGTGGTTTTACCCGCACCTTGTAACCCCGCCATTAAGATAACTGCTGGTGGTTGGGTTGCAAGATTTAAACTCTCATTCGCTTCGCCCATGGCTTTTTCAAGCTCACGCTGAACGATTTTTAAGAACTCTTGCCCTGGCGTTAAACTTTTATTGACTTCTTCCCCAAGCGCGCTTTCTTTTACTTTTGCAATAAATTCACGCACCACAGGTAAAGCAACATCTGCTTCAAGTAATGCCATACGCACTTCGCGCAAGGTTTCTTTAATATTATCTTCCGTTAAACGGCCTTTTCCGGTGATATTACGTAAGGTTTTGGAAAGGCGATCCGATAAATTCTCAAACATGGCTAACAATCCCGTTTTTCTTAAAAAATTGCGCTGATTATACCGAAATTTAGGCGTTTTTCATCATTTCAAATGAAAATGGCTTTTTGAGTAGGCGATTTCATGAAGAAAGCATAGGAGATAAGGAAAAAGAATGATTATTTAGCCAATTTCGGGTATCATTCTGCCCACTCTTGGCTATTTGAGTAGCCATTTGATTTAGCAAAATCAAATAACAGGTAAAAACTGCGGTGAAAAATGACCGCACTTTTTGTTGATTAACAAACAAAAGGATTTTCCCTTGGACAGTATTCCCCTTAGTACTTTATTTATTATTCTCATTATCTGTTTAGTTTTATCTGCCTATTTTTCCGGATCTGAAACCGGACTACTCTCTCTCAATAAATATCGTCTTCGTTTTCTATCCGAACAAGGCAATAAAGGCGCACAAAAAGCAGAAAAACTGCTCGAAAAGCCAGATACCTTGTTAAGCTTTATTCTTATTTTTAATAACCTTGTGAATATCAGTGCATCAGCGATTGCGACCATGATTGGTATGCGTTTATACGGTGATGCAGGTGTGGCTATTGCAACGGGTTTACTCACTTTCGTGATGCTTGTATTTTCTGAAATTTTCCCTAAAACGGTAGCAGCGATGCACGCGGAAAAAGTCGGTTTTGTGTCCAGCCATATTTTGACGGTATTACTTAAAATCTTCTATCCTCTCGTTTGGCTGATGAATATTTTTACCAAATCATTAATGCATTTGGTGGGATTAAAACCCGATATGCAAAAACAAGTAATTAGTCGTGAGGAACTTCGTAGTATCGTATCAGAAGCGGGCGAAGCGACGCCTGATGAACAACATCCACAAATGTTGCTTTCTATTTTAGATATGGAAACCGTCACCGTTGATGACATTATGGTTCCGCGTAACGAAATTGGCGGCATTGATATTGATGATGACTGGAAAGCTATTATGCGCCAGCTCAATCACGCAGCACATAACCGCGTGGTGCTTTACAAAGGCAGCCTTGATGAACAAGTGCTTGGCATTTTGCGCGTGCGTGAAGCATTCCGCTTACTGCTTGAAAAAAATGAATTTACCAAAGAAACCTTAATTCGTGCCGCTGATGAAGTGTATTTCATTCCTGAAAGCACGCCATTAAAAACGCAACTTGCGAATTTCCGTGCAAATAAAGAACGCATTGGCTTAGTGGTGGATGAATACGGTGATATTAAAGGGCTTGTGACATTGGAAGATATTTTGGAAGAAATCGTGGGTGATTTTACCACTTCCACCGCGCCAAGCATTGACGAGGAAGTAACGCAACAATCTGATGGTTCCATGATTATTGATGGCTCGGCCAACCTACGCGATCTCAACAAAATGTTTAGCTGGGAATTAGATACAGAAGATGCCCGCACGTTTAATGGTTTAATCCTCGAACACTTAGAAGAAATTCCCGATGAAGGCACGGTTTGCGAAATTGATGGCCTGCAAATTACCATCCTTGAAGTGGGCGATAATATGATTAAACAAGCGAAAGTAGTGAAGTTATAATACTAAAATTGAAAGAAAATAAACCGCACTTAGAGTTAAATACCTCTCAAAGTGCGGTTTATTTTTAAAAGGTTTTTTCAAATTTCAATACCGCTTCATTCTGTTTATAGCGATATAACATTTCTACGTTACTCTGATGATTTGTATGAATAAAATTGATACTAGGCACAATATCGTAAAATTTGAATTTAGGAATAGCAAAGGTAAACAAATATTTTTGTTCATTGTCTTTTCTTGTTTTTCCTAAAAGTGCATTATAATCTTGATAATCTATTTTTCTAAAAATACCTTGCGCAGTAATATCAATTCCGCTTTCAAAACTTTTATTAATACCTATTCTTATCCCCTTTCTAGCATATTGATCAATTTTTGATTCTGTTGAAAACTTTTTCGCATAATCCAATCCACCAAATAAAATCCAATCATTTGGTAAGCTATAAACTAAAGTAGAAAAGAAAGAGAGAATTTTTCCATCTTGATAAGATAAATTACGATCTTGATATTTTTCCCATTTATATTCTGTTTGCAAAGAAAAGTATAAATTCGGATTAAAAATCTTTGAATAAGAAATATTAAACCCTTTTCTCTCGCTATACCAATGATGATAGGATCTTGTTTTTTCAATTAAAGGATAAAGATCTAATTGATTTTTTTGATCTTTAAAACGGTATCCTAATCCAAGTGAAATATTATGTTCCGTAAATTCTGATTTTTTAGGGTAAAACTCACCATAAGCTAATCCTTTAAAAATAATACCTTGATTATTTAATATTTCAGTATATTTATTTAATACAGCTTCATAACTAAATCCTGTGCTTTTTTGAATAGTTGGTCTAGTTCGTGTAAATTCTAATGTACCAAGATAAGGATTTTCGACAATTTCTTTACTAGTTTCATTTCCAGATTGATTTAAATTAGAATTATAAATTGTGCCAAAAGAAAAGGAACCTTGCCACGATTGGCGATAATCAAGTTGTGATAAATATTGGTTTACACGTGCCATTACATTTGGTTGTTGCGGCAATTCTATCTGATTAAAAAGAATTTTAGATTGATTGTTTTGCCAGTTTAGAAAATAGAGTTTAGCTAAATCTAATTTTCCGCGTGTGAAATCGGGTTCTTGTTGAACTAGTTGCTCGTAAAGTTGAATGGCTTTTTTGGTATTTCCTTGATTAAATGCAATATTCGCTTCTGCAAATAAAATCATTCCTTGTTCTGCTTGCGGAAATTGTTTATAACGGATCAATAAATGTTGAATATCATTCGTTTGTTTGTAATTAATTGCGAGAAAAAGAGCGGTCATTATTTCTTCTATATTATCACTCACCTCAAATTCTTGGTTGTTTATTGTTAATGTAGTAAAGAATTTATCTTGTTGAATAAATTGTTGTTCTTGTCGTTGTTGATTTAATTGAGATTGTTGCTGTAAGCGGAAATCTTTTTCTTGATTTTCGGCAAGTACCAAAAAAGGAATAAAAAGAAAGATAAAAGGGAATTTCGACATAAAACATCCTGTTTACAATAAGGCTTGCTTTCGCAAGCCTTTTGTTTATTAAACTTAATTTTTAGTACCGCCAAAGGCTGTGTTGTATTCAGGTTTTGAAGCAAATGTTGCCATACCTGCTAAGCCTTCTGCTTTCGCACCATAGAAACGACCTTCTGATTTACCAGTGATACCTTCTGCTGTAGCTTCACCCTCAAAAGTGGCTTTAGATTTATTGATTTGGCTTTCAACATGGATGGTAAAATTAGTTTTACTTAAATGACCTTCTATAGAGCCATCATCAAAATCGACATCAAATCTACCTTTCATCAATTCTTTATTGAAATCAGTGTATTTATTGATACCTTGAACATTATAAGTCACTTTTCCACTAGGCAATTTTGTAGTTGGGTTTGAACCTACGTAATAAACACTAACATTTTTTTCTTTTGTGTTGCTTCCTGCTACATTTTCCCATTCACCATAGTAGGTATCCATATTGCCAACTTGCTTAAAGGACAATCTTCCTAATCCAGTATGATCTGGCATAATTAAAGTCAATTTAGGCATATTTTGCATTTTAGCAACAACTACGCCATTGGAATCTTTTTTAGCAACGCCTGTAATACGCGAAATCCATTTGTCTGCACGCTCAGCCATTAAAGCCATTGATTGACCTTTATTATTTGCTGTTTTACTTAATGCTTTTTCAGTTGTGGGACTATAATCTGGTAAGTTTCTATCATGAACTTCAATGCCAGCTTTTCCATCCTTTAAACCTGCTTTAACAATAATATATTTAGTTTGTTTTGTATCTGTTGATACGCCACCGACAACTTGTGCTTGTGTAAAACCAACAACACCACAAGCCATTACTGCTACTGCAATTTTACTTAGTTTTTTCATAATAATTTCCTTATTATAGAAGGTTTATAAAATCAAAACATTAATCGTCTTGAGCCAAAATCATCATATCACAAAAACAAATATGATAATTATTTTCATTTAAAATTTTGCAGTGAAACCTAATTTGATCGTTCTTCCTGGTGCAGGCATACTAGAACGTGTGAGTGGATCAAGATAATAACGATCAGTAATATTTGTTCCCACCAATTCTAATTGAAGATTTTCATTTACTTTATAGGAAGCATAAGCATCAACAACTAATACTGGATTCCAGCGGTTGGTTTCAGTGCTTCCTAAGAAGCCCGCATCTCTTAATGATTTTGCACGGCTGTCTTTTACTTGAGAATGATAAAGCCAGCGAGTACCTAATTCTAAGCGCTCATCTAAAGCACGGATGCCAAGGTTAGCCGTGATGGAATATTTTGGTGCTATCGTATGTTTTAAATAGCCTTCAGCATTGCCACCATTTACGCATTCTGGAAGAGCTCTTGGTTTTTTTACATTTCTAACATAATCCCAAATACCTCGATCAAGTACTGCTGAATTTTTATCGCAGAATTTATTTTTAAGGTTATAAACGATACCTAAATCAGCAAAGAAATTACCTTGATCATATCGAGTTTGAAACTCTAAGCCAGATAACATTCGTTTATCAAACTGTTTCATTTCATAATTCACATCACGATCAAATACATTTTTTGTTAAATTATGGAAATAATTTAGACGAATATCAGCACGGCGTGCATTGGGTAATAAACCTCGTAAATCTTGCACATAACCGATCTCAATATTTTTGCTATGTTCAGGTTTTCGATCATAGAATGGATGAAGTTCAGTAATGGAATAACCAATAGTATCTTCAAAAATACTTGGCATACGTTTTGTTTCTGTATATCTCGCATAAATACGAATATTGTCAGTAACAAGTACTGTTGCCCCAAAAGCTGGAGCCCAAGCGTGGGCTGTTCGTTTTGCTTTTTTCATTTTTTCCCATTGTTCTTCCGTTGGGTTGCGTTTTTCTAATTGGGAAAAATTGGCACTAATATACTGAATTGTTTTTTCAGTTTGGTTAGTTGCTGGATTAAATTGCTCTTCTTTCAATTTATCATCTGTAAAATACTTGTTAATAGGCGAATTATCTAAATTAAAGTTTCCATATTGATCTCTTTCCCAATAAATTGTTTTTTCCTCTCCACTTAATCCGTTTCTTTCTTCTAAAATTTCAGCTATGTTAGAGTCTTCATCTGTAGGTTTAGATAAGTTGCTTTCTATTAATTTTGAATTAACATATCCCCTTCTATTTGTACTCCATATTCTTCTATCCTTAAGCCACTCTTCTTCTGTATTATAGTTACTTCTTTTGGGTTCTGGATTATTTTTTGAGAATTCATTTTTGAACTCTGCTTCTTTAATACCAAAGTTCTTATAGTTATTATATTTTTTTATCATGTCCTCAGTAATATTTGGCAGCTCTCTATAATCAAAGCGAATAGCCGCTGGATACAACACCTCTTCCCTTTGCTTATCCTGAATTTGCTTTCTCAACCCATCATCACGTGATTTATAGTGCGTATATTTTGCACCAGCATCTAAAACCAACCAATCCACTGGGCTATATTGGAAATTAAAACCTACATTTAATTCTTTGCGTTTTCCGTGACGTTCGCCACTCATATGGTAATCCCAGCCTGGACAATAAATGTTACTGTCTGGTTTACCGCCACCAACCCAACCACCACATACTTCGTTTGCAAGTGGAGTATTTTTGGTAAATTCATTTTCAGAATTTAGATTCTCCCATTTGTAATTACTCATTACATCAAAATTTAATTTTGGAGTAACTTCAAAACGGTTGCTAGCATAAACGCCATAGTGATTATCTTTCGACCATTGTGCTTGTGCTTCTTTGGTATCAAAAACCCCCTTAATATTTGGTGTTTTATCATTGGAATTAGCGTATTCTTTCCATTTTTTACGTATTTGTTTTATATATTCGGCTTTATCTATTAAATATTGTTCATAACCTTCTTCCCCTGGTTGCTTAATTTCAGGTGCAACAAGATCAGTTCCTACCGAATTAAATCCCATATCATCAAAAATAATATCGGAAGGGCTTCCACCTGAAGTATTGGTTTTGGCATGATTAAATACTGCATAGGCTCCAAGGCGCAAATTCACCCATTTATTATTTTCAGGGTTATATTCAAAATCTGTATTCACTGCGGTTTGTTTTACATTGGCAAGCGGCCATTGTAGAACTGTGCCTTGTTGATAGCTGGTTTGCCATAAGCGAGAAGGCATAATTTCACCATAATGCATATCGCTATGGCGTAAGCCAAATTTTAATTTGGTGTGATCGTTAAACTTAATGGTCGCTTTGCCTAAATAAGATTCGGATTCAAAAGATGTGTTAGGAACTTCTTTTTTCGGATGATAAACAATGGCAATCCAAGGAATGTAAGGATCATCGGTGGAATAATAATTCGGATCGAAGTTTTCTCGATTTGCATATTCATCCAAAGTTTTTCCTTCACCATAATTATGTCCACCTTTTGAACCCGCAAAATAATTTCCTTTATTGCGATAAGCATAAGCAACTAAGCCTTCAAAATGCTCATCTTTTGTTGCGATGGCTAAGCGATAGGCATTGTCATTAAAGAATTTATTTCTACCATGAGAACGAGCAGGATAACGATCGGATGTTCTAAAATAAGCTGAAATAGGACCTAAGCCCATATCTTCAGGCTGATTAAGTTTACGGAAATCTTGACCAATAGGAATAGGATAACCACGTTGCTTAATAGAATTATTAGCTGTTTCAGCTTTAAATTCGATACCAAATTTTTCACCTTTTTTAATAATGTCATCAGGTTCTAATGTGGTAAGACGAATTGTTCCTGCTGCGCCACTATCTAAAGTGCGGTTCAAATTTGGGCCTTTTTCAACAGTAACACCGCTAATTAAAAATGGATCAAGATAGTTACGGTTGCTCACCCCCGCAAAACCACGCCAAACAGTGATTGCTTGTTCTGTGCCATCAACTAAAACAGGAATTCGACCTTGCCCCTGAACACCACGAATATTAGGATCCAATGCACCGCTATTGCGTGCATCACCACTATATACGCCCGTTGTACCTGTCAATAAATCCGCTACAGAATGTCCTTTGTAAGTTTCAATTTCTTTCTTACTTTTATATTCGGTTACTTGGTTTTCTGAAAACATTTTATCTTTACCTGCTTGGGCCTTACTTTCAGAAGTACCCAAAACAGAGATCGTATCAAGCTGATTTATTTGTGGGGAAGCATAGATACTTTGATGAATAAGCAAGGTGAGAGGACATAGCATAAAGGAAAATTTATGTTTCATTTTTTGAATCTCCATATTAAACGATAACAATTATCAATTTAGGATAGTCCTATTTTTTCGTATTATCAAAGAAAAATTATTTATTTTGTGATCGATATAACAAAATTTTTCACTAAAAAATTTTTGACTTAAATCATAAGTGCGGTTCTTTTTTGCGCATTTTTCAGAAAACATTTTTATAATTATTTATAGGTATATTTTGATAGAGAACAAAGATATGGAACACGAATATCAACGGGCGGTGACTCGCGTGTGCGTACAAACGGCACTGCTCTTGTTACAACATGGTGCAGAAAGTACTGTGGTGGTGCAAATGGCGCAGCGTTTAGGCATCGCACTTGGCGTAGAAAGCGTAGAATGTGCGCTCACGGCAAATGCGGTGGTGCTGACGACCTTATCAGATAATCATTGCATTACCACCGCACGAAAAAATACGGATAAAGGCATTAATATGCAAATGGTTACTGATGTTCAGCGCATTGTGATTGCCGTTGAACATCATTTGTATGACTTAGAAATCGCACAAAGAAAACTGGATCAATTAAAACCGCTTAAATACAACCGATGGTTAGTGGTGTTTATGATTGGATTATCTTGTGCAGCATTCGCCCATTTATCTGGTGGAGACTGGGTGATTTGTGGCATCACCTTTGCGGCGGCTGCCATTGCAATGTTTGTGCGACAAGAATTTTCTAAACGGCACTATAATCCCCTTATCGTCTTTGCCATCACCTCTTTTGTCGCCTCGCTGATTTCTGGCGTGAGCTTAAAATATAACTTAGGTAACGATCCTCAAATTGCTTTAGCGTCTAGTGTGTTATTACTGGTGCCAGGGTTTCCTCTGATTAATTCTTTGGCAGATATATTAAAAGGTTATGTCAATATGGGATTAGGCCGTTGGACGATTGCGACTATTCTCACTTTTGGCGCATGTCTTGGTATTGTATTCGCTTTAAGCGTATTACATATTACAACTTGGGGGCATTAAAATGTTATTAGACATCACAATATTTATCTTGAAATTACTCGATAATATGTTATTTGCCGCGATTCCAGCTGTGGGCTTTGCTTTAGTATTTAATGTGCCGCCAAAAGCCTTAAAATATTGCGCAATTTTAGCCGCACTTGGGCATGTGACACGCACATTATTACTGCATATTAATATGCCTATTGTATTTGCCACCTTCTTTGCCACTTGCGTAATTGGATTTTTAGGCGTGCATCTTTCCCATCGTTATTTAGCCCACCCCAAAGCCTTCACCGTTGCCGCAATTATCCCGATGATCCCCGGTGTTCATGCCTATAAAGCAATGATTTCAATGGTACAAATTCATCATTTCGGCTTTTCCGATGCGTTATTTGAACAAATGATTAGTTCCTTTATTAATACCAGTTTTATCCTAGGCGCAATAGTATTTGGATTAGCCTTACCAGGATTATTGTTTTATCGACAAAAACCGGTGGTGTGATACTAAAATAGTTCAACAAAAAAACCGGCATCCGCCGGTTTTCTTACTATTATTGTGATTTTTTCTTGAGGTATTCATAAAGCTCATCTTTAATCCGTAATTTTTCTTTTTTCAAAGCCTCAATTTCCATATGAGTGGCGAGCTGAATGTTTTCCTGCATGTTCTTAATTTCATGATCTAATTCGTTATGCTTTTCAAAAAGACGATCGAAATAAGCATCATTACTTTTAAGTTTGGTGATTAATTCTCGGTATTCGGGAAACATAGTATTGCTCCTATAGTGGTTTTAACTGGTTTAAGTTTACTACATTCGCCCCAAATAAACAGAAAACAATCTTAAAAATTTGACAACGATCACAAAATTTATTTCTCTCAAATAATCCTTTACTCTTTCGCTTTTTTATTTCTTCCAGCACCTAAAATCAGCATCGCTAACAAACTAAGGATAATTCCAAAACCAGCACCAATACCCGTTGAGATAACATAAGGTTTCTCTGATATCACAAGATTAGGCTGTTGAACAAAATGAAATGCCACCAAATTATTATCTAACGGTTGAACAGATTGCATCATTTTCAATTTGTTTTCCCAAGAAACGTCAATTTTAGCGTCTGCAGCATTTTTCACTTGTTCGAATAACGATTTCCATTTTGTAATCAATTCATTATTTAATGTTTGGCGCGCTTGATTATTCACATAACGAATGTATTCCACAAAAAGTTGATCCACTTCTTCACGATCAAAAGAAGACAGGGTTAATTGTTCAAGATTATTTTCTTGGGAAAATTTAAAATGTGAGGCGATTTGCTGAATCGTTTGATTTTCAACTTTAGCTCTCGCTTTCACAAAATCAGATTGATTTAAAAAAGCCATTAATTGAGCAGGTGAATTAAGAATTTTTGTAAATTCATGATAGGCAGAATTGGTCGCCTTACGCTCAATTTTTACCATATCAACGGCATCAGCATCACCGCTAACTAAACTGTATGTAGAAAAAAGAGAAAAATAATTACCTAGTTCACTCATTTTTGGCGCTTCAAATTGCGCACTAACCTGCCATTTTGTCGGGTGAAAATGAGCCCCCGCAAAACCAAGCCCACCGCCGATAATCATAAATAAAAAAGAAAGAATAAATTTTCTCATAACTCACCTAAAAATTTGATTAAATTGGCGCGAATTTTAGCACAAAGTGCGGTGTATTTTTCTTTATTTTCAGAATCTCGCTTTTCCCTTGGCTTTTAACTGGTTTATTTCAACAACGTGCGATAGAATAAAACCGTTTTCATTTCAACGAAAAAAGTAAGGAAATACCATGATCGATCCAAATTTACTCCGTAATAATTTAGCGGAAGTCGCAGAAAAATTAAAAATAAAACGTAACTTTATTCTTGATACAGAAAAACTCACCTCATTAGAAGAACAACGCAAGAACTTACAAGTCACCACAGAAAACTTACAAGCGGAGCGTAATACTCGCTCCAAAGCCATTGGTGCTGCCAAAGCGCGTGGTGAAGATATCGCGCCATTATTGGCTGAAATAGACAATATGGGCAACCAATTGACTGAAGCAAAAGCACAATTAGATGCGGTACTTGCGGAAATTAATCAAATCGCATTAAGTATTCCAAATCTACCTGCAGACGAAGTACCATTAGGCAAAGATGACACCGAAAATAAAGAAATCTTACGTTGGGGTACACCACGTACATTTGATTTTGAAGTGAAAGATCATGTCTCATTAGGTGAAGAGGCCAATGGCTTAGATTTTGCCGCTGGGGCTAAATTGGCTGGTGCGCGTTTTGCCGTAATGAAAGGTCAAATCGCAAAAATGCACCGTACATTAGCGCAATTCATGTTAGATCTTCATACTGAACAACACGGCTATTTAGAAACCTACGTGCCTTATTTAGTGAATCACGCAACACTTTATGGAACAGGTCAATTACCAAAATTCGGTGAAGATTTATTCCATACTTTAGCCTTAGAAGGCGAACAACCTTACGCATTAATTCCAACCGCAGAAGTGCCAGTCACTAATTTAGTGCGTGATGTAATCATTGATGAAGCAGAATTACCAATAAAAATGACCGCACATACGCCATGTTTCCGTTCAGAAGCTGGTTCTTACGGTCGTGATACTCGCGGTTTAATTCGTATGCACCAATTTGATAAAGTGGAAATGGTACAAATCGTTGATCCAGATAAATCAATGGAAGCACTTGAAGAATTAACTGGCCATGCGGAAAAAGTATTGCAATTATTAAATTTACCATACCGTAAAGTTTTACTTTGCACAGGCGATATGGGCTTTGGTTCTTGCAAAACTTACGACTTAGAAGTTTGGGTGCCTGCACAAAATACTTATCGTGAAATTTCTTCTTGCTCCAATATGTGGGATTTCCAAGCTCGCCGAATGCAAGCACGTTGTAAAGCAAAAGGCGATAAGAAAACGCGCTTAGTACACACCTTAAATGGTTCTGGCTTGGCAGTTGGCCGTACTTTAGTAGCTGTTCTTGAAAACTATCAAAATGCAGATGGTTCAATCACCGTGCCAGAAGTGCTACGTCCGTATATGGGCGGATTAGACGTTATCGGCAAATAATCCTTCTAGAAAATAAAAAAGCGTGGATTTTAAAATTTCCACGCTTTTTTATTAAGCTATTTGAACGACAACATCGGATTCTGATTTAGGTTTTAATTCACCCACTTCATATAAATCAATGCCCGCATCTTTGGCTATTTCAATGACTGTTTGAACGCTATTAGGCTCAACTGCTACTAATAAACCGCCTGATGTTTGAGGATCGCACAAAATCGCTTTTTGTTCTTCCGTCAACATCCCTACTTTATATCCATAACTTTCAAAATTACGCCCCGTTCCACCTGGTACGCAACCTTGAGCAATATAATCTTTAACACCGTCCAAGGTTTTAATTTTGTCCGCAAAAACTACCGCACTTAAATTTGAACCTTCACAGATTTCAATTAAATGACCAAGTAAACCAAATCCGGTGACATCGGTCATTGCGGTGACGCCCTCCACTTGGGAAAATTGGCTGCCAATAGAATTCATTTGGCACATGGCGGCAGTAGCTAAACCTTGATGTTCTGGTTTTAGTTTTCCTTTTTTCTCCGCCGTCGTCAAAATACCAATACCAAGCGGTTTCGTCATATAAAGCCTACAACCTGATTTTGCAGACGCATTACGTTTCACTTTTTCAGTGTCAATTACGCCTGTCACGGCTAACCCAAAAATAGGTTCAGGCGAATCAATAGAATGTCCCCCCGCCAAAGCAATCCCCGCTTGATGGCAAGCAAAACGACCACCATCAACAATTTTCTGTGCAACTTCCGCTGGTAATATATTGGTTGGAAAACCTAAAATGGCGATGCCCATAATCGGCTTACCGCCCATAGCAAAAATGTCACTAATGGCATTAGTTGCGGCAATTCGTCCAAAATCAAAAGGATCATCCACAATCGGCATGAAAAAGTCTGTGGTACTGATAATTGCAGTTCCATTACCAAGATCATACACCGCTGCATCGTCAGCAGTTTCATTGCCGACGAGCAAATTTGGATCATAAAATTTTTCCAGTTCTGAATGTAAAATTGTCCCTAACACCTTAGGCGAAATTTTACAACCTCAACCCGCACCATGGCTGTATTGCGTCAGCCGAATTTTTTCTTCCATTTTTATTTACCTTGTTGAATATCCGTTTTCGAGAATATGAAGTTTAAACCTACTCTTAATCATAAAGATCTTCGCCATCCTTCCTTGTGCGCAATAATTGCAAAATCCAAACATATTGCTCTGGCGCTGGCGTAACAAAAGATTCTATTTCTTCATTCATTGCTCGGGCTGATTGTTCAGGCTCATCACTTAAATTCATTGCAGGATGAATTTCTATTTCGTATTTGCCAGCCTCAGCGTTATAACGAGGAAACATTGGAATAACAACGGCTTTAGAAAGTTTTGCCATTTTATTTAATCCCGGCAATGTCGCTTTATAAGTTCCAAAGAAATCAACAAATACGCTTTGCTCGGCTCCAAAATCTTCATCAGGTAAGTAATAACCCATTTCACCTTTACGAACATGATTTAAAAAAGGTTTAATACCATTTTGGCGAGCATGCATTTTTCCGCCGAAACGTTGGCGTGTAATTGTCCAAAGCCAATCCACCAATGGATTACGATGTGGATTATACATAGAAGTCATTGGCATACCTTGAGTGTGCAAAATAATGCCCGAGGCATCAATCGCCCAGCCATGTGGCACCATAAGAATAATATTCTTGCCTTCAGCTTTTGCCTGTTCGATATGTTCAAGACCGATAAATTCGCTGCGTTTTTGCAAATGTTTCTTTGAACGGATGGCAATCTCACCAATACCAAACATAACTTGTGCAACAACCGCAAACATTTTATCAATGACTTGCTCACGTTGTTGCTCAGTCCAATGAGGGAAACAATATCGCAAGTTAGTTTGTGCACGCGTACGCTGTTTCTTTGCTTTATGCCCAATCCAAATACCTAATTTCCCCGCCAATTTATCGCGCAGACGAAAAGGCAGAAATGCTAACAACAATAAAAAGAAAATACCGAGCCAAATTTCCCAATATTGAGGCTTTAAATACGACCATGAAAAGTGCGCTTCATATCCTACTCTCGCCGTCAAACGTAAATTTTGTTGATTATCCGACATAATAAAATGTAATTAATTTTAACCGCACTTTTGCGCGCTTTCCGAATTAAAAATGAAACCAACCCTGATCGTAAACCATTTTAGCCGTCATCATAAAAGACATGATAACAACCATCGGTCGAATCAAGGTTTTACCTTTCGTCATCACCATTTTGGCGCCTAAATTTGCACCTAAAATGCTCCCTGCCATCATCACGAAACCCACTTTCCAAAGAATTTGTCCGCCCAATAAGAAAAGCGCAAAAGAAGCAAGGTTTGAAGTGAAGTTCATCACTTTTGCATGTGCCGTTGCTTTCGAGAGATTAAACCCTAGCAAAGTAACACAGGCTAAACTCATGATTGAGCCAGTCCCGGGCCCAAAGAAGCCATCATAAAAACCCAAAAATGGGCTAACTAAAAGACCAAATAACAGATAACTTAATCGTTGTTTCCGATCTTCATCACCTAATTTAGGAGTAAATAAAAAATATAGGCCAATAGCTAAAATCAAAAAAGGAAGCATTTTTTTGAAAATCGCCACATCAATTGATTGAATTAATAATGTACCTAGGGCAGAACCTAAGAAAACCCAAATCAAAATAAACCAAATATCGCGTAAATTGACCGCTCTTTTTCGCAAGAAATAAAGGCTTGCGGATAATGCGCCCCCCATAGCTTGCAATTTGTTGGTGCCTAACGCCATTGCAGGTGGCATACCTGTCATGAGCAATGCGGGAATAGTGATTAATCCACCACCGCCAGCAATCGCATCGATAAATGATGCGACAAAACCAACACAAAACAATATTGCTAAAAGATCAATTCCGATATCCATATTGATTTACCTTAATGCTATTCTAACCATTCACTCCGATTCGGTGAGTTCAAAATTTGTTGACACAAAAACGGCTCTAGTGGTGTAACTTTAGGTTTGCTCACTGAAGCGCCTGGTTTTGGCGGTTCAAACCAAGAATATAATTCGTCTCCACAACCATCACCAGCAGGCACAGGCGCTTGATTTTCACAATAAGGCGCATCTGCTGGGCAAGTTAAACGAACATGAAAGTGAGAGTCGTGTCCATACCAAGGACGAACTTTGTGTAGCCAACCGCGATCACTGCCAGCGGTTTGACATAATTTTACCTTAATCGCAGGATTAACAAAAATACGTGTCACATTTGGATCTTGAGCGGCTAACTTAATTAACATCGTATGATTGGTATTCCATACACGATCATCCACTCGTTGCGCCTTTCTATCTACAACTAATAAACCTTTACCATCAGAATTCAGCGCATCGGCGTCTGACATTTCGCCCATTCTTAACCAAATATCCGCATCTAATCCCATCTGATGGCTAGCATGGCCCGTTAAAAATCGCCCGCCACCTGGCATGGCAATATCGCCTACTAACATCGTTGGCAACCCAGCAGCTTTAGCGCGTTGTCCCAAACGTTCAAGATACTGAATCATATTTGGATGGCCATAATAGCGATTGCGATTCATACGAATCACTTGGTAACCTTCACCTTTTGGCGGTAATGCTTGCGCCCCTATAATACAACCATTGGTATAACTACCAATAGGTTTTGCTTTCCCATCATCACTTGGAATGGGACGTTTCACTTTTTGCCAATCGAGAGGAGACGCAACAACATTCAGAGAGAAAAGTGCGGTAAAAATTATTGTTGTTTTTAATAAAATTTTATTCATTCTAATATTATCATTAATAGTTTCACCGTCGATAAATATACCCACGATAAAAAATAACTCCCCTTTGAGGAACATTCATTGCTCAAAGGGGGAACATCAAAGCTTACCTAGGAGATAGCAACCTAGCCTTAAATATCACATTAAGATCACTTACACTGTGCCTTAAAACGTAATAGATGATCTAATAAGACAATCGCCATCATGGCTTCTGCGATGGGTACCGCACGAATACCCACACAAGGATCGTGTCGACCTTTTGTTACAACCTCTACGGCTTCGCCATTAAGATTGATTGAACGACCAGGAATCGTAATACTTGAAGTCGGTTTTAGCGCAATAGTGACGATAATCGGTTGACCAGAACTAATTCCGCCTAAAATGCCACCAGCATGATTGCTTTCAAATCCATCTGGTGTCATTTCATCACGATGTTCACTTCCACGTTGCTCAACCACAGCAAAACCATCACCAATTTCGACACCTTTTACTGCATTAATTCCCATTAATGCATGGGCAAGATCCGCATCTAAACGGTCAAATACTGGCTCACCTAATCCGACTGGAACATTTTCAGCGATAACAGTAAGTTTAGCGCCAATAGAATCCCCTTCTTTTTTAAGTTCACGGATCAATTTATCGAATTTTTCTACCGCACTTTCATCAGGACAAAAGAATGGATTACTGTTTACCTTTTCCCAATCAATGTCTCCAATGGTCTGCGGCGCAATTTTCACATGACCGATTTGGCTTAAAAAACCGCGGACTTCAATACCAAAATATTCACGTAAATATTTTTTTGCAATCGCTCCCGCTGCAACTCGCATCGCTGTCTCACGCGCTGACGAACGCCCACCGCCACGGTAATCACGGATGCCATATTTTTGCTGATAGGTAAAGTCTGCATGACCTGGGCGGAAACGATCTTTAATATCACCATAATCTTGCGAACGCTGATCACCATTTTTAATGATCATTCCAATACTTGTGCCTGTCGTTTTTCCTTCAAACACACCAGATAAAATTTGAACTTCATCATCCTCACGACGCGGCGTGGTATATCGAGATGTACCAGGTTTACGACGATCTAAATCTGGCTGAATATCTTTTTCAGATAATTCAAGATTTGGCGGTACCCCATCAACGATACAGCCTAATGCAATACCATGTGACTCACCAAAAGTTGTCACACGAAAAAGTTGTCCAATTGTGTTACCCGCCATATTATTTCTCTTTAATTAGTTTTAGTTAATTTTTCCATATTAATAAAAGGAATCTCTTCACCCGTATCGTTATTTTTAATAAAGATATCCAACTGATTGAAAGCAATGTCTATATTATTTTCTTTAAATAATTGATTTACACGACGATTTAATAAATCAAGCGTATCATTACGCTCAGAAACTTGTCCGACATAAACTCGTAACTCATGGTCTAAAGTGCTTGCACCAAAATTTAAAAACAACGCTCTTGGCTCAGGCTCTTTTAAAACACTTGGCAATTCATAAGCAGCTTGTAACAACAAACGTTTTACTAATTCTAAATCGGAGTTATAAGCAACCCCAACAGAGATGACTAAACGAGTAATGGTATTTGATAATGCCCAGTTCGTCACTTGCCCTGTGACAAACGATTTATTCGGCACAATTACTTCTTTTCTATCAGGATCAATCATTGTAATAGCACGAATACGGATTTTCGCTACCGTACCAGTGACACCGTTTATCGTAACGGTATCGCCCACTCGAATTGGGCGTTCAAACAATAAAATAATCCCAGATACAAAGTTTGCAAAGATTTCTTGCATACCAAAGCCCAAACCAACTGAAAGGGCAGCAAACAACCATTGCAATTTAGACCACGACATGCCTAATGTAGCAAATGCCCACGCACCACCAACCGCAAATAAAACATAGGTTAACAATGTAGTAATAGTATAAGGCGTGCCTTGTGAAAGTTTAACCCGTGAGAAAATTAATACTTCTAAAATACCTGAGATATTGCGTACTAACACATAAGTAATCCCTACAATCACCAAGGCGACGAGAAGATTAAATAAAGTGATACTTTCCATCACTGTGCCAGCTTCAGTAGTCGTCGTTTGCTGCCATAAGGTCACTTCACGCAAATAACTTGCCACTGTTACAAGATCTGACCAAACATAGTAGAAAATACCAAACAAAGCAGTCCAAATGAAAAGATCCGCAAAACGCAATAACTGGCTACGCACTTCATTTAGAGCTAAGCCTTCTTCTTTTTCATTAAGAACAAGCTCATCAGATGTTGAGCCTTCATTGATGCTTGCTCGTTTCTGATTACGTTTTTCTTCTAAACGGCGATGAGCCAAGCGACGAGAGGATACAGTAATACCACGATAAATTACTTGGCGAGTTAACCACCACACACACCAGGCTATATAAGAATTAATCAGATGCTGTATTAAATTCAACGCAGTGTAATAGTATCCCAATGAGACTAATAGCACTAAGCCAACAGGAATAATCTGTAAACCAAATTGAACAATTTTGACGATAATGTGGTTATGGCTTTTTTTCTCATCTTCGTAAGAACGTAGCACATTTTTGAAACGTGGTGCGATGATAATAATGCAGAACAACAATGAAACTATTGTGTTCACCTGCCCAATCACATCATTTGCCAACCCATAATCAGTCACGTTACTAAATACTGATGTATTAAGTAATAAAACAACCGCTACAACAATACGTTTAATTACACTTTGAAAACGCACCGCACTTTGTTGAGAAAATTCAAAGTGGCGCACAAAAATCCCATTTGGGCGGAATAAAGAAAGCCAAAATGTGAAGAACCACCAATAACCAGCCATACTAAACGACCAATCCCAAAACTCAGTTGGATTTTTCACAAAAAAGAAACCAATCATTTGGCAAATGGCTAAAAACCATAATGTCCCTGAAAGGGTTAAAAATGCAGTCAATAATATAGCTAATGGAGTATTCCATTGATTGTCATATTTCAAACGATTAATTTCACTATTAATTTTGGCTAAACGCTGTTTAATACGTTCTTTAAAACGAAAAATCGCACCGCCTACAACAAACAGAGCAAAGAAATACATCAGTAAATAAGGTAAATTACTATAGTTGGTTGGAAAACCAATTTTCTTCACAATACCATCTACTTGAGCAACAAATATATGTGGTAATTCACTAAACCAATCTAAATTAATAGGATTATTACTTTTAACCCAAAAACTTTGTTGATCTAATTTAGCTTGAACTTGATCACTTATTTGAGTAATTTGCTGCTGAGTAAGCTCTAATGAAATAGCTAAATTAAGCTGGCTATTCAATGATTTAATTAAGTCAGATAAAACTTTCCGACGCTCAGTTAATAAATTCGTTAATTGAATCTTCTCTGTATTACTAAATTTTTCGCCTTCATCTGATTCTACTTTAAGAATATAAGCATCTAAATCGTAAAGCTCATTACGTTTTTGAGTAATATCAAAAATCTGAACCCTCAAATCTGCAATTTGTTTTGATAAACCTTGAATATTTAAATTAGTTGGTAATTTTTGTTTTTGTTGCTGAATAATACGAGAAAGTACCAATGTACCTTGTAAAGCGCTAATTTGTTCGTCAATCGTATGTTGAGTTTGAGTAAGACTCTCCAACACATTACGCATTCTCAAGTCATCTTGCGTCAAGATATTAGTTTTCTCAGTTTGTTGTAGCAAATATTGACTCAAGTCCGCATTACGCGCCAATTCTTTCTGAATATAGGAATTTTTTGCACTATTTAGTTGCTGTTGCTGAACTTGTTCCACTTGGTTTTGAGTTTGCGCCAAGTTTTTCTGATTAATCACCTCTTGAATCGCCACAATTTGTTGTTGTAGCAATTGCAAACGCACATTCAACAAATCATAACGACTTTGATAAAGCAATGTCAGCTGATCACTATTTTTCAATAAATCTTGGTTGTAAGCGTTTTTTAAATCAATCAACTGTAATTCTATTTGATTTTTTTGGCGTAAAGCTTTTGTAAGATTGCTATCGGCTAATTGTTGATTAATTTCTTGTGTGCGTTTCAAATTCTCAGTAAGACTGGTTTGTGCACGCTCAGATACAGAGCTTTGCCCCGCTAATTGAGTATTTGCTTTACCTAACGCTGTTTGAGTTTCCTGCTGTTGAGCACTAAGTTTGCTTAATGCAGCCTGTAAATCTGCTAAATTTTGTGCTTGATAATCGACTGATTTAGATTGTTCTAACTGCTTTTTAAACGCCAATAAATCTACATTATTTTTCTTAATTTCACTATCAGCATGGGCTAAAACATCATGTAAATCTTCATTATTTTTTTGTTGAGTTTGAATGAGTTGCAATAAATCTAAAGAGGTTTGCAATTCATTAATAAGTGCTGTTTTTACATCACCATCAGCCATTTTTTGCGCGTCAGCCAAATCTGCGGTGAGCTCTTGCTCCGTAGGTAATAATATTTTGCTTTTATTTGCAGCAAATGTTGGATGCACCGTCGCCCAACCAATTAAAGCTGTAGCTAAAAGTACGGTGAAAAAACGTGATGTTTTCATAAGTTACCTGTATTTTTATTGTTCGTTTATTTGTTTTGCTAACCAATCGGCAAGCACTTTACGTGATATTTTTATTGCACCAGTAGATAAATCTACTGGCAATTCATAATAAGCTATTGGCTGTTTAAAACGAGCCAATTTATCTTGTAAAAATTCAGTGAGTTTTTCGACCACACTTTGATTAAAGGGTTCATTCAAAGCAACAATCGCAACTGGGCGATAGCCAAATTCATGATCGGCTTTGGGTAAAACAAAAACTTGTTTCACCATAGCATTTTTCAGCATCACTTGCTCTATTTCTTCTGGCTGAATATTTTCACCGCCAGAAATAAACATATTATCAAGTCGTCCGATAATTACCAGTTCGCCCTCTTGCAAAATACCTTTATCTTTTGTCTGAAGCCAGCCGTCACTATTCGTTAATGGAAAAATTTGTCGTTCTTTCCAATACCCCATTGCCAAACCAGCACCTTTTAGCCAAACTTCATCGTTCACCAAACGATATTCTCGACCTAATAACGGTTGCCCTACGCCTTGTTTTTTATCAGATTGTTTGGCAAAAACCGTAGATGCCATTTCTGTCATGCCATAACCAGAATAAGTTTCGATACCATATTTCACCATTTTTTGTGTAAGTTCTGTCTGAATATGCGCACCGCCTAGTAAAATATGGCGTGTAGCAAATGAAATGCTCGAATTTTCCTGTAAATAATCTAATAAACGCTGTAATTGCGTTGGCACAAGAGAAACGTGAGTTGCCTCCAATAATGAAGCGTAAAAATCCGTTTTCGGAAAATGCAATTCAGCGCCACAACTCAACCAACGCCAAACAATACCTTGACCTGAAACATGATATAACGGCAAGGAAAGTAGCCAAGAATGTTCGCTATCGAACTTCATCAATTCGCATATGCCCTTCGCATTATCTAAATGCGCTTGAACATTATGCACCACCGCTTTTGGCAAACTTGTCGAGCCAGACGTAAGTGTCATTGTTGCTGGGCGAAAGAAATCAGCTTTTTGTATAACTGCACCAGCTATTGGCAAATCCCTCAAATCTTTATCATAAAAACAAAAATCGATGTGATGAACTTCACACAACTCAGAAATTTTTTCTTGAGGGAAAGCCGGATTAATACCTAGAATTTTTGCACCAAGTTGGATTGTGGCAAGATATAAAAATAAAATGTTTTCTGTATTTTTTCCAATAAAAGCAACCGCACTTTCAGGATTTACACCTTTATTTTGTAAAAAGGAAACAGTTTGGTTCACTTTCTCGGCTACTTGCGCCCAATTAAAAATATCGCCCTGTGCAGTGCGCAAGGCGATTTTATGAGAAAACTTAGGTTGGAGAGCAAATGCTTGCCAAGGATACATCATTAATTTACCGTGAAATATGCTCGCACTTCGTCAATTAAACTTTCAGGCAAATCCATTGATTGCATTGCACCTTCCAACATCAGCATTTTACGACCACTGTTTGTATTAGTGATAACCCAATAAGGCGTATCTGGAATTTGTTTTGGTTTTGTATGATTGCCTGTCATTAACAATGTTGCTTCATCGCGCGCAAAATAAACTCGAGTACGGCCTTGTAAAGATTCTGTGGCTTGCGCAAAACTCTCAGGATTAGTGCGATAAAGCACGCGCAAAATAGCTAAGAAACGTGTAACAGCTTTACCTTCTTCTTGAAATTCTGTCGAGTTCAACAACGTTTGAACTTTTTCTACGATCTGATTAATTGCAGTTATCGGCTGTTTTTTCGTCGGTTTTATACTTTCTGACTTAGCAGGTTCGGGCTGTACTTCTACTTTTGATTCTGTTTTTTCGTTATTTTCAGCCGGAGCAAATGTTAAGTCATCGGCAAAAACACTCGCATGTGCCGGTAAATTAAGCAAACGGCGTAAAATATCCGAAGCACTTTCCCCAATAGAGCGGGTTTGGCTCGCAATGTATTGGTATAATTCTTCATCAACTTCAATGATCTTCATTTTTTTCTCTCTGTTTGCTAGAATTTTTTTAATTATAACGACTTCTTTACAAATTCTCACGTAAAAATTATGGCAAATTCATTGCTCAATTATCAATTTCATCAAGTAAAACAAACGATTAATTCTCCAACTTTAGTTTTTATTCACGGTTTATTCGGGGATATGAATAACCTTGGCATCATCGCCAGAGCTTTTAGCGAAAATTACAATATTTTACGCGTAGACCTGCGTAATCACGGCCATAGTTTTCATTCGGAAAAAATGACTTATCAACTTATGGCTGAAGATGTTATCGCGGTAATCCGCTACTTAAATTTATCCAAAGTGATACTAATTGGTCATTCCATGGGGGGAAAAACCGCCATGAAAATCACCGCACTTTGCCCAGAATTAGTCAAAAAATTAATTGTAATAGATATATCTCCCCTACCTTACGAAGGATTTGGGCATAAAGATGTGTTTAATGGCTTGTTCGCTGTCAAAAATGCAGCCCCTCAAACTCGTCAAGAAGCTAAACCTATCTTAAAAAAGGAAATTGATGATCAGGATGTCGTGCAATTTATGCTGAAATCTTTTGAGCCAAATTCACCTGATTATTTTCGCTTTAATCTCACCGCACTTTTCAACAATTACTCTAACATTATGGATTGGGAAAAGGTGCATGTACTCACGCCGACGCTGTTTATCAAAGGCGGAAATTCTTCTTATATAAAAATAGAGAATAGCGAAAAAATTTTAGAACAATTTCCTTATGCGACGTCTTTTACTATCAGTGGTTGTGGGCATTGGGTGCATGCTGAAAAACCTGAATTTGTTATACGTGCGATAGAGCGATTTGTAAATAAGAATTAATTAATTTAAATGAGAATACTTTTGTAGTATACTCCCACATAATTTAGGGTATATCCCCTATTTATAATCAATACGTTAAATTTTAAAAGGAAAGAAAAATGGCAGTTGTTGGTCTATTTTATGGCAGTGACACAGGCAATACCGAAAACATCGCGAAAATGATCCAAAAACAATTAGGTAATGACTTAATCGATATTCGTGATATTGCAAAAAGTAGCAAAGAAGATATTGAAGCATACGATTTCTTACTTTTCGGTATTCCGACTTGGTATTACGGCGAAGCACAAGCTGACTGGGATGATTTTTTCCCAACGTTAGAAGAAATCGATTTTACAGATAAACTCGTAGGTATTTTCGGCTGTGGCGATCAAGAAGACTATGCTGATTATTTCTGCGATGCTATCGGCACCGTGCGCGACATTATAGAACCGCGCGGCGCAATCATTGTGGGTAATTGGCCAACTGAAGGTTATACTTTTGAAGCATCAAAAGCATTATTAGAAGATGGAACTTTCATTGGTTTGTGTATTGATGAAGATCGCCAACCAGAACTCACGGCAGAACGTGTAGAAAAATGGTGTAAACAAATTTACGATGAAATGTGTTTAGCCGAGCTCGCTTAGAATTTTTCACATAAAAGGAAGGGAACTTTATGTCTGAAGAAAACATTAAATTACTTAAAAAAGCTGGATTAAAAATCACTGAACCTCGTTTAACAATTCTTAGCTTAATGCAAGAGCACAAAAACGAACATTTCTCGGCAGAAGATGTGTACAAAATCCTGCTTGATCAAGGGAGTGAAATTGGCTTAGCGACGGTTTACAGAGTATTAAATCAATTTGATGAGGCTCATATTCTCATTCGTCACAATTTTGAAGGGAACAAATCTGTATTTGAGCTAGCTCCAACTGAACATCATGATCATATTATCTGCGAGGATTGCGGAAAAGTATTTGAATTCAGTGACAATATCATCGAACAACGTCAACGCGAAATTAGCCAACAGTACGGTATTAAGTTAAAAGCACACAGTTTATATCTTTATGGTAAATGTAGTGATATCAATAAGTGCGATGAAAACAATTCAAATAAATAACATCTCTGAGGCGACTCAATGTCGCCTTTGTTATATTCAATTTTATTCAAAAAAATAACCGCTCTTTTTTTAAAGTGCGGTTATTTTCTATTTGAAATTTTAAGGATTAATAAACACCTTGTGCCAACATAGCATCAGCGACTTTAACAAAACCTGCTACGTTTGCTCCTACCACATAGTTGATATTTTCTTGACCTTCAATCGTGCCGTATTTTTTACAGTTTGCGTGAATGTCTAACATGATGCGATGCAATTTTGCATCCACTTCTTCTGCAGTCCAATACAAACGTTGTGAGCTTTGCGCCATTTCTAAACCAGAAGTCGCCACGCCACCAGCATTAGCCGCTTTACCAGGTCCAAATAATACACCAGCAGCCTGTAACGCGTCGGTTGCTTCAATAGTAGTTGGCATATTGGCACCTTCAGCGACCAATCTCACGCCATTTTTAATTAAACGTTGAGCATCAGAAAGTTCTAATTCATTTTGAGTTGCACAAGGAAGCGCAATATCAACTTTCACTTCCCAAGGGCGTTTACCTTCAAAATATTGCAAGCCAAATTGTTCTGCATAATCTTTCACTCGACCACGTTTTACATTTTTAATTTCTAAAAGTGCGGCTAATTTTTCAGTAGTAAATCCCTCAGTATCATAAACATAACCTGATGAGTCAGAGCAAGTCACCACTTTTGCGCCAAGCGATAATGCTTTTTCAATAGCATATTGCGCTACATTACCAGAACCTGAAACCGATACGACTTTACCCGCAAAACTATCGCCTTTTTCAGCTAACATAGCTTGAGCAAAATAAACTAACCCATATCCCGTTGCTTCTGGACGAATTAAACTACCACCAAAAGACAATCCACGCCCAGTAAAGACGCATGCAGCTTGGTTTGATAATTTTTTCATATAGCCAGCTAAATAACCAACTTCGCGTCCACCAACACCAATATCACCTGCAGGCACATCAGTATCCGCCCCTACATGGCGATAAAGTTCAGCCATCAATGCCTGGCAAAAACGCATGACTTCTGCATCTGATTTCCCTTTCGGATCAAAGTCCGAACCACCTTTTGCACCGCCCATAGGCAACGTGGTTAAAGCATTTTTAAATATTTGCTCAAAGCCCAAGAATTTTAAGATAGATAAATTTACTGATGGATGGAATCGCATACCGCCCTTAAATGGACCAATTGCACTATTAAATTGCACTCGGAATGCACGGTTGACTTGCACTTGACCATTGTCATCAGTCCAAGCTACACGGAATTGAAATGCACGTTCAGGCTCGACTAAACGTTCTAATAATCCCTCTAAACGATATTTAGGATTAGCTTCTAAAAAAGGCCAAATAGAAGTAAACACTTCTCTAACCGCTTGTAAAAACTCAGGTTGATGACCATCACGTTGAGCGACTTTTGCTAAGAATGCATCTAGGGAAGCAACTGTTGACATAATGAATTTCCTTCTTTGTTGTTTATGTTGTGTGTATTGTGTTTTTTATTATGTTCGCCTCATGGGGCGCACTGACAATATGCAATGACTGATTTAACGTTGCAATAATTTTCATGAAGGAAATTTAAAGAAAAACAAAGTGGAAAGAAATTATCTAAAAAATTACCACATTTATTAAATAAAAAATAAAAATAAAGATAATAACCTAATAAAATGATGATATTTTAGGTGAAAATACGAAACTTTTACTAAGCTATAAATCACATTTATTCGTGAATAAAGAAAAGATATTGTTTTATGAAAAAGCAACGCGAGGTTGACATCAACGCAATAAAAAAGGGGCTAAGCCCCTATTTAATATATTAATCGATTTATTATTCTGTTTTTTCTGATTCATCGTTGTTTTCAACCGCACTTTCATCGTCTTTGGGTTGATAAAAACGAGCTACTAACAGGCCAAGCTCAAAGAGCAAGCACATCGGCACTGCGAGTAAAGTTTGTGAGAAAACATCAGGAGGTGTTAAAAGCATGCCGATAAAAAATGCCCCCACGATAATATAAGGACGTTTTTCGGAAAGAGCCTTCACAGTGGTAACGCCAGTCCAGCAAAGTAGAATGATAGCTATCGGTACTTCAAAACACACACCAAATGCTAAAAATAATGCCAAAGCAAAATCTAAATAACTGCTGATGTCTGTTGCAATAGCAACGCCTTCTGGTGCAGTTTGTGTAAAGAAACTAAATACAAACGGGAACACAACGTAATAAGCAAAAGACACGCCACAATAAAATAAAATCGTACTTGAAAATAGCAACGGATAAATCATCCGTTTTTCATGTTGGTACAATGCAGGTGCAACAAAAGCCCAAATTTGATAAAGCAAATAAGGGACAGAAATAAAAACAGCAACAATCGCTGTCAATTTAATTGGCGTAAAGAAAGGCGTTTGAATATTGGTTGCGATCATTGTCGCACCTTTTGGCATAACAGCCGTTAAAGGTGCAGCAACAAAATGATAAATATCGTTGGAAAAATACACCAATGCGACAAAAACCAATACCACACAAATCACACAGCGTAATAAACGGTTTCTTAGCTCAACAAGGTGTGTAATTAGAGGTTGAGATTCATCCACATTACTCATAAAAACTCGCTATGATTCAGTTTTTGAAGATTGAGATTTTGGTGCTGGAGCAATTTCAATCTCATCCGGCGGATAATAATCAGATAAACGCTCAGTCAATTCTGCTTGCTCGTGGGCCTCAAGTGCGATTAAATCTGCAGGTGTTTTTTCTGCTTCAGGTAAAGTTTCTGTCGAATCCTCAGTTAATGCCACATTTTGAGCCTTTTCTGCATTTTCAGCCGCACTTTTAATTTCTTTAATTTGCTCTTCCACTGTTGTGCCAGCTTGAGCTGCTTTATCTTCTAGCTCCGCTTTCATTTTGTCTGCTTGAACTTTTAATTCTTCCACCGTTTTACTCAATTCTGGTGAAAGGGTTTGCAAGTTCAAAGATTCAGCTTTTTTGATACTATCCTGTAATTCTTGCAATTTTAGTTCTTGCTTCAACTCATTTTGCACATTGGCAGCTAAACCACGAATTGTTTTCACCCAGCTCATCACTGTGCGAATAGCGACAGGCAAACGCTTCGGCCCTAGCACAACTAGGCCAACCACCATTAACAAAACAAGTTCTGAAAAACCAATATCAAACACGGATTAAGCCTGTTCTTTCTCTTTTGTAGTTTCAGTTTTTGCAGATGTTGCATTATTGTCAATAGACTTAAATTCAGCATCTTTTGCTTTTTCGTCATCTTGCATTGCTTTCTTAAAGCCTTTCACTGCAGCGCCAAGATCTGAACCCGCATTTCTTAATTTTTTCGTACCGAAAACCAATAAAATGACCACTAATAAGATAATCATTTGAGCAGGGGATAAACCAAACATAATAAACTCCGTTCTATAAAAAAGAAAAAATTTGGGTCGGAATATACCCTTTTTACCCACGTAGAACAATAGCTATCGGGGATTATTTTCAATTTATCACGATATTAATGATAAAACGCAATATATGAATAAACTAAAAATGGCTAAAAATTTCTTTCTAGCCATTTCATGCTTATTTCCAAATGCGAGAATCAAATATTCTCTTACGTAATTCAGGGTGCTCGTCAATCTTAAATTCTGGTGTTTTTCCTTCCTTAAGCTGGCGTTGATAATCCTTCATCAATTTCCATACGATTGGCGACAACATCAAAATTGCGATCAAGTTAATGATTGCCATGACGGCCATTACCGTATCCGCAAAATTCCACACCACATTGCCTGAACGAACCGAACCAAAATACACGAAGAATAGCACCATTAAACGGAACAAAAATACAAACCAAGGTTTATTCTTAATAAAACGGATATTGCTTTCCGCATAAGCATAATTACCAATAATGGAAGAATAAGCGAATAACAATAAGATAAACGCTAGGAAATGCACCCCAAATTCACCTATGTGATATTGCAAGGCGTTTTGCGTAAGTGAAATACTTTTTAGCGTTTCGCTACCATAATTATTTGAAAGCAAAATAATAACAGCAGTACAAGAACAAACAATCATGGTATCAACAAACACACCCAACATCTGTACTAAGCCTTGACTAACAGGATGCTTAACATGAGCTGCAGCAGCCGCATTAGGCGCAGAACCCATCCCAGCCTCGTTAGAGAATAGTCCGCGTTTAATTCCCATCATCATTGCTTTTGATACTAGCGCACCAAACATTCCGCCAGCCGCAGCATCAAAACTAAATGCACTTTGAATGATACGATGAATCACGGAAGGGATCATATCAATATGCATGCCAAGAATAATCACCGCCATAATCAAATAGAAAAGCGCCATCATTGGAACCAGACTACTCGAAATAATCGCAATACGCTTAACGCCACCGAAAATAATAAGTGCGGTCAAAATTACTAATGAAATACCGACATATTCCCCTTTCCAATTCCACGCATTGCTGGTTGCTTCCACAATGGAGTTAGCCTGCACAGAATTAAATGCGAAACCAAATGTAAAAATTAATGCAAGTGCAAAAGCCACCGCCATACAACGTGATTTTAAACCTTGCACAATATAATAAGCGGGACCACCACGGAATGAGCCATCTTTATCTTGAATTTTAAATAATTGAGCAAGGGTAGATTCAGCGAAAGCACTCGACATACCAATAAATGCCGTTACCCACATCCAAAACACTGCGCCTTCTCCTCCCAAGGCGATTGCCGTTGCTACCCCACCAATGTTACCCACACCAACGCGGCTCGCAAGACCTGTCGTAAACGCTTGGAAAGGTGTTAACGAGCTTCCTTCCACTGCACGACCAAACCACATTTCACGAAGGCTTGCTGGGAATAAACGGAACTGCACAAATCCTGTTGTAATGGTAAAAAATAGCCCCGTCCCAAGCAAAATAATAATTGTGGCATCCCATAAAGGCCCATCAAGGTGTGCGACTATCCAAGTTAGCACTTCTTCTAACATTTTTGAAAATTCAAATTCCATAATCATCCCTCAAGCGATAAATAATTTGATTGTATGGTTTTTCAATGAAAAGGCGAGATTTTTTAATAATTTCTCTAACGAAAAGAAACGCAAACAAGAAAAAATCTAATAATTTTAGAATATTCTAAATATTTTTCAAAAATAAAGGGCGTATTATTCGAATACGCCCATTAGTTTGCTGAATTATTTGGTTAAAAACAACGCTGCAGCACCTCTCACACCACCTGAATCGCCGTGTTTCGCTTTTTTAATTGGCGGGACTTTTGCTGTCCGCATCAAGTGAGGAGGTAATGCTTTTGGTAAAGCCTCATAAAGGTAATCAAAATTAGATAATCCACCACCTAACACAATCATATGCGGATCAAATGCCGTAATGATATTGCCAATAGAAATCGCCGCCAATTCAACAAAAAGATTCACAAAATCTACCGCACTTTCATTGCCTTGATAGAACAAATTAATAATTTCACGAGCAGATAACGTTTCGCCTTTCAAATCACGATAAAGCATTTCAAAACCGCGACCAGACAAATAATTATCCAAACAAGCCTTGTTGCCACAACCGCATTGATAAATTGGGGCTTTATCCCATCCTAATAACTTCAAGGCATGATAATTTAGTTGTAAATGACCAAGCTCTCCCGCCATTCCCACTTGACCTGAATGAACTTTACCGTTTAAAACAAAGCCACCACCAAAACCAGTTCCAAGAATTAAACCAAGTACAGTCGGATATTGCTGATTTTCCGCATCCCATGCTTCAGATAACGCAAAACAATTTGCGTCATTTTCTGCCCGCACTTCACGGCCTAAACGCACAGACAAATCGCGTAAAATTGGTTTATTATCTGCCACACGAATATTAGTAATTTCGGCTAATCCAGTTTGTTGATTCACAAAACCAGGCACGCCCAAACCTACGGTGCCCACCTCACCAAACTTTTCATCAGCACGATTCACTAAATCCACAATCGTGTTAAGCCATTCCTCATAGTCAGTTTTAGGTGTTGGTACCCGTTCAGAATATAATTTTTCTAATTTTTCATTGAATACAGCAAGCTCTATTTTCGTGCCACCAATATCTAAACCATAATACATAATCTGCTCCTTTATAAAGAAGTACGGTTAAAATTAGCCAAAATTTTAACCGCACTTAAATCGTTATTTTATGACGAAGATCGCCTTTTTCTTTAAAAAGGCAAAAATAATGCTATTAATCAACCATGCCAGCAATGTCGCCACTAATAAATCTATTGGGTAATGCATGCCTAATCGCACACGGCTAATCAACATCAATAAGCCCCACACCGCAATGCCCGCCACCAGCAATTTTGCTTTAAAAGAACGGTTACCTAATAATTGAGTAAAGCCAACAGCAAGCATCAGCCAAGTTGCTGCAAAAATCGTATGTCCTGAGGGAAACGAATATCCTGTTTCATTTTCATAATGATGAACTAACCAAGCTGGTGTGATAGCATCCATCGAATAAAAATCCTTAGCGATTTCTGCACGCAAAGTGCGGTCATTTTTATAAAAGTTTTCAGGCGTTGAATGAGTTTGCTCAGCTAGATAAACGGTGAACGGACGAGGTTCTTCAAACAATGCTTTTGCCCCCGTTTTTGCCGCTTGAGTGGCAATAACTGAAATCCCCATCACAATTACGCCTAATAGCCATTGTTTTGGGTTTTTAAATAAAAACGCGAACAAAAGCGTAAACAACACACAGGTGATCAACGCATAAGGTACACTACCCGTTTCAGTGAGCAAATAAAGCCAATAATCAGCTTCTGTTAATTGGCTATTGCCATGCCACTGATAGGAAATACCCCAAATAAAAAATGGTACAAGACAAAGTAATAACGTATATAATGACAGCCTTTTAAACATGCTCGCCCCTTAATAATAAAAAATAATGCGCGCATTCTAACAGAAATGACTACGAATAAGGATCACTTTATGGCAAAAATTCAGCTAGTTGCGCAAGCCAATTTACCTACTGAATATGGTATTTTCAGAATGGTGGGATTTGAATTTCCAGATACCAAAAAAGAACATGTAGCTTTAGTAATGGGTGATATTTCTAATGTTGATGAACCTGTGTTAGCACGCATCCATTCTGAATGTTTAACTGGCGATGCACTTCACAGCTTAAAATGCGATTGTGGGTTCCAACTGGCGACAGCATTAAAACAAATTCAAGAAGAAGGTCGTGGTGTCTTAATTTATCATCGTGAAGAGGGCCGCGGAATTGGTTTGATTAATAAAATCCGAGCATATTCTTTACAAGATAAAGGAATGGATACGATTGAAGCCAATCTTGCTTTAGGCTTCAAAGCAGATGAACGTAACTTCGAAGTCTGTGCCGATATGTTCGAGCTACTTGGTGTAAAAAAAGTTCGCTTGATGACCAACAACCCAGAAAAAGTAGAAACCATGAAAAAAGCTGGTATCAACGTGGTTGAACGAGTTCCTCTTAATGTGGGAGAAAACCGCTACAACACAAAATATCTTGATACCAAAGCGAAAAAAATGGGGCATTACATTGTGCATAACAATGATGAACAACATTTAATGACCTGTCCACATTGCCAAGAAGAGATTATTTAATAAAATAATACATATAAAAAAAGCCATACTGTTATATTGAACAGTGTGGCTTTTTTATTTAAACCTTATGCCATGGAATAATCAAAAGATTTTTTAGCATATTGCTAAAAACGAGAAACCCCGTCTCGTATTCCAAAGATCGGGGCTTATCAAGAGTAAGTAAAATGAAAAAAACGCTCTTTTTCATTTTCTTGATTATCTGTTGTTTAGTTAGCTGTTCTGGTACAGTTATCTAAGATAATAGCTACGGGGACGATGTCGGAGTTGTCCCCAACGCCTCCAATCTTAAAGAATTCTTTCCTTGATTGCAAGCGTGATTACTAATTTTTAACCTTTCGCCATAAATCTTTACTATAAATGGTTCCAACAGAATTTACTTGCGCGCCCATTATACTTGGCGCAAGATAAACTGGCGTACTATATTGAAAAATGGGTAATACTAAATATTCTTGTTGAACTATCCCTTTTAATTTCGCGTAATTTTCTAACCGCACTTTTTCGGATGTCGTCGTCATTGCACTTTCAAATAAACGATCAAATTCTGCATTTTTATAGCCATTTTTGTTATCAGGGCTTTTTGAATAGAACAAATTTAAGAAAGCAACGGGATCATTAAAATCAGCACACCAGCCAGAACGAATTAATTGAAAATCCCCTTTTGTGCGAGCTGTTTGCAATTCTTGCCAACCCATCCCTTGATGTTCAACTCGTAATAAATCTGATTGCGATAATTGACGATTTAATCGCGTTGCAATAGTCTGATTAAGAAACGAATCATCATAACGAATACGTAATTTCAACGGATGAGTTTCACTAATTTGATTTTGGGAAAGAAGCTGTTCTGCAACAACTGGCTCCCAAACAGACTCTTGCTCACCTAGCATAGGTTTAGGTAAAAAAGTATTACTTGGATAAAGATGAGCAATATCTGCAACCAAATTTTTCGTAGAAATCATCGAAGCTATCGCTTTTCTTACCGCACTTTTTTGCAACATAGGATCGGCAAGATTAAACTCATAGAAGTAAGTACAAAGTTGCGGATAATCTTGGATATTTTGAACTGTTTTTTGCGGATTCAATACAACATCAAAATCAGACAAATCTGCATCAGCTGCAATTTTTTGATACTTCACTTGATGAAATATCACTTTTTCCTTTGCCCAATAATAAGGATTGGCTGTTAAAATGTACTGATTTTCAGACTGGCTTTGTAATTGATATGCACCATTGTTGATAAGGGTTTCAGTCGATTTAGCATAGCGAGGCAAAAGGCTGACGTGCGCCAACATAGAAGGTAAATATGGCGATGCTTTATCTAATTCAATGCGTAAAGTGTGGTCATTTTCAACGAATAATCCTAGCGATTCCACAGCCATTGTTTTTTCCAATACTGCCCTCGCATTTTTCAAATTCATAAAAGCCAAATAATTTTTTAGCGGGCTTTCAGATTGGGAAAGTGCTTGCCAAGATTGTACAAAATCAGAGGCAATCACCGATTCACCATTTGACCATTTAGCATTTTCACGCAAAGTGAAAATCCATGTTTTATTATCTTTAGTTTGCCAACTTTCTGCTACGGCAGGAACAAGATTACCTTGCGCATCATAAGCCGTTAAGCCTTCAAAAAGATCGCGTAATAATTGGGTTTGTTCTTCACTTTGTGCTTGCCAAGGTTGTAAAGTAAGATCGCTATAAACGCCACGTTTTAATTCAACACGGTTGGACTCTAATTGAGTATTTTTCGGTGTCTCAACTTGTGGCGAAACAGACTTGGGATTATCCAATTTATCACAAGCCACCACCGTAAAAATAATGGAAAAAATAACCGCACTTCGCTGGCACAAAGTTAGAAAATTATTCATTCTCGGTTTTAACCCAAAATAAAAAGAACCAAAATTTAATACAAATCAACGCCGCAATAACACTACGCCCCATTACGCTTGGTGTAAAATAAAAACCAATAAGCAACATAGTGGTCGCAAAACTCAAAATGCAAATTTTAGTATTTTTCTTTAATGTACGATTTTCATTAAAAGACTTAAGATGTTTTTGATAAATACTTGTGCCTAAAAACCATTGTTCTAAGCGTTTTGAACCTTTTGCAAAGAAAAATAAAGTAAGTAATAAAAAAGGAGTGGTCGGTAAAATAGGAAGGAAAATGCCAATGATGCCAAGAGCAAGAGAAAGAAAACCTAAAATAATGTAAATAATTTTCATAATGTTCCTAATAAAAAAAAATGCGAACCATTATTACTGATTTTTTAGATTTTTCAACCTTGATATTATAGAATTTGTCGTCACATAAAAAGTAGTTTTCAAAAAAGGAACATTTATGTCTATGTCAAATCCATTACTTAACATTCAAGGCTTACCGCCATTTTCACAAATCAAGCCCGAACATATTCAACCGGCTATTGAAAAATTAATTCAAGATTGTCGTGATACGATAGAACAAGTGTTAAAACAACCGTACTTTACTTGGGAAAATTTCATTTTGCCTTTAACGGAAACCAATGATCGCTTAAATCGTGCTTGGTCACCCGTTTCTCATCTCAATTCAGTAAAAAATAGTGCTGAATTACGTGAAGCCTATCAAGCGTGCTTGCCTTTACTTTCTGAATACAGCACTTGTGTTGGTCAGCATAAAGGGCTTTATAATGCCTATTTAGCGTTAAAAAACAGCGCTGAATTTGCGGACTATTCGATTGCGCAAAAGAAAGCTATTGAAAATTCACTGCGTGATTTTGAACTTTCAGGTATCGGGCTTTCAGAAGATAAACAACAACGTTATGGCGAAATTGTGGCGCGCTTATCGGAATTAAATTCACAATTTAGCAATAACGTATTAGATGCCACAATGGGCTGGGAAAAACTCATTGAAAACGAAGCAGAACTTACAGGCTTACCTGAATCCGCACTGCAAGCAGCACAACAATCTGCCGAAAGTAAAGGATTAAAAGGCTATCGTTTTACGTTAGAAATCCCAAGTTATTTGCCTGTGATGACTTACTGCGAAAATCGTGCATTGCGTGAAGAAATGTACCGTGCTTATGCAACACGCGCCTCAGAGCAAGGCCCTAACGCAGGCAAATGGGACAACAGTAAGGTCATGGAGGAAATTCTTACATTACGCGTGGAATTGGCGAAATTACTCGGTTTTAATACTTACACCGAACTTTCACTTACCACCAAAATGGCAGAAAATCCACAACAAGTGCTTGATTTCTTAGATCATCTTGCCGAACGAGCTAAACCACAAGGCGAAAAAGAATTGCAAGAATTGAAAGATTACTGTGAAAAAGAATTTGGTGTCACTGAACTTGCACCTTGGGATATTGGTTTTTACAGCGAAAAACAAAAACAACATTTATACGCTATTAATGATGAAGAACTTCGCCCATATTTTCCTGAAAATCGCGTAATTTCAGGTTTATTTGAATTGATTAAACGCATTTTCAATATTCGTGCAGTTGAACTCGAAGGCGTGGATACTTGGCATAAAGATGTGCGCTTCTTTGATTTAATCGATGAAAATGATCAACTCCGTGGCAGTTTCTATCTTGATTTATATGCACGCGAACATAAACGTGGCGGTGCGTGGATGGACGATTGTATTGGACGCAAACGTAAACAGGATGGCAGCATTCAAACTCCTGTGGCTTATTTAACTTGCAACTTCAACGCCCCTATATGTAATAAACCAGCGTTATTTACGCACGATGAAGTTACCACGCTATTCCACGAATTTGGTCATGGAATTCATCATATGCTCACACAAATTGATGTATCCGATGTGGCGGGTATTAACGGTGTGCCTTGGGATGCCGTGGAATTACCAAGTCAATTTATGGAAAACTGGTGCTGGGAAGAAGATGCATTGGCGTTTATTTCAGGGCATTACGAAACAGGCGAGCCGTTGCCAAAAGAAAAACTCACGCAATTATTAAAAGCGAAAAATTTCCAAGCCGCGATGTTTATCTTGCGTCAGCTTGAATTTGGGATTTTTGATTTCCGTCTGCATCATACCTTTGATGCGGAAAAAACCAATCAAATTTTAGAAACACTTAAAGCGGTGAAATCACAAGTTGCCGTCATAAAAGGTGTAGATTGGGCGAGAACCCCGCATAGCTTCAGCCATATTTTTGCAGGGGGCTACGCCGCAGGTTATTACAGCTATTTATGGGCAGAAGTGTTATCGGCTGATGCTTATTCACGCTTTGAAGAAGAAGGTATTTTCAACCCAATCACTGGCAAATCATTCTTAGATGAAATTCTCACGCGTGGCGGCTCAGAAGAACCAATGGAACTCTTCAAACGCTTCCGTGGTCGTGAACCGCAATTAGATGCGTTATTAAGACATAAAGGAATTATGAACTAATACACCAAACTATAGGGCATGCACGACATGCCCTTTCTCAAATATTTTCCGCTAAAAAAGCTATTCATAAAAACATTGCAAATTTCAACCGCACTTTATCAAAACAGAACCTTCAAACGAGCTATTATTTTTTTACAAATAACAGTAATGAAGCATTAGAAATAAAGTCATCTAAACTCACACAAATATACTAATTTCCTGTATAATTTTTCACATATCTATTCAACTCGTTACACAAAATATTCTGAGGATTTTATGGCAGCAGCAATTCAACAACGCGCAGAACTTCAACGCCGTATTTGGCAAATCGCTAATGATGTACGTGGTTCCGTCGATGGTTGGGATTTTAAACAGTATGTTTTGGGTACACTTTTCTATCGTTTTATCAGTGAAAATTTTGCCAACTATATTAAAGGTGGAGATGATAGCGTTAATTATTCTACTTTTAATGATGACGACCCTATTATTGCAGCCATCAAAGAAGATACCATCAAAGCAAAAGGCTATTTTATTTACCCAAGCCAATTATTTAAAAATGTCGTGGCGACAGCCAATACTAATCCGAATTTAAATACAGATCTGAAAAGCATTTTTACTGATATCGAAAACTCCGCTACTGGCTATCCTTCCGAACAAGATATTAAAGGCTTATTTGCCGATTTTGATACCACCAGCAACCGCTTGGGCAATACCGTTGCTGATAAAAACAGCCGTCTAGCTGCGGTATTAAAAGGCGTTGCCGAGTTAGATTTTGGTGACTTTGAAGATAATCATATTGATTTATTCGGTGATGCTTACGAATTTTTAATTTCCAACTATGCCGCTAATGCTGGTAAATCAGGTGGCGAATTCTTTACACCACAATGCGTTTCCAAGCTAATTGCTCGACTGGCTTTATATGGACAAGACAAGGTCAATAAAATTTATGACCCTGCGGCTGGTTCGGGTTCTTTATTATTGCAAGCCAAAAAACAATTTGATGAACACATCATTGAAGAAGGATTCTTCGGGCAGGAAATTAATCACACCACTTACAACCTCGCTCGTATGAATATGTTTTTGCATAACATCAACTACGACAAGTTTGATATCGCCCTTGGCAACACCTTAATGAATCCGCAATTTGGCGATGATAAACCTTTCGATGCTATCGTTTCTAACCCGCCTTACTCCGTGAAATGGATTGGCTCGGATGATCCAACACTGATTAACGATGAACGCTTTGCACCTGCCGGTGTGCTTGCACCGAAATCGAAAGCAGACTTTGCCTTTATTTTGCATGCATTAAGTTATCTTTCGGCAAAAGGTCGTGCGGCGATTGTTTCCTTTCCTGGCATTTTTTATCGCGGCGGTGTGGAACAAAAAATTCGTCAATATTTGGTGGAAAACAATTTTGTAGAAACCGTGATTGCCCTTGCACCTAATCTATTTTACGGCACCAGTATTGCCGTGAATATTTTGGTTTTGTCCAAGCACAAACCCAATACCCAAACTCAATTTATCGATGCCAGCGATTTATTTAAATCCGCCACCAATAACAACCTTTTAGAAGAGGAACATATTGAGCAAATTCTAAAACTGTTTGCCGATAAAGAAGATGTACCGCATTTGGCAAAATTAGTTCCCATTGAAGAAATCGCCAAAAATGAATACAACCTTGCAGTGAGTTCGTATGTGGAACAAAAAGACACTCGCGAAGTGATTAATATTGATGAACTCAATGCGGAAATTCGTAAAACTGTAGCTAATATTGACCGCTTGCGTGCCGAGATTGACAAAATTGTGGCGGAGATTGAGGAGTAAAACACCATGAAAAACAACCGCACTTTTTTAGAAAAATTATTGGATGGGGCTGAGGTTGAGTGGAAGCCACTGTCTTTAGTCTCAGAAATGCAACGCGGAAAAACAATAACTGCAAAATCTACAAATGAGGGAAAAATTCCTGTCATTAGTGGAGGGCAAAAACCAGCTTATTATCATAGCGAATCAAACCGTGACGGTAAGACTATTACGGTTGCTGGTAGCGGAGCTTATGCTGGCTATATAATGTACTGGGAAGAACCTATTTTTGTTAGTGATGCCTTTTCAATTAAAACAGATGAATCTTTATTACAAATAAAATACGTTTACCATTTTTTATTGCAAAATCAGCAAAAAATTTATGCAATGAAGAAAGGTTCTGGTGTTCCCCACGTTTATCCTAAAGATATCGGAACACTAACCATCCCCATCCCCCCACTCCCCGTCCAAACCGAAATCGTTCGAATTTTGGACGCATTGACAGCGCTTACCAGCGAGCTTACCAGCGAGCTTACCAGCGAGCTTACACTACGCCGGAAGCAGTATGAATACTATCGGGAAAAATTGTTAAGTGAAGAAGAACTTGAAAAGGTTGGGTTTGAGTGGAAAACTCTAGATCAAATTTCAGAGAATCTAGATTCTAAACGAAAACCGATTACAAGTGGCTTACGTACTTCAGGTAAAATTCCTTATTATGGTGCTTCAGGTATCGTTGATTATGTAAAAGATTATATATTTGATGGAGATTTTTTACTTATTTCTGAAGATGGAGCAAATTTATTAGCTAGAAATACACCTATTGCCTTTAGTGCTTCAGGAAAAATATGGGTAAATAATCATGCTCATATTTTAAAATTTGAAACGTATGAAGAACGTCGATTTATTGAATTCTATTTAAATAAAATAGATTTAACCCCTTATATTTCAGGTGCTGCGCAACCTAAATTAAATAAAAAAAATTTAAATAGTATTAAATTCCCGATTCCTAGCATTCCAGAACAACAACGCATCGTTTCAATCCTTGATAAATTTGAAACCCTCACAAACTCCATCACCGAAGGCTTACCTTTGGCGATTGAACAAAGCCACAAACGGTATGAATATTACAGAGAATTATTATTGAATTTCCAAGGCAGAGAATAATATGACTAAAAGTTTAGACGAAATTGCAAAACAATTAAGAGATTCTGATAAAAAGGTTAATCTAATTTACGCCTTTAATGGAAGTGGAAAAACCCGTTTATCAAAAGTATTTAAGAATCTTATTGCACCTAAAGAAAATCACGACAATGAAGAAGATCTAACACGAAGAAAAATACTTTATTTCAATGCATTTACCGAAGATTTATTCTATTGGGATAATGATCTACTTAATGACACAGAACCAAAATTAAAGATTCAACCAAATTCTTTTATTCGCTGGTTGATTAGAGATCAAGGGGATGAAGGTAAAGTAATTGGAAAATTTCATCATTATTGTGATGAAAAACTTATGCCTAAATTTGATATAGAAAATAATCAAATTACATTCAGTTTTGCGCGTGGAGATGATACGCCTGAAGAAAATATAAAACTATCGAAGGGGGAAGAAAGTAATTTTATTTGGAGTATTTTTCATACGTTAATTGAACAAGTTGTTGCAGAATTAAATATCTCAGAGCCTAGTGAACGCACTACTAATGAATTTGATGAACTTAAATATATCTTTATTGATGATCCAGTAAGTTCATTGGATGAAAATCATCTTATTCAATTAGCTGTTGATTTAGCAGAATTAGTCAAAGATAGTCCTGATACTATAAAATTTATTATCACCACACACAATCCTTTATTTTATAATATTCTATATAACGAGACTAGTAAATTAAAAAATAATAAACGTGGAACATTTAGACTTGAGAAAACAGAAGATAATACTCATAATTTATACCATCAAAACAATGACTCCCCTTTCACTTATCAGGTTCATCTATTTCATAAACTTGAGGATATTTTTAAGAAAGAAATTCAACCAGAAGAATTTTTAAAAGAATTTTTTCTTGATATAGAAAATGATTTTAAATATAAAAAAGAAAATTTTTTAAGCACTTCAGAATATGACATATGGCTATTATCAGATAAAAATCCAACGTATTATATTAGAGATATTCTAAATGACGATATAAACAAAGAAATATCTAAGTTATTAATCCAAAAAATAGAAAAAGAAAAAGAAAAAGAAGAAGAAAAAGAAGAAGAAAAAGAAGAAGAAAAAGAAGAAGAAAAAGAAGAAAACAAAGAATTCAAGCTAAGCAAAAATGTAAGAGAAACATTAAGCATTAATGTGGTAGACTTATTAAATAAAAAAGAAATATTGAATGATAACATAGTAAATATATTAAATGGCGGAAAAATAAATGATAAAGAACTATCTATTTTTTACCAACAAGTCAATGATAAAATAAAAGAAGATACATTCTTTATAAAAAAATTTTATGTTTCAGATCATGAGTTTAAAATTTCATTCTTTAAAGAAAAAAACATTGAAGATTGTCAAGTAGAAAAGTATCATTTTAACCTGATTAGAAATATACTCGAGAAGCTTGCTACATTTCTTGGCTATAGAGATATGAAAAATGTGTTACCTCAAGATAGTAGTGGCCCAGATCCATATATGAATAGAATAGTTAACTTATCAAGCCATTCAAAGCATTCAGGTGAGGAGACTGTATATATTTCATCTAATGATAAGCGCGTTCTTAAAAATTTAGTAGAAGAACATATATATAAAAAATATCACTTTAGAAGTAATTTCATTAAACTTGGTAAAATTTAAGTTGGTAAAAATTTTATGAATGACTATTCCACAATCGCCGAATCCAATCATTTTATCGTTTTAGATCAATATAATAAATTAGTGGAAGAGCCTAACGCTGGTTACCAAACGGAAGGGAGTCTTGAGCGTGAGTTTATTCGTGATTTACAGGCGCAAGGCTATGAGTATTTACAAGAACTCAATGGTCATGATGCGTTGGTTAAAAACTTACGGGCGCAATTACAGCGCTTGAACAATGTAGTTTTCTCTGATGCAGAATGGCGACGTTTTTTAGAAGAATATTTGGATAAACCAAGTGATAACTTGATTGAGAAAACCCGTAAAATTCACAACAATTATATTTATGATTTTGTGTTTGATAACGGTCGCATTCAGAATATTTATTTGTTAGATAAACAAAATCTCGCTCGTAATACTGTGCAAGTAATTAATCAATTTGAGCAAAAAGGCACAGCAGAGAATCGCTATGATGTGACAATCTTAGTCAATGGCTTACCGTTAATTCAAGTGGAATTAAAAAAACGTGGCGTATCAATTCGTGAAGCCTTTAACCAAATTCATCGTTACAGTAAAGAAAGTTTTAATAAAGAAAATTCGCTTTTCAAATATCTACAAATTTTTGTGATTTCCAACGGTACTGATACCCGCTATTTTGCTAACACAACTAAACGCAATAAAAATAGCTTTGATTTCACAATGAACTGGGCGACCAAAGATAATATTGCGATTAAAGATCTGAAAGATTTCACAGCAACTTTTTTCCAACAACATACTCTACTCAGTATTTTAATTAAATTCTGCGTATTTGATACATCTGACACCTTGCTGATTATGCGACCTTATCAAATTGCCGCAACAGAACGCATTTTGTGGAAAATTCAAAGTTCTTATTTATCAAAAAATTGGAGTAATCGTGAAAGTGGTGGCTATATTTGGCACACCACAGGTTCAGGTAAAACTCTCACCAGTTTTAAAGCCTCTCGCCTTGCGACTGAACTTAATTTTATTGATAAAGTCTTTTTTGTGGTCGATCGTAAAGATTTAGATTATCAAACAATGAAAGAATATCAGCGTTTTTCACCTGATAGCGTGAATGGTTCGGAAAGTACCGCAGGGCTTAAACGCAATATTGAAAAAGATGATAACAAAATTATCGTAACCACCATTCAAAAGTTGAATAATTTGATGAAATCGGAAGAGAATTTGCCGATTTATCAAAAACAAGTCGTATTTATTTTTGATGAAGCACATCGCTCCCAATTTGGTGAAGCACAAAAAAATCTAAAACGTAAATTCAAAAAATTCTATCAATTTGGTTTTACAGGCACACCTATTTTCCCTGAAAACGCATTAGGTGCGGAAACGACAGCCAGTGTGTTCGGTACTGAATTGCATTCTTATGTGATAACCGATGCTATTCGTGATGACAAGGTACTGAAATTCAAGGTCGATTACAACGATGTCCGCCCACAATTTAAAGCCTTAGAAATAGAAAAAGATCCTGAAAAATTAACCGCACTTGAGCAGAAACAAGCCTTTTTACACCCTGAGCGTATTAAAGAAATCTCGCAATATTTGCTTAACAATTTTAAACAGAAAACCCACCGCTTGAACGCCACAGGTAAAGGCTTTAATGCAATGTTTGCGGTAAGCAGTGTGGAAGCGGCAAAACGTTATTACGAAACTTTGCAAAATCTACAGTCTGAACAAGAAAAACCGTTAAGAATTGCCACCATTTTCTCTTTTGCGGCAAATGAAGAACAAGATGCGATTGGCGATATTCCAGATGAGACCTTTGAACCCACTGCTCTAAACAGTACGGCAAAAGAATTTTTAATGAAAGCCATTGATGATTACAATCACTACTTTGGCACGAGTTATGGTGTAGATAGTCAATCATTCCAAAATTACTATCGTGATCTTGCCAAACGTGTGAAAAATCAGGAAGTGGATTTACTAATTGTGGTCGGAATGTTCTTAACAGGCTTTGATGCCCCTACGTTGAATACACTTTTCGTGGACAAAAACTTGCGTTATCACGGATTAATGCAGGCTTTTTCTCGCACCAACCGCATTTATGACACAACTAAAACCTTTGGGAATATCGTCACTTTCCGCGATTTAGAGCAAAATACCGTTGATGCAATCACACTATTTGGCGATAAAAATACGAAGAATGTCGTACTAGAGAAAAGTTATGACAGCTATTTTAACGGTGATGACAATCAACGTGGTTATTTAGAGGTTGTTCAAGAGCTGCAAAATCGCTTTCCTAATCCAACAGAAATCGAAACAGAGCAAGATAAAAAAGAGTTTGTAAAATTATTTGGCGAATATTTACATATTGAAAATATTTTGCAAAATTACGATGAATTTTCAGCATTGCAAGCCTTACAAGCGGTCGATTTAAATGATCCGATTGCAATGGAGAAATTCAAGCAAGTACATTATGTGAATGATGAACAAATTGCAGAAATGCTGAAAGTACCCACTTTACCAGTAAGAGCGGAGCAAGATTATCGTTCAACTTATAATGATATTCGCGATTGGCTACGCCAAAGAAAAGAGGGGAATGATAAAGATAATTCGCCGATAAATTGGGATGATGTCGTGTTTGAAGTGGATTTATTAAAATCTCAAGAAATCAATTTGGATTATATTCTTGCGTTAATTTTCGAACATCATAAGAAAAACCAAGACAAAGAGGTGTTAATTGATGAAATCCGCCGCACAGTTCGTTCAAGTTTAGGTAACCGTGCTAAAGAGAGCTTGATTGTCGATTTTATCAACCAAACAAATTTAAATGATATTCCCGATAAAGCAAGCTTGATTGATGCCTTTTTCCTTTTTGCCCAGAACGAGCAACAAAAAGAAGCAAAAACCTTAATTCAAGAAGAAAATTTGAATGTCGATGCAGCAAAACGCTATATCAGCACTTCATTAAAACGAGAATATGCCAGTGAAAACGGCACGGCACTTAATGAAGTATTGCCAAAAATGAGTCCACTTAATCCACAATATCTCACTAAAAAACAGACGATTTTCCAAAAAATTGCTGCATTTGTAGAGAAATTTAAAGGGGTTGGGGGAAAGATTTAAATTTAATATATCAATCATTAAATCCAGCAGTTTTATCCTAAAACTGCTGGATTATTGTTATCTGTCCAAATAAAAATTCATTAGTATTCACAAAATTGAGCTAAGTCTTCCACATTTTCTAACCAGTGATTTCCAATTTCATCAATCAATTCAGCGCAATTGAAAATATCAGAATTTTTAGCCGCACTTTCTAAAGTATCCGCTAATTGACGTAAATAATTTAACCCTACCGATGCTGCTGCTCCTTTAATTTTATGGGCTGTTTCTTCTGTTTCTTTCATATTATCTTTTGATAATTGAGCAAGATAATTTGGCATAGTTTGTTTGAATAAAGATAAATTTTCTAAAATTTGGGATTTTCCAAGGGTTTCAATTAATGCCAAATCAAACTTTTCTGAAAATACACTAGTATCATTTACTTCGATTATAGGTTCCCTTTCATCCGCAAAAAATTGCTGTAAACAATGGTGTAAATCCTTAATTGAAATGGGTTTGCGTAATACGCCATCCATGCCCATTTCTAAATATTCTTGCTCGCTTTGCATAACATTGGCGGTAAAAGCAATCATTGGCGGTAAAAAATCATAAATACCGTTCTCATAATTCTCTCGCAAATATTGGGCGATTTCAAAACCACTCATATCTGGCAATTTAATATCTAGCAATAGAATGTCGTAAACATTTTTCTCAAATAAAGTGATCGCCTGCTTGCCATTTGTCGCAACATCAACATGATGCCCGAGTTTTTCTAAAATAGTTTTCGCAACCATAATATTGAGGTCAACATCCTCCACTAAAAGAATGTTCAAAGATGGAATATTTTTCTTAACGGATTCTTTTTCAGAAATTTCTTGAGCGTGGAGAGTAAGATGGAAAGTCGCCCCTTTTCCTCGTTCACTTTCAACCGTTAAATCTCCTTCCATTAACTGAGCGAGATTTTTAGAAATAGCCAACCCAATACCGCTACCCGCACTTTGCTGACGACTTTCTTTCACTTGATAATACATTTCAAAAATATGTTTTTGTTCTTCAAGTGAAATCCCCATTCCTGTATCTTTCACAATAAAATGGTAACAATCCTGATTTCTGATAATTTTCAGAATAATATTTCCCTGATCCGTAAACTTCACCGCATTACTAATTAAGTTCCACAAGATTTGGCTCAAGCGCACACGATCAAGATTCAACCAATTAGGCAAATTAGGTTCAAGCTCTAAAGAAAAAATAAGATTTTTTTGTTTGGCAAGGAAACTGGCAAAATTATAAATATCGTTTAATAAGGCGAGGAAATCTGTTGGCTGTCGATTTAATTCAATTCGACTGGCATCAATTTTTTCCAAATCAATAATATCACTAAAAATATAGCCTAAGCTGACCGCACTTATGTTGATAGTTTTTAAATAATTACGTTGACGATCATCTAATTCATCATCAAGTAAAATCTGGCTAAGCCCGACAATACCATTCAATGGCGTGCGCAATTCATGGCTTATTGTGGCAAGTAAGGTACTTTTATCACGGCTATTTTTTTCCAACTTTTCCAATGCTTGGGATAATTTTTTCTGAGCGGCAATTCGCTCGGCGACCTCATTTTCCAATCGACTAACCGAGCTAGAAAGATCAAGGCGAGAATGTTCAAGTTTTTCGACCAATAAAGTGAAAAAATAAATAACAAAAGGCGCAGTGAGTAACCCAAAAGTTACCGAACGAAAAATATCTACCCAAGAAATCTGATGAACAATAAATAGACTAAATAAAATCTGAGTACAAAGTGCTAAAACCGCGAGAATCATCACACCTAAAAGAGAAAAACGAAGGCGCCCAAGACGAATAACCCAATCCACATAACTCTGAGCAAAATATTTGAAATTTTTCATCAAATCTCCTAAAACATTATTATCGTTATAAAAAAGCCTGTGCATACAGGCTTTATTATATCCATAAAGTAAAAGAGATTGTTATTACTATGTGTGCGTAAGAAATGAAAAACTTAGTCTTTATTAATTATCTGTTTGAGTAAAATTTGTAATTCAGGAATAACTTGTTCTTCAAACCAGGGATTCTTTGTTATCCAAAGCTGATTACGTGGGGAAGGATGCACGAGAGGCATAAAGTGCGGTAAGAATTGACGATAATTTTTAACCGTGTCAGTTACATTATCTTTATTTTCAGGTAAATAATATTTCTGTGCATATTGCCCAATAAGAATAGTGAGCTGAATATTAGGTAAATTCTCTAAAATCATTGGATGCCATTTTTCTGCGAAACCTTGACGAGGTGGTAAGTCACCAGATTTACCTTTTCCAGGATAATAGAAATCCATGGGAAGAACCGCAAACATCCCAGAATTATAAAAATAATCGTAATCCACACCTAGCCAATCACGCAGACGATCACCGCTTTTATCATTCCAATATAAACGAGTTTGCTCAGCTTTTAACCCCGGAGCTTGACCAACAATATTAATTCGAGCTGTTTTAGGAGCCGAAAATAAAGGCAAGATGCTACGTTCTGTAAAATCTTTATTTTGAGGATCAGCGATAATACTTGAAGTTATTTCGTCTAAATTTTTAAGCATAATGAATGAGATTAGAAATGAGTATATAAAGTCTATTTGAAAAATATGAAAAATAAAAATACTAAATGATATAAATAGATATATTTATTAATATATTATGGACAATATAAAAAACTTAGTCTCTGGACAAAGCTACCTATTCTCTACTTTAATCCTTTTCTTTAAATAATGAGTAAATTCCAAAAACAAAAACCCCATATCTTTCAACACGGGGTTCTTTTGTTTCTATTTAATTTAGATATGTATTTAGTAACCTGGCGGTGCCCTACTCTCACATGGGGATGCCCCACACTACCATCGGCATTACAGCGTTTCACTTCTGAGTTCGGTATGGTGTCAGGTGGTTCCACCGCACTATCGCCGCCAGGATAATTCTTTGATAACGTTTATTCTAACTTCTATCTATGTTCTTCATTGGCCACAAGCTGAACGTTTAGTTAATTTCTTTTTCTTTCACTCTGTTTTCCAAAAACACTTGAGCGTTGTATAGTTAAGCCTCTCGGGCAATTAGTATGCGTTAGCTCAATGACTCACATCACTTACACACCGCACCTATCTACGTCTTAGTCTTAAACAACCCTTACAGGTTTATAACCTGGGAGAACTCATCTCTTGGCAAGTTTCGTGCTTAGATGCTTTCAGCACTTATCTCTTCCGCACTTAGCTACCCGGCAATGCGTCTGGCGACACAACCGGAACACCAGTGGTGCGTCCACTCCGGTCCTCTCGTACTAGGAGCAGCCCCAACCAATTCTCCAACGCCCACGGCAGATAGGGACCGAACTGTCTCACGACGTTCTAAACCCAGCTCGCGTACCACTTTAAATGGCGAACAGCCATACCCTTGGGACCTACTTCAGCCCCAGGATGTGATGAGCCGACATCGAGGTGCCAAACACCGCCGTCGATATGAACTCTTGGGCGGTATCAGCCTGTTATCCCCGGAGTACCTTTTATCCGTTGAGCGATGGCCCTTCCATTCAGAACCACCGGATCACTATGACCTACTTTCGTACCTGCTCGACTTGTCTGTCTCGCAGTTAAGCTTGCTTATACCATTGCACTAACCTCACGATGTCCGACCGTGATTAGCAAACCTTCGTGCTCCTCCGTTACTCTTTGGGAGGAGACCGCCCCAGTCAAACTACCCACCAGACACTGTCCGAGACCGCGTTCCGCAATCTTCGTTAGAACATCAAACGTTAAAGGGTGGTATTTCAAGGACGACTCCATAATCACTGGCGTGACTACTTCTAAGTCTCCCACCTATCCTACACATCAAAATTCAATGTTCAGTGTCAAGCTATAGTAAAGGTTCACGGGGTCTTTCCGTCTAGCCGCGGGTACACCGCATCTTCACGGCGATTTCAATTTCACTGAGTCTCGGGTGGAGACAGCCTGGCCATCATTATGCCATTCGTGCAGGTCGGAACTTACCCGACAAGGAATTTCGCTACCTTAGGACCGTTATAGTTACGGCCGCCGTTTACTGGGGCTTCGATCAGGAGCTTCTCTTTCGATTACACCATCAATTAACCTTCCAGCACCGGGCAGGCATCACACCCTATACGTCCACTTTCGTGTTTGCAGAGTGCTGTGTTTTTAATAAACAGTTGCAGCCAGCTGGTATCTTCGACCGGTTCAACCTTCAGGGGCTAGCCCTTACAATCTACGCCGGCGCACCTTCTCCCGAAGTTACGGTGCTATTTTGCCTAGTTCCTTCACCCGAGTTCTCTCAAGCGCCTGAGTATTCTCTACCTGACCACCTGTGTCGGTTTTCAGTACGGTTTAGATAAACCTGAAGCTTAGTGGCTTTTCCTGGAAGTGTGGTATCGGTTACTTCAGCTCCTTAGAGCCTCGTCATCATCTCTCAGTGTTAAGGAAGTCCGGATTTGCCTAAACTTCCCACCTACCAACTTAAACGCACATATCCAACAGTGCGATAACCTAACCTACTCCGTCCCCACATCGCAGTTTATCCAAGTACAGGAATATTAACCTGTTTCCCATCGACTACGCTCTTCAGCCTCGCCTTAGGGGCCGACTCACCCTGCCCCGATTAACGTTGGACAGGAACCCTTGGTCTTCCGGCGAACGGGTTTTTCACCCGTTTTATCGTTACTTATGTCAGCATTCGCACTTGTGATACGTCCAGCATGCTTCTCAACACACCTTCATCCGCTTACACAACGCTCCCCTACCCAACAGACTTATGTCTGATGCCGCAGCTTCGGTGCTATATTTCAGCCCCGTTACATCTTCCGCGCAGGCCGACTCGACTAGTGAGCTATTACGCTTTCTTTAAATGATGGCTGCTTCTAAGCCAACATCCTAGCTGTCTAAGCCTTCCCACTTCGTTTCCCACTTAATATAGACTTTGGGACCTTAGCTGGCGGTCTGGGTTGTTTCCCTCTCCACGACGGACGTTAGCACCCGCCGTGTGTCTCCTGAGTATCACTCTTTGGTATTCGTAGTTTGCATCGGGTTGGTAATCCGGGATGGACCCCTAGCCGAAACAGTGCTCTACCCCCAAAGGTGTCCGCTCAAGGCTCTACCTAAATAGATTTCGGGGAGAACCAGCTATCTCCCGGTTTGATTGGCCTTTCACCCCCAGCCACAAGTCATCCGCTAATTTTTCAACATTAGTCGGTTCGGTCCTCCAGTTAGTGTTACCCAACCTTCAACCTGCCCATGGCTAGATCACCGGGTTTCGGGTCTATACCTTGCAACTAGTCGCCCAGTTAAGACTCGGTTTCCCTTCGGCTCCCCTATTCGGTTAACCTCGCTACAAAATATAAGTCGCTGACCCATTATACAAAAGGTACGCAGTCACCCTTTCAGGCTCCCACTGCTTGTACGTACAAGGTTTCAGGTTCTATTTCACTCCCCTCACCGGGGTTCTTTTCGCCTTTCCTTCACAGTACTGGTTCACTATCGGTCAATCAGGAGTATTTAGCCTTGGAGGATGGTCCCCCCATCTTCAAACAGGATATCACGTGTCCCGCCCTACTTCTCGTTAACTTAGTACCACAGCCTGGATGTCGAGTACGGGGCTATCACCCTGTGTCGCTAAGCTTCCCAGCTTATTCCTCTATCTCTGCTGTTATCATTAACAGGCTCTTTCGCTTTCGCTCGCCGCTACTGACGAAATCTCGGTTGATTTCTTTTCCTCGGGGTACTTAGATGTTTCAGTTCTCCCGGTTTGCCTCACTTACCTATGGATTCAGTAAGTGATAGTAGATTCTTCATCTACTGGGTTTCCCCATTCGGATATCTTGGATTAAACGCCTCTTATCGACTCATCCAAGCTTTTCGCAGATTAGCACGTCCTTCTTCGCCTCTGATTGCCAAGGCATCCACCTTGTACGCTTAGTCACTTAACTATACAACCTCAAATGTTTTCAATCACTTTAAGTTTTCACTTCAAAGTGTGGTCAATTTGATGCGTATTTTCATTCAACTAAACACTTGATTGCTTTTGTTCAATCAAGATTTTATGCAAAACAGGTTTGCTCTCAGAGTTTCCTTCTCAGTTCCCTCTTTTCACTTTCCTATTTTGCCTACTCAGACTTTCTCTCGAAAATCTCTTGTTTTCAGCTTGTTTCCAATTTTTTAAAGAACAGTAAGATAATCTAACAAAGTTATCTTTAATTGGCGTCCCCACGGGGATTCGAACCCCGGTTACCGCCGTGAAAGGGCGATGTCCTAGGCCTCTAGACGATGGGGACATCAATTAAAGATACTCTATCTTCTTTTTATCTTTCAACGTTGCTTTCGCTTCGTTTTCACTTGCTCATTTGTCTACAACTATCAGCCAATCTGTGTGAGCACTCGCTGTCTCTCGTCTTTGGTAAGGAGGTGATCCAACCGCAGGTTCCCCTACGGTTACCTTGTTACGACTTCACCCCAGTCATGAATCATACCGTGGTAAACGCCCTCCAAAAGGTTAAGCTATCTACTTCTGGTACAACCCACTCCCATGGTGTGACGGGCGGTGTGTACAAGGCCCGGGAACGTATTCACCGCGACATTCTGATTCGCGATTACTAGCGATTCCGACTTCATGGAGTCGAGTTGCAGACTCCAATCCGGACTTAGACGTACTTTCTGAGATTCGCTCCACCTCGCGGCATCGCCACCCTCTGTATACGCCATTGTAGCACGTGTGTAGCCCTACTCGTAAGGGCCATGATGACTTGACGTCATCCCCACCTTCCTCCAGTTTATCACTGGCAGTCTCCTTTGAGTTCCCGACCGAATCGCTGGCAACAAAGGATAAGGGTTGCGCTCGTTGCGGGACTTAACCCAACATTTCACAACACGAGCTGACGACAGCCATGCAGCACCTGTCTCATGGTTCCCGAAGGCACTCCCGTATCTCTACAGGATTCCATGGATGTCAAGAGTAGGTAAGGTTCTTCGCGTTGCATCGAATTAAACCACATGCTCCACCGCTTGTGCGGGCCCCCGTCAATTCATTTGAGTTTTAACCTTGCGGCCGTACTCCCCAGGCGGTCGATTTATCACGTTAGCTACGGGCACCAAGCTTTAAGCCCAATCCCCAAATCGACAGCGTTTACAGCGTGGACTACCAGGGTATCTAATCCTGTTTGCTCCCCACGCTTTCGCACATGAGCGTCAGTACATTCCCAAGGGGCTGCCTTCGCCTTCGGTATTCCTCCACATCTCTACGCATTTCACCGCTACACGTGGAATTCTACCCCTCCCTAAAGTACTCTAGTTACCCAGTCTGAAATGCAATTCCCAGGTTAAGCCCGGGGCTTTCACACCTCACTTAAATAACCGCCTGCGTGCCCTTTACGCCCAGTTATTCCGATTAACGCTCGCACCCTCCGTATTACCGCGGCTGCTGGCACGGAGTTAGCCGGTGCTTCTTCTGTATTTAACGTCAATGATATGTACTATTAGCACACATCCCTTCCTCAATACCGAAAGAACTTTACAACCCGAAGGCCTTCTTCATTCACGCGGCATGGCTGCGTCAGGGTTCCCCCCATTGCGCAATATTCCCCACTGCTGCCTCCCGTAGGAGTCTGGACCGTGTCTCAGTTCCAGTGTGGCTGGCCATCCTCTCAGACCAGCTAGAGATCGCAGGCTTGGTAGGCCTTTACCCCACCAACTACCTAATCCCACTTGGGCTCATCTCATGGCATGCGGCCTTACGGTCCCGCACTTTCATCTTCCGATACTACGCGGTATTAGCTACAGTTTCCCGTAGTTATCCCCCTCCATAAGCCAGATTCCCAAGCATTACTCACCCGTCCGCCACTCGTCAGCAAGAAAGCAAGCTTTCTCCTGCTACCGTTCGACTTGCATGTGTTAAGCCTGCCGCCAGCGTTCAATCTGAGCCATGATCAAACTCTTCAATTCAAGTTCAATCGCTCAATAAACTACTTAGCTATAAATAAAACACTACTTAAAAAGTAATTATGAATTTTCAGTTAAGCACCTATTAAGACTTCAAAATTAAAAATATTTTAAAACAAGTCAATCAACAAGTGCCCACACAGATTGTCTGATAGATTGTTAAAGAGCAAAATAAAGTGGTCGGCGAGATAGGATTTGAACCTACGACCCACTGGTCCCAAACCAGTTGCGCTACCAAGCTGCGCTACTCGCCGTCAGATCTTATAAAGATAAGATGGGGTGGCTAATGGGATTCGAACCCACGACAACTGGAATCACAATCCAGGGCTCTACCAACTGAGCTATAGCCACCATTAAAAGTTGTTATTGCACTGACCTGGCGCGCTCGACAAGATTCGAACTTGCGACCTTTGGCTCCGGAGGCCAACGCTCTATCCAACTGAGCTACGAACGCGTTACTGCGCCGTTGCGGAGGCGTATATTAATGATTTCATAAAACCTTGTCTAGCACTTTTTGAAAAAAAATGTTTGAGCGATAGTTTTTTATTCAGTTTGTTTAAAATTCACTATTTTTTCGACTATTTTTACAACTTGGAAAATCATTATATATGTTGAATCATCCAACAATTATGAATTTGTTTATTACGTTCAAAATCTAGCGGTAAAGTTTTATGCGAAATTTCTACCGCACTTAAACCTAGTTCTTCCAACTCAACTAAATTCATTTTGAATCCACGCTTATTATTCGAAAAAACAATTGTGCCATTATTCGACAAAACTCGTTTTAAATTGCTCATCAATTTCACATGATCTCGTTGAACATCCCAACTCTCTTCCATACGTTTAGAATTTGAAAACGTCGGTGGATCCACAAATATCAAATCAAATTGACGATCACATTTTTCTAACCATTGAAGGCAATCTGCTTGAATTAATTTATGTTGTTTACCTTCAATATCATTCAAAATAAGATTTTGCTCCGCCCAATTAAGATAAGTATTGGACATATCAACGGTCGTTGTCGATTTAGCGCCACCAAGTGCCGCATGAACAGTGGCAGAACCAGTATAAGCAAATAAGTTCAAGAAATCTTTACCTTTTGCCAATTCACCAATCATTTTTCTTGTTAAACGGTGATCTAAGAATAATCCAGTGTCTAAATAATCTGTCAAATTTACCCAAAGTTGCGCGCCATATTCATTCACATAAAAGTATTCACCTTTATTGGCTAATTTCTCATATTGGTTAGTACCTTTTTGTTTCTGACGAACTTTGAGGATCAACTTGTTTGTTTCGACACCCGTAACGTGCAAAGTTGCAGTAACCGCATCTAATAAACGTTGACGCGCTTTATTTTCATCAATATTTTTCGGAGCTGCATATTCTTGCACAACAATGTAATCAGCATAACGATCGACGGCTAAATTATATTCAGGCAAATCGGCATCATATAAACGATAAGCGTCTAATCCTTGTTGCTTTGCCCATTTACTAATTTTCTTAATATTTTTTTGTAATCGATTAGCAAAATCGGTTGCCACCTCCGAAGTGCGGTTAAATTCCAGTTCATTTTTAGCTGTAATTTCGTCAGATTTTCGTTCTGAAACCTGATAATTCTTCTGCACACAATCTAGTGGGCCATTTTTTGCTTTAAACTGTCGGCTGGCACGCATTCTCAAACAATCAAGCAATGTGGATTCACTACTAAAAACAGAAACATTCCAACCGCAAAATTCTTTTTTAAGTCTCTGCCCAAATACAGAATAGAGCGCGATTAAAGCTGGTGTTGTTCCTAAACGTTCCCCATAAGGTGGATTACAGATAACCGTACCGATTTCATTTAAACGAGGATTTTTCAACGCTGCAACATCACCTTGTTGCCATTTAATTAAATGTGAAACGCCTGCATTTTGTGCATTCTTCTTCGCCTTTTTTAATACACGGTGATCAAGGTCAAATCCATAAAAGTGCGGTTGAAGTTCACTTTGTTTTTCTTCTGCTAATTCAATCGCTTCATTTTTTACTTTTTCCCAAGCCGATTGATTATGCGCTTTCCAAAAATCAAATCCCCAATGTAAACGATAAAGTTGCGGTGCAATTTTGGCTTCTATTTGTGCCGCTTCAATTAAAAGCGTGCCAGAACCACACATTGGATCTACTAATGGAGAACCCGCTTGCCAACCTGAACGCATAACAATCGCCACCGCTAGAGTTTCGCGTAAAGGCGCTTGACCTGCATCTTCACGATAGCCTCTCAAATGTAATGCTTCTCCACTTAAATCTAAAGAAATCACTAAATTTTCACGGTTCAAATAAGCATGGATACGCACGTCTGGATGAATTTTATCTACATCAGGGCGAGTTTTACCTTGACGTTCAAAGTAATCGACAATTCCATCTTTAACGCGCATCGCACCAAATTGAGTATGACGAATTTCTTGGTTGGTTCCATTAAAATCGACAAAGAAGGTAACTCGTTCATCAAATTGCGCTAACCAATTAAAGCCTGAAACAGCTGCATAAAGATCCAAATCACTGTAAATTTTGGTTTCAATCAAAGGAAATAAAATACGTGAAGCAAGGCGTGACCAAAGCAAAGTGCGGTATAAAGTTTCGTCATCAGCTTGATAATGAACGCCACCTTGAACCACTTTTGCCTCTTGCGCACCAAGTTCAGTGAGTTCAACTTTTAATAATTCTTCAAAGCCACGAGAAGTCGTTGCAAATAATTGTTTCATTTAGGTACCGGTTTTGAAAATTTTGAGGGATTATAGCATAGAAAAAGATGATCTAACTGAGATCATCATAGCGAGTTAAACTGTAAAAAGAAAAGCCCTGATTTTCTTAAATCAGGGCTTTAGAATTTGTTGGTTGCGGGGGCCGGATTTGAACCGACGGCCTTCGGGTTATGAGCCCGACGAGCTACCAAGCTGCTCCACCCCGCGTCTGATGTGGTGCACTATACGCTATTAATATTTTTTTGCAAGAATTAAACAAAAGTTTATGTTTCATTTGTTAATAAAATGTTCAATGTGAGTTTTTATTAATCAGCTTGACTAAATAACACTGGTCGTTTTGAAGGATTTTTGATAGCGTATGCAGCCTTATTTAAGCTTATTTAGGATTAAAAATGTCAGTTCGAAAATTTTTCTCATTAAAAACATTTTCTATTGCAGTGACAACCGCACTTTTAGTTGCCTGTGGTTCTTCTAATACAACAAAAACTCAAATTCCCACCACGTCAAACGGCAGCGATCCTCAACAATTTGGTGCGAAATATTCTGGTCGTAATTATCAACAAGCTGTGTTTATGCCAGTTTCTCAAGTTGAAAACCAAAGTGCGGTCATTAATCAGGGCGATTTTTTAACACAACTTTCTAATGTACAAAGTTATTCAAGCAAACTATCTGATCGTTTCTATGGCAACTATGAAAAAATTACGAATTGGGTACTTTCTGGCGCCAATGTCAGTGAGCTTTCTAAATTTGGCATTCACCCGCAAATTATGCGTGGGTTCGATGGATATCAAAATGTTTTGATGACAGGCTACTACTCTCCAGTTCTTCATGCACGCCGTTCACCGCAAGGTCAATTCCAAAATCCAATTTATCGTATGCCAGCAAATAAACGTTTTAGCCGTGCGCAAATCTATGCCGGTGCATTAGCGGGTCAAGGATTAGAATTAGCGTATAGTGATTCCATGTTAGAGAACTTTTTACTTGGGGTACAAGGCAGTGGTTATGTAGATTTTGGTGATGGTAATCTTAATTACTTCGCTTATGCAGGACAAAATGGCTTTCCTTACACCGCCGTTGGCCGTTTATTAGTTGAAGATGGCGAAGTACCAAAAGAGAAAATGTCTATCCAAGCAATTCGTGAATGGGGCAACCGTAATCCCTCTCGCGTACAAAGTTTGTTAGAACGTAATTCTTCTTATGTATTCTTCAAAAATGATCCAAGTGGCAAAGTGAAAGGCTCTGCGGGAGTCCCTCTTGTACCAATGGCTTCTGTGGCATCAGATCGTAGCGTTGTACCATCTGGTACTGTTCTTTTAGTCGAAGTGCCTGACATTGATAATAACGGAAACTGGCTTGGCACACACAAATTGCATTTAATGGTTGCTCTTGATGTGGGCGGTGCGGTGAAAGGCCACCACTTTGACTTATATCGTGGCATTGGTGATCAAGCGGGTCATATTGCAGGATTATCAAAACACTATGGCCGAGTATGGGTGTTACAATAATGGCGCCAGTGGACAATTATGAACAGCGATTTGGCGGTATTGGTCGACTTTATACACCTGATGGACTCGCGCGCTTACGCCAAGCCCATATTTGCGTAATAGGCATTGGTGGCGTGGGTTCTTGGGTCGTAGAGGCCTTAGCACGTTCAGGCGTTGGTGAGCTCACATTAATTGATATGGATGATATTTGCGTCACGAATATCAATCGCCAACTTCCTGCGATGAGCGGCACAATCGGCAAACTAAAAACTGAAGTGATGTCAGAGCGAGTAAAATTAATTAACCCAGAATGTACCGTCAATATTATTGATGATTTTATCTCGCCAGAGAATCAATCAGATTACCTCAATCAAGGCTATGACTATGTCATTGATGCCATTGACAATGTGAAAACTAAAGCCTCTCTGATTGCTTATTGTAAACGTAACAAAATTAATGTGATTACTATTGGTGGTGCTGGCGGTCAAACTGATCCAACCCAAATTCAAATTACCGATCTCAGTAAAACCATTCAAGATCCGCTCCTTGCCAAAGTGCGGTCAGTTTTACGCAAGGATTACAATTTTAGCCAAAACCCAAAGCGTAAATTTAGTATCGACGCGGTATTTTCAACACAACCTCTAATATTCCCACAAATGACAGAAGGTTGTTCTATTTCTGCCACAATGAATTGCGCAAATGGGTTTGGTGCAGCCACGATGATTACAGCAACCTTTGGTTTTTTTGCGGTTTCTCGTGTAATAGATAAATTACTAAAGAAAAAATCTTAATCACCTTTTGAAAATGCACATTGACCATAAATGTGCATTTTTTATCGAATGAAACCTATTTACTTTGAAAATGAAAAATTTTCCCTCGTGCTCCCTACAAAATCGTTGCAATTTATATAAAAAGGCGTACTCTCTTTGAGAATTATTACTAACAAGTAAGGAAACAGAAATATGAAAAAACTTTTAAAAATTAGCGCCATTTCTGCTGCACTTTTAAGTGCGCCAATGATGGCGAATGCCGACGTATTGGCATCAGTAAAACCTTTAGGCTTTATTGTTTCATCTATTGCAGATGGCGTAACTGGTACACAAGTCCTTGTTCCTGCTGGAGCCTCTCCGCATGATTACAACTTGAAATTATCTGATATTCAAAAAGTAAAATCTGCCGATTTAGTTGTATGGATTGGTGAGGATGTTGATTCATTTTTAGACAAACCAATTAGCCAAATTGAACGTAAAAAAGTGATTACCATTGCAGATCTTGCTGATGTAGAACCTTTATTAAGTAAAGCTCACCATGAGCATTTCCATGAAGATGGCGATCACGATCATAAACATGAACATGAGCACAAACACGAACATAAACACGATCACGAACATGAACACGGCCATGATCATAAGCACGAGCACGAACATCACGACCACGACCATGACCACGATCACCATGATCATGACGAAGGTTTAACAACAAACTGGCACGTTTGGTATTCTCCAGCGATCAGCAAAATTGTTGCACAAAAAGTAGCGGATAAATTAACTGCACAATTCCCAGATAAAAAAGATTTAATTGCACAAAATCTTTCAGATTTTAACCGCACTTTGGCAGAACAAAGTGAAAAAATTACGGAACAACTTGCGAATGTTAAAGATAAAGGTTTCTACGTTTTCCACGATGCTTATGGTTATTTCAACGATGCTTATGGTTTAAAACAAACGGGTTACTTCACCATCAATCCATTAGTTGCACCAGGTGCAAAAACTTTAGCGCACATTAAAGAAGAAATCGCAGAACATAAAGTAAATTGCTTATTCGCAGAACCACAATTTACGCCAAAAGTGATTGAATCTTTAGCTCAAAATACTAAAGTCAATGTAGGACAACTCGACCCAATTGGCGATAAAGTCACTTTAGGAAAAAATTCTTATGCAACATTCTTACAATCTACCGCAGATAGTTACATGGAATGTTTAGCTAAATAAACCTTTCTAAAAACAATGACCGCACATAAAAGTGCGGTCATTTTCTTTTCTAAATTTGATATTTTGTTTTATCTCCAATATCAAAATGCAAAGGCATTCGCCATTTTTGTATCGCTAAAACTAAAAGTAATACGCCAGAAATAATAGAAAAAATACGTAATGCGATAAGATTATTTAACACCCATGAAAACCACAAGCAAGCCACAAATATCGGCTGTAAATTTAGCAGAGGCACGCGGAAACAAAAATATTCTTTAAAACACAAACTACCTAAAGTAAGTAACGCACCGCCAAGGGCCAAAGCGGGATAATGATTAATATAAAACAGTAATCCTATCCACGTAGAAAATTGAAACAGCAATCGGAAGGATTTGAGATAAATATGTAATGAAGAGGCACAGCAAGTTGCCGCAATTAATATAAATGTAAGCGATAAATCTGGATACCAACTCATAGCAAGAATAGCAAACGCCGCTATCACAAAGCCAGAGCGATAAATAATGACGGTCAGATTATCTAAAAAATCCATCGGTGATTTAATATGTGGATCAGCCATTCTACAAAGATTCCTTTTATAAATTACAAATTAAAAATAAATGTTACGTCAACTCAATAAAAAGTGCGGTTAACCTAAAAACATTTTCTAAATTAACCGCACTTTGATTATTTCTGTTTAAGCTTATCAAGAATTTTTTGATGAATGCCACCAAAACTGCCGTTAGACATCACCAAAATGTGATCTGTAGGTTGGGCCTCAGCGACAATCATATCGACTAATCGATCTAAATTTGCATTCCAATAGGCAGGTTGTACACATTGGTTTGCAATATCTGCCACTTCCCAAGGAAGATGTTCTGGTTGAAGCATAAACACTTCATCAGCTCGGCCTAGTGCAGGCGCAATTTCATCTTTATGAACACCCATTTTCATTGTGTTAGAACGAGGTTCAAGCACTGCAAGAATTCGCACTCCACCACCCACTTTATCTCGTAAAGCAGTTAGCGTAGCAAGAATAGCTTCTGGATGATGAGCAAAATCATCATAAACGGTGATGCCATTAACTTCACCTTTTACTTCTAAACGACGTTTAGCATTTACAAAAGATCCTAATGTTTTACACGCATCTTCAATAGACACACCCGCATGATGAGCAGCTGCGATTGCCATTAAAGCATTATGCATATTATGTTGTCCCACTACATTCCATTTTACTTCTGCCACTTTTTCACCATGATGGAAAACCGCAAAATGTGAGGCATCATTTGTAATACGCTCAGCAAACCACTCACTATCTTTGTCTAAAAATTGTTGCTGCGACCAACATCCCAATGCCAGAGTTTCTTTTGCACTTTGTTCACTCGCCGAACTTAATACCAAGCCACTTGCCGGAATAGTTCGAATCATATGATGAAATTGGCGTTGGATCGCTTTAAGATCATCAAAAATATCTGCATGATCAAAACTAATGTTATTTACGATAAGTGTACGCGGATTATAATGAACAAATTTCGAACGTTTATCAAAAAAAGCCGTATCATATTCATCAGCCTCAATAACAAAATAAGGGCTGTCTCCTAAACGAGCTGAAATACCAAAATTACCGGCAATTCCACCGATTAAAAAGCCTGGTTTTAAGCCATTTTGTTCTAAGATCCACGTTAGCATGCCTGTTGTGGTTGTCTTTCCATGAGTACCAGAAACTGCCAATACCCAACGATCGCGTAATAAATGATCATGTAACCATTGAGGACCAGATGTGTACTTCAAATTATTTTCCAACACATATTCTACGCAAGGATTACCGCGTTTCATCGCATTACCAATGATTACCATGTCAGGCGCAGGTTGTAATTGTGCCACATCATAATTTGGAATAATCTGGATGCCTTGCTCTTCTAAAAAAGTGCTCATTGGAGGGTAAACATTAGTATCGGACCCCGTCACGTGATAGCCCATTTGTTTCGCAATCATCGCCACGCCGCCCATAAATGTGCCACAAATACCTAAGATATGAATATGTTTCATTGTACTTCTCTACTTATCAAGGAAAATGAAAAGTATAATAAAACAACTTTTATGAACTTTCAAAATAAAAGACTGTCGTAAAGGCTCGCATAGGCTATAATTGAGCCCTTGAAAAACGAGTACAACTCAACTAACAAAATATAATGAAGGAATTTACAATGAAATTTAATAAATCTTTTCTCTTTGCAAGTATCATCGCAGCTTCAATTGCATTAACAGCTTGTAACGATAAAGAAGAAAAAGTAGCAGAAAAACCCGCAGCAGCAACAACAGAAGTTACACAACCAGCTCAACAGGCAGTGCAGCAAGCAAAACAAGTCCAACAAACCATGCAACAAACTGTACAACAACCTCAAGTGAAAACCGATGATTTAGTCACTCAAGCAAATGCAGAGTTTCTAAAAGTTGCGAATGTAAAAGTAACGAATGTTTCTGTAACCAATGATTTAAAATCGTTTTCTATCACTTATGAAGTGAAAAACTTAAGCGATAGAGCCATTTTAGATGTACAATGGTTAACCATTTATAAAGAAAATAACCAACCATTCTATGTTGCAAATCTTCCAGCATTACAATTTGGAAAAACAATTGCACCAAAAGCTAGCGAAACAGTAACATTATCAACAACTGAAGAAACCGTGCTTTCTCAAATTCGTCCACACTTGCAACAAGGGAAAAATATCCAAGTAGACATTATCGGGACTTCAGTACATTTTGCTGACGGTTCGAAAGTTGGCTTAGTGTCAGAACAAAAATAATCCTATAAAAAATGCCTGTGTAAAACAGGTATTTTTTTATCCGCACTTTTAGGCAATTCGCTCAAATCCAGCTTTTAAATCTGCAATCAATTCATCTACATCTTCAAAGCCAATATGAACACGAATTAACGAACCTGTAAGGTTACGTTTAATATTTGGACGAATATGGGAAATTTCTTCTGGCTGATTACAAAGAATTAAAGACTCAAATCCTCCCCATGAATAAGCCATAGTGAACAGTTGAAAATGATCCATGAAATTTGAGACTTGTTCTGATGTCAATCGCTTAGTTAATTCAAAAGAAAATAAGCCACTGCTACCACTAAAATCTCGTAAAAAGAATTCATGACCAGGGCAACTTGGTAAAGCTGGATGGTACACAGTTTTTACTTCTGGTTGCTCACTCAACCATTTTGCTACTTTAATACTGCTTTCCTGATGTTGTTTTAACCGTACACCCAATGTACGAATACCACGAGCAGTCGTATAAGCAGAATCCGCATCCACCATCTGCCCCATTAAATAGGAATTTTCTCTAAGTTGATCCCAAGTTCGCGCATTCGCAACGGCAGTACCAATCATAATATCAGAATGCCCCACTAAATATTTCGTACCCGCTTGAATAGAAATATCAATATCATGCTCTAACGCTTTAAATAGAACACCTGCCGACCAAGTATTATCAATCATAATCACAATATTAGGGTTCGCCTTTCTTGCAGCCTTCACAATAGTCGGAATATCGGGAATTTCCATTGTGATAGAACTCGGTGCTTCCAAGAAAAGTACTTTTGTATTCGGTTGAATAAGCGTCGCAATATCAGCACCAATAAGAGGATCGTAATAAGTTGTATCGATCTGCATTTTTTTCAGCACAATATTACAGAAATCTTGGGTTGGTTCGTAAGCTGCGCCGCTCATTAACACATGGTCGCCAGTTTTTACAAAAGAAAGAATCGAATTAGTTACTGCTGCTGCACCACAAGGGTAAAGATAACAGCCTGCGCCTCCCTCCATTTCGCACATTAAATCTTGTAAAGCAAAATGTGTTAGCGTCCCTCTTCTGCCATAAAATAATTCGCCTTTTGCTCTATGTTGAGTAGCGTGTTTTTTATCTTCAATACTGTCAAATACTAATGAAGAAGCTCGCTGTAAAACGGGATTTACGGATCCTTGTGAAAAGCGTTTTTTACGCCCTGCATGGACAAATGTTGTTGATAGATTGTGTTGTTGCATATTTCCACCTTATTTTAGATAAGATTAATTGCTTTAATAAATAAAATCGAGTATAAAATGTCGGCGTTTCAAATAGAACCGCGCCGCTATTTTGTGTGGCAAAACTTTAACTTAACTTTATATAGGAATTATGACTATGGTATTAGTAACCCGTCAAGCACCAGATTTTACTTCATCTGCTGTATTAGGCAATGGCGAAATCGTTGATAACTTCAACTTTAAAAAACACATTGCTGGAAAAGCTGCAGTAATCTTTTTCTACCCATTAGACTTTACCTTTGTTTGCCCTTCTGAGTTAATCGCATTTGACCACCGTTATGAAGAATTCAAAAAACGTGGCGTAGAAGTAGTTGGTGTTTCTATCGACTCTCAATTCACTCACAATGCATGGCGTAACACTCCAACTGAAAATGGTGGTATCGGCCAAGTTAAATATGCATTAGCAGCAGACGTAAAACACGAAATTGCTCAAGCATACGGTATTGAACATCCTGAAGCAGGCGTTGCATTACGCGCTTCATTCTTAATCGACACAAATGGTGTCGTTCGTCACCAAGTGGTAAACGATCTTCCATTAGGTCGTAACATCGATGAAATGTTACGTATGGTTGATGCATTACAATTCCATGAAGATCACGGTGAAGTTTGCCCTGCTCAGTGGGAAAAAGGTAAAGAAGGGATGAAAGATAATCCTGAAGGCGTTGCAAAATACTTAAAACAAAACGCTGATAAACTTTAATCCGTAATTATTTACAAGAAAGCCACATAATGTGGCTTTTTTTATATTCTTAGATACTTTAGAATAGGCGTATCTCTAACACCAAGAGCGGTTCATTTCTATGAAATTTAATATTCCTATTTTCCTAACGATGTTTCGCGTAATCCTGATTCCGTTTTTCGTGATTGCATTTTATTTACCTATCGAATCTTCCCCTTTTATTACTACATTCATATTCTTTATTGCCGGTGTTACTGATTGGCTTGATGGTTATTTGGCCCGTAAATGGAAGCAAACTACAAGATTTGGCGCTTTTTTAGATCCTGTTGCGGATAAAGTAATGGTTGTCGCAGCCTTGGTTCTCATCGTTGAATACCAACACTCTCTTTGGATTACGATTCCTGCCATTATTATGATTTCTCGCGAAATTATTATTTCCGCATTACGTGAATGGATGGCTGAACTCGGAGAACGTAGTAAAGTCGCTGTCTCTTGGTGGGGAAAATGTAAAACAACCGCGCAAATGTTAGCCCTAGGCGGATTATTATGGCGTTACAATAACTATATGGAAATTGCTGCTATAATCTTACTTTACATCGCAGCCATTTTAACAGTATGGTCAATGATCCAATATTTACAGGCAGCAAAAGGTAGCCTACTAGATGAACTCAAACTCTAATTCTGGATAAAGTGCGGTATTTTCTACCGTACTTTTATTATTTTGTCTTATTTTTAATCAAACAAAGTTTTTTTTTATTTTTTCATTTGACACAAGACTATAAAACCGTAAAATACGCCCCGTTGTCACGCAGCAATGCTGATTAGTGATAAATGCGGGAATAGCTCAGTTGGTAGAGCACGACCTTGCCAAGGTCGGGGTCGCGAGTTCGAGCCTCGTTTCCCGCTCCAATTTGCCCGAGTGGTGGAATCGGTAGACACAAGGGATTTAAAATCCCTCGCCTTTCGAGGCGTGCCAGTTCAAGTCTGGCTTCGGGCACCATTTAAAAACCAATCCAAAGATTTTTAAATTTACTTTAAAATCATCTAATTGGGTCGTTAGCTCAGTCGGTAGAGCAGCGGACTTTTAATCCGTTGGTCGAAGGTTCGAATCCTTCACGACCCACCACTTAAAAATAAAGTAAGCACCGAAAAGTGTTTTTTTATTGCCTAAATTTGGTACTACTTTTCAAATTACTGGCTTATTGAAAAATAGCTATTCTCTCTATCCAATCTAAAATAATTAATATATTTTATCGCTACGTTATATTTTCTAAAATAAAATAGCGCCTGAAAATCAAGCGCCATCCAAAATACAATAAAAATTTACCGCACTTTATTACTTCAATAAATAAGCCCGTAGTTGTGCAAAATCATTATCCATTTCATCAGAAAGCAATGGTAGCTGATTATGTTTATCCAGTGCTTCAGGTAATGAAAGTTGAATACCAAGAATACGTTCTACGGATTCTTTAAATTTCGCAGGATGTGCTGTACACAGGAAAATTCCTGTTTCACCCGCTTTAAGTTGATCTTTCAACACCTGATAAGCAATCGCACCGTGAGGTTCACATAAATAACCTTTTGCCTGCATCGCTTTTAAGGTATCTTCTGTTTCGCTATCACTTAGCATTCCCGAGCCTAAATCAGTTAAATTCCAACCATTTCGTTTAAACAATTCTTCCACTCTCGGCCAGTTATTTGGGCGACTTACATCCATTGCATTAGAAAGGGTTGCAACTGTCGTTTTAGGATCCCAATTACCCGATTTTAAATAACGTGGCACTGTATCATTTGCGTTTGTTGAAGCAACAAAGCGTTTTATTGGCAAGCCTAATGTTTTTGCAATTAATCCTGCAGTTAAGTTACCAAAATTACCACTTGGCACAGAAACCACAACATTATCACGTTTTTCTTTTGACAATTGTGCTACAGCCTCAAAGTAATAACAAACTTGAGCTAATAAGCGGCTGATATTAATAGAATTTGCAGAATTAAGTCCGATAGCTTGGCGCAATTCAGCATCATCAAAGGCTTGCTTAACTAAAGCCTGACATGCATCGAAATCAGCGTTAATCGCAACAGTACGAATATTCCCACCTAAAGTACAGAATAGCTTTTCTTGTAATGGGCTGATTTTACCTTTTGGATAAAGGATAACTACATTAATATTTTCTAATCCATAAAACGCATGTGCTACAGCAGCTCCAGTATCGCCAGATGTTGCCGTTAAAATGGTAATTTTTCCATCGCCACGTACCGCAGCAAGTGCCTGTGCCATAAAACGCCCACCAAAGTCTTTAAATGCTAATGTGGGGCCATGAAATAATTCAAGTGCATAAATATTATCTTCCACTTTTTCTAACGGTGCAGTGAAAGTGAATGCATTTTTTACCATCTCATCTAACGTTGCTTTCGGTAATTCTTCACCGATTAAGGCGCCTAAGATTTTTTGACTACGCTCAACAAGAGGTAATTCAAGTAATTCATCAATGTTATTAAGTTGAGGAATAACTTCAGGAAAGAATAAACCTTGATCCCGACCAAGTCCTTGACGAACAGCCTGAGAAAAAGTGACTTGTTCTTCGGGATGTTTGATATTGTATAAATTCATATTTAATCCGTTTTTAATCTGACTTTATCTATTTAAATTATGCTTATTTAATTTCTCTTGCGCCTTCGTTATCGACCTTACATACATGCACAAAACCTTCATTATTTTGTAAATAATGATTCTCTAAATAAGTTGAAAGTTTAATTGCAGTTTGTAAATCAGGGGCAATAGAGAAAATTGTTGGCCCTGAGCCTGAAATACCAGTGGCAAGTGCACCTAAGTCTCGCGTAGCTTGTTTTACTTCAGCAAAATTAGGTAACAGAGATTCACGATAAGGCTCGGCAATGACATCTTTCATCATAATTGCAGCAAGGTTTTCCTGATGGGTATGGCAAGCATGTACAAAGCCACCCAAATGACGACCATGGGCAATCACGTCTTGTCGAGTATAGCTTTTCGGTAAAATTGCACGCGCTTCAGCAGTAGAAACTTCAATTCCAGGATACGCCAACACCCAATACCAATTATCAAAAAATGGCAATTTTTGACAAATATTGCCGAGTGATTGCACCATAAATTGCACACCGCCAAGATAGCAAGGTGCAACATTATCATAATGGATTGAACCAGAAATACGACCTTCCAATTCTCCCATCATTTCAAGCAACTCCATTTTCGAAAAAGGTTCATCATTAAACTGATTTAATGCCACTAATGCAGCAACAATAGAACAAGCACTAGAGCCTAAACCAGATCCAATAGGCATATTTTTTTCGAGCGTTAAACGCAAAGGTTTCAGATTTCCTCCGCGTAATTTTAATTGCTCACTAAATAGCACATAAGCTTGGTAAACAATATTTTTTTGTGGTTCTTTCGGTAATTTACGAACAAAATAGCCCGCACTTTCTAACTCAAAACCACTTGAAATAGATTCTATTTGAACCACATCACCTAATAATGAACCATCAATAGGAGAAATCGCAGCACCTAAAGTATCGAAACCTACGCTAATATTCGCGCTAGATGCAGGGGCGTAAATTCTTAACATTGGGAATCCTCATTAATGTTGTAATGTTCTTAAAATATCTGCAAAGATACCTGCCGCCGTCACCGCATTGCCTGCACCATAACCACGTAATAAAAGTGGGATAGGCTGGTAATAACGAGTATAAAATGCCAAAGCATTTTCACCGTCTTTCACTTTATAAAGTGGGTTATTCTGATCGACTGCAACAATAGATACTTTACATTTACCTTCACAAATTTTTCCAACATAACGCAATACTTTGCCTTCAACTTTAGCGGTGGAAACACGAGCTTTAAACTCTTCATCAAGCTGTGGCAACATTGCCATAAATTCATCTGCAGATTTTCCTTCAGAGAAGCCTTTCGGCAATACACCTTCAACTTCAACATCTGAAAGTTCAAGCTCAATTCCTGCTTCACGAGCAAGAATTAATAATTTGCGCGCTACATCTTGTCCAGAAAGGTCATCTCGAGGATCAGGCTCAGTAAAGCCTTTTTCACGCGCAAGTGCGGTGACTTCTGAAAGAGAAAGTCCTTCCTCCAATTTACCAAAAATAAAGGAAAGGGAGCCAGATAAAATGCCTTCAAAATATTCAAGTTCATCACCCGCAGCAAGTAAGTTTTGAAGATTTTCAATTACTGGCAAACCAGCGCCTACATTCGTTTCATACAAAAATTTATGTTGGCTTGCTTGAGCGTTTTGGCGTAACTCATTGTAATAAGCTAATTCTCGTGTATTCGCTTTTTTATTTGGCGTAACCACATGGAAACCTTCTTTTAACGCACGAGCATAAAGCCCTGCTACAGATTCGGCTGAGGTACAATCTACAAATACTGGATTCACCACATGATGTAATTTAATGAAAGAAAGCAATACATCAAAATCTGATGGCTGAGTCGCATTTTCTAAATCGGTTTTCCAATCGTCTAAACATAATCCATTTTCATCGAGCAACATGCGGTTGGAGTTCGCAATAGCACAAACTCGAATTTCAACATTCTTCTTTGCTAGATACTCCTTTTGACGCTTTACCTGCTCAATTAATTCTCCGCCTACTCCACCAACGCCCACTAAAAACATATCCACGACTTTTTTATTATTGAAAAGCGCCTGATGGGTAGCTTTCACCGCTTCAATCGCTTTATTTTGCGGCACAACCGCAGAAATTGAACGTTCACTAGAACCTTGAGCAATCGCCACAATGCTAATATTTGCCTGTGCTAACGCAGAGAAGAAACGTGCAGCAATGCCTTTCGCTTGCTTCATTCCATCGCCCACAACAGAAATAATGGATAAATCTTTAATCACTTCAATTGGTTCTAATTGATGTTCATTTAATTCATTAGCAAACTCAGTTTCTAGTACAGTTTTCGCTACTTCTGCAGATTTCACTGGCACGCAGAAGCTAATACTGTATTCAGACGAAGACTGGGTAATTAAGATGACTGAAATGCCTGCGCCTGACATAGCTGAAAATATGCGAGATGCCATGCCTACCATGCCTTGCATACCAGGGCCTGATACATTAAACATCGCCAAGTTATCTAAGTTAGTGATACCTTTGACTTGTAAACCTTCTGATTTCACATTGCCATCAATAATCGAACCCGGCGCAGAAGGATTTCCTGTATTTTTAATGACACAAGGAATATTTTGTGGCAACAATGGGCCAATCGTACGAGGATGAATCACTTTCGCACCGAAATAAGAAAGTTCCATTGCTTCACGATAAGAAAGGGTTGGTAATAAACGTGCATCAGGTACTAAACGCGGATCGCAAGTATAAACCCCATCCACATCGGTCCAAATTTCGCATACACTTGCGCCTAAACAAGCGGCTAAACAGGCTGCAGAATAATCTGATCCATTACGACCGAGCAGCACCAACTCACCTTTTTCGTTACCCGCAGTAAAGCCTGCCATAAGCACCACTTTATCTTTTGCGATACTTGCTGCATCAACACGTTTTGTTGATTCTTCAATTTCAACAGAAGATTCAAGATAACCGCCTTTTGCCAATAATTGTTTGACCGGATCCACAATATGTACGCTATAGCCATGCGCTTCAAACCAAGCTTTCATCATTGCGATAGAAAGTTTTTCACCTCGGCAATCAATCGTCGCTTTAACTGCATCTTCTACTTTTCCTGCCTGACGAATTTCTTCTAATAATCCTTTGATTTGAGCAAATTCAGCATCAATAAGCGCCTTGGTGCCATTTAAATCGAATTGATTATTTTCGGCATGTAAGCCATTGACGATGTTATAGAAAATTTCGATTGCTTCGTTAAAATGCGTATCGGTTGGTTGATTTAATGCAGCTTTTTCAGAAAGGGCGACGAGATGATTAGTTATTTTGGCTGGTGCTGATAAAACACCTGCTGCCTGCTCTTCTAAATGAGCTTGCTCGATCAATTTCGCTGCTTGGGAAAAACGTTCCGGATTTGCAAGCGAAGTGCCGCCAAATTTAAGTACGCGCATGATTGGTTCTCCTAGAGATATTGTGTTTTTAAATTTATAAAAAAACCCGCTATTCAGTTGAATCGCGGGTTTTCTGTATCCTGTTTTTTGGTGCACTAACCCGCGCCATTAATCATAGTAATGGTCATCATAATAGTGGTAATCGTGCTAATGATTACGGATAAAGTGCGGTTATTTTTCATTGTGTTTTATCTTGAAAAATGAATGCGTAAAGAAATACCGAAATTTCCCGAGCTTGTCAAACAGAAAGTAACAAATTTTTCAGAAATTTTCTCAGTAAATAAATTTCGTGTAAACTAACCGCACTTTTATAAAGGAGAACCTATGGATATCCAGCATAATCTCAACCTAATTCATCAAAAAATTGAAACGGCTTGCGAAGAAGTAACACGCAATCAAAATACAGTAAAATTACTTGCCGTATCTAAGACCAAACCTATTTCCGCTATTCTTTCGGCTTATCAAGCTGGACAAATAGCCTTTGGGGAAAATTATGTGCAAGAAGGTATAGAAAAGATCCAATATTTTGAATCGCAAGGTATTAACCTTGAATGGCATTTCATCGGCCCATTACAATCGAATAAAACCCGTCTCGTTGCAGAACATTTTGATTGGATGCAAACGCTTGATCGAGCAAAAATTGCAGATCGTTTAAATGAACAACGACCAATTAACAAAGCACCGTTAAATGTCTTGATTCAGATTAATATCAGCGATGAAGAAAGTAAATCAGGTATTCGACCAGAGGAAATGTTAACACTGGCAAAACACATCGAAAATTTACCGCACTTACGCTTACGTGGCTTAATGGCAATACCCGCGCCAACCGATAAAATCGCAGAACAAGAAAATGCATTTAGAAAGATGTTGTCTCTATTTGAACAACTTAAACAAGCCTTACCTAATCAACAAATTGACACACTTTCTATGGGAATGACCGATGATATGCCGAGCGCAATAAAATGCGGTTCTACCATGGTACGTATTGGTACTGCAATTTTTGGCGCAAGAGATTATTCAAAATAAATCTAAAAAATCCTATTGAAAAAATTATCGTAAGAAAAAGCGAACCGCACATAAAAGAGCGGTTCGTTTTTTTATATTATTTTTGACTACATACAGCAATAAAATGTAATTTATGTTCAGGATCATTAAACGTTTTGAACATTCTTTTAAATTGCTCACGATTTTCCGCTTTCATAGCATTACGGATGATTTTTAACGTCCCAAGAATGCCCTCATCATAAATCATTCCTTTTGGTGAAAGTAAGGTCATCTCACCAGAGAAAGTATCAACATTTCTAAAGCCACTTTCTTGGAATATTCCTTTCCAGCCATCTTTCGTTAATGGCGTTACCGTCACGTTAATCGCTTTGCGCATATTTTCTAGAATCGTTTGATGATCATTCCCCACCAGCATAACATCGTGAGTAAGCAATAAACCATTTGGTTTTAACACTCGAAAATATTCTGCAATGGCTTTTTTCTTAGCTTCCACGGGTAACATTGTGAGCATCGCTTCATTGATGACAATATCAAAACTTTCATCCTCGAAAGGCAACTTCATCGCATTTGCTCGCTGCACATGAATTTTTTCTTGCAAGCCATTTGCTTCGATATTTGCTTGTGCTTTTTCTAACGCATGTTCGTCTAAATCAACACCTTCAATATGGCAACCAAATTGCTTCGCCAATCCAATGGCTGTCGTCCCCATATTACAGGCAACCTCTAACACTTTTTTATCTTGGCTAAAATCACCATTGGCAATTAACCAATCTGTTGCTTTTTTACCGCCTGGACGCAAACGAGTTTTACCTAAACGTGCAAGAAAATTATGCCCTACTTCATCTTTCGCCATATCTATCTCCTAGTAATTAACTTGGTTTTTATATTATAGATGAAAATTATTCTTATTAAAGTAGTAAAGCAAAAAATAACCCAACCGATTGATTGGGCTATAAAAGATCAGAAAAATTTACCGCACTTTAAATCAATTAGGTTTCCATTCACCATTGAGCACGGTTGCTGTCACTTTATAATCTGATGTAAACACAGCTAAATTTGCGATTTTTCCTTTTTCTACCGAACCTAAACGATCATCCACACCAATTGCTCGTGCAGGATAAAGGTTACTCATTCGAATTGCTTCAGCAAGTGGAATTTCTACAAACTCCACTGCATTTTTAATAGATTCGATCATGGTAATTGATGCGCCAGCGATCGTACCGTTTGCATCAAAACAGCGGCCATCTCGAATATAAATAGTTTTACCGACGAAGGTGAATGTTTCCAATTCTGGTGGTGCACCTGCTGCTGCGAGAGAGTCCGTCACAATACAAAGTTTGTCACCTTTGATTTTTTTATCAATACGAACATTACCGTAATTGATATGCACACCATCTACAATAATACCAGTGTAAACATCAGAATCTAGTACTGCACCTACTACGCCCATAGCACGACCAGAACTAATTGGCGACATTGCATTATGCAAGTGAGTCGCAAAAGTTGCGCCTTTGTGGAATGCGGCTTTAGCCACTTCATAAGTCGCATTAGAATGGCCTACAGAGACAATAATACCCGCTTTCACAAAATCAGGCGTATAGTTAATGGTTGGGTTCTCTGCGGCAATGGTAATTTTTGTAATGACATCACCATTTTCACAGAGGAAATCCTTCATTTCAGGCGTAATTTCACGAATATATTCAGGACGGTGTACCCCTTTTTTCTCAACACTGATAAACGGCCCTTCAATATGTAAACCAAGTGCTTGGTTTTTATGCTTATTTAAATATTCACGCATAATTTTCACCGCGCTTTTTATGTTTTCATCTGGTGCCGTGATAAAAGTAGGAAGGAAACTTGTACAACCTGATTTCAAGTTAGTTTCCTGCATAATTTCCAAGGTTTCAACGCTAGTTTGGTCGTTAAACATCACCCCACCACAGCCATTTAATTGAAGATCAATAAAACCAGCGGTTAAATTATTACCTTCTAAATCAATAGTTTTGATGCCTGTTTCTAATTCAGTTTGTGGAACTACCGCTTCAATAATTTCACCGTTAATAATTACAGCAAAATCACGTAAAACATCATATTTTGTGTAAATCACACAATTTGTTAATGCATATCTCATTTTTTGTCCTTAAATAAAATAATCAGAAAAATTACCGCTCTTTTGAGCGGTAGGATCTTATAACACGCTATGAATGGCGCGTTGTTCTAATTCAGTGAAATATTTAACAGTTTTTACTTTCAATTCTTGCTGTGCAGGTTCATCACAAACTAACACAAAATGACGATGTAATTGAAGTGCACTCACTGTCCACATATGGTTCACACCACCTTCTACGGCAGCTTGAACTGCAAGTGCCTTATGATGTCCTGTCGCAAGGATCATCACTTCTTCTGCATCTAATAATGTTCCTACACCAATAGTCAAAGCATATTTAGGCACTTTATTCACATCATTATCAAAGAAACGTGAATTTGCGATCAGCGTGTCTTGAGTTAACGTTTTAATACGAGTACGGGAACTTAATGATGACGCCGGTTCATTAAAGGCAATATGGCCATCATTGCCCACTCCACCCATAAATAAATTAATTTTTCCGTAAGATTTAATTTTTTCTTCATAACGGCGGCATTCCGCATCATGATCATCCGTATTGCCGTTAAGAATATTGATATTTTCTGGCTGGATATCGATATGATTGAAGAAATTGTTATACATAAAACTATGATAACTTTCAGGATGTTCCTCTGGTAAACCCACATATTCATCCATATTGAATGTTACTACATGCTTAAAACTCACCTCTCCCGCTTTACAAAGTGCGATTAATTCTTGGTAAGTTTTTAATGGTGTGCCACCAGTTGGTAAACCGAGAACGAATGGACGTTCAGCCGTAGGATTAAAATGATTGATACGATCAACAATATGGCGTGCAGCCCAACGACTCACCTGTTGTTCGTTGTGTAGAGGGATAAGACGCATACTATACTTCCTTTATTTTCAATACCGTGGATAAACAAACCAACGGTTAAACATAATGGTTCCCCACTACGAAATAGAAAAACTGAGAAGCAGGAAACGAGAATTGCTACCCCAAGAGGGATAAATTATGAGTAACCTAGGGAAATAACTCCCCCTAGGTTCTCACGATATTCCATTAATTATAAAAATTTCGCTTTCAACTCTTTTGCTTTAGCAAGCTGAGCATCTGTTGCTTTTGCTGTCATTGGCTCACGGCAATAACCCGCATCCACACCTTCTAATTTAAGCAATTCTTTGATGGTTAAATATAAACCGTTCGCTAAAATGCCTTCGATTAAATCGTTGGTTACGTGTTGAATTTCTAACGCTTCAGCTAATTTACCCGCTTTGGTTAATTCAAAAATTTGACGAGCACGAACGCCGTTTACGTTGAAGGTTGAACCGATTGCACCATCCACACCAAGTGCGGCTGCAGGTAACATCATTTCATCGAAACCAGCCCAAATTAAGTGGTTTGGATAAGCTTTTTTCAAACGTTCTAATAAGTAGAAATCACCTGCTGTGAATTTTACTCCTAATACTTTCGGGTTTTTGTAAAGTTCACCAAATTGTTCAATTCCCATATTCACGCCAGTTAAGAACGGAATAGAATACACGATCATATTATTGCCCGTTTCTGCAATAATGGTGTCGTAATAATGTTTGATTTCAGGGAAACTAAATTTATAGTAGAACGGAGTAACTGCGGATAAGCTATCGTAGCCTAATTCTGTTGCATATTTACCTAATTCAACCGCTTCTTTTAAGTTTACGCTACCCACTTGAGCAATTAGCGCGATTTGATCTTTTGCTTCATCTTTTGCAATACGGAAGATTTCTTTTTTCTCTTCAGTTGAAAGCATAAAGTTTTCGCCTGTTGAACCACCTACATATAAACCATCAACTTTCATCTTGTCGATATTGTGGCGGATAATTTGACGTAAACCTTTTTCATTAATTGTGCCATCTTCATTAAATGACACTAATAATGCACTAAAAATACCTTTTAAATCACGCATAAGTTTTCTCCTATTTTATACGTTGTTCAAGAATCACATTGAGGGTTTTTTGCTTGGTTTGAGCTGCAAGTTCTTCTTCGCCCTGCACTAACAAAGCATAAATTAAATCTAATACAAAAAGCTGTGCAATTTTGGTACCAATAGAGTCACCTTGTAGCTTCCCTTGTTTATTACCATTTACCAAAACATAATCAGCATATTCTGTAACGGGTGAACGCAAACTGTGAGTTAATGCCACTGTCGTTGCACCATTTTGTTTAGCAATTTTGAGTGTGTGCGCTGTTTCTGCGGAATATCCTGAATGACTTAAACCAATTGCCACATCAGAAGACGTAAGTAATGCCGCCTGCATATACATAAAATGATTATTGCCTGTTGCATCCACTTGGAAACCGATACGCATCAACTTATTTTTTGCATCTTCAGCTGTCACACCAGATGATCCCACGCCGAATAAAAAGATACGACGTGCTTTTTTAATGGCTTTAACCACTTGTTCAAGCTGTTTCAAATCTAATAAATTAACCGTTTCTTCCATTACATTAGAAACTGCCGCTTGCAACTTTTGTGCAATCGTTAAAGAATCATCACTCGGCATAATTTCTGTTTCGAGTACAGTTTCATCATTGTTATCTTTCGTAGCAAGCTCAATGGAAAGTTCTAATTTAAAATCGCTGAAACCTTTAAAACCAATGGTTCGACAAAAACGGACGAGTGTTGCCTCTCCAACTTCCAAATGTTTAGCGATTTCTGAAAGGGGACATTGAGACACCAAATCAGGCGAACGTAAAATCGTATCAGCAATTTTTTTCTCTGATTTAGTTAAGCTATGGTAAAGCGAACTAATGGTGTTTAACACATTTCCGGATTTAGCCATAAATTGTTCCTTTTGGTTTATCAAGCAGAACATCTTTCACCCAATAAGCTGCGCCGACTAATCCTGCATCTTGACCAAATTTAGCAGATTCAATGTCACAGCTATATACAGCAGGCATAGCCTGTAAGAAACGTTTGACTAATGGTAAATAACCTTCAGCCAACCCTACACTACCACCTATAACGACTTTTTGCACATCCAATCCAATCACTAAATCCGCCACTAAATTGGCAATGGCTTGGGCTGAACGTTCTATAAGTACGGTAGCTTTTTCATCATTTTTTCTAAAACGTTCAAAAACTTCTCTTGGCTCACAAGGATCATCCCATTGGGAAGATACCGCTTCAATAGCTCGACCAGCAGCAACGGCTTCTACACAACCTCGACGACCACAACCACACATTGGGCCATTTGGATCCGCTAATGTATGCCCAATATGTCCAGCGATTCCCTTCGGACCAGTTTGTAATTGTTGGTTTAATATGACACCGCCACCCACGCCAGTAGAAACTGTAATAAAAACAAAGTTTGATACTCTTTCTGAATCTTGGAGTTGGTATTCCGCATAAGTTGCGGCTTGCGCATCATTTAATAAGCCAATTGGTTTATCCGTGTGTTTAGCAATACTTTCTTTTAGTGGAAATTGATTCAAACCACCTAAATTTTTAGGATTAAGTGCGGTTAAAACACCGTCGTTTATAATACCAGTTGAAGCCACCGCCACATAATCAAATTGCCCCGCATAATGAGTAAGAAGTTGTTCCAATGCTTGATGCATTCCTTCTACCACATTTTCACGCGGCGTATGAATTTGTTGGCGTTGTTCAACTTCGCCATTTTTTACGATAGCCGCTGCGATTTTTGTACCGCCAATGTCTAGAGCTAAACAACGCATAACTTATCCTTATAGTATGAAGTATTTTCTCACACGTCTTACGACTATCTTGCAGATTTCACAGAATTAGCGAACCAACTCACGATATGCTCAAGGCGAGTTAAGGCTGAACCAACGGTTACGCAATCTGCGCCAATTTCAATCGCCACTTTTGCCAATTCAGGCGTGTTATAGCGGCCTTCTGCCATCACAAAACAGCCCGCTGCTTTTAAATCTTTCACTAATTGATAATCAGGTTCTTCGGGAACTGGACCGCCTGTATAACCAGACATTGTGCTCCCCACAATATCAAAACCGAGTTTTTGACAATACAAGCCTTCTTCTAAATTAGAGCAATCTGCCATAGCCAAACAGTCCATTTCATGGATTTTTTTCACCGCACTTGCAATATCAACTGGGCGAGGACGGCTAGTGCCATCTACCGCAATGATATCTGCCCCAGCATTGGCAAGATCTTCAATATCTTGCAGAAATGGCGTAATACGAATCGGACTATCAGGTAAGTCACGTTTTACAATACCGATAATTGGAATGTTTACAAAAGGACGTGTCGCTTTAAGGTTATCTACACCTTCAATACGTAAACCTGATGCGCCACCAGCAACGGAAGCTTGGGCCATAGCAGAAACAATTTCTGGTTTATCCATTGGGCCATCATCAACAGGTTGGCAAGAAGCAATGAGACCATATTGAATTTGAGAAAGCACATCTTGATGAGATAATTTTGACATAATATCACTCCTAAATATAACTGAGCCCGCATTTTCGTCAGTGCTCAGCATTATATAAAAACATAACTCCATTTTAAAAGATTTTTTGAAGTATTTTTTTGTAAATGTGATCTACCTCTCAATTTTGAAATAAAACTTCAAAGAGCAGTTCAAAAAGTATTTTTTTACTTTAGAATAGCGCCCGAGTCGTTTTTTTGATGTCTAAAACATCGAGCATTCACTTTCAATCCAAGCCAATTATGGCTTATATCAACATAGGTTCACACAGGAGCGAACATTATGAAATTTACTAAACTTTTCCTTGCAACTGCTATCACATTAGGCGTTTCTTCAGCCGTTTTTGCCGCAGATTATGACTTAAAATTTGGTATGAATGCGGGTACTTCATCTAATGAGTACAAAGCAGCTGAAATGTTTGCAAAAGAAGTAAAAGAAAAATCACATGGTAAAATTGAAGTTTCACTTTATCCAAGTTCACAACTTGGTGATGACCGTGCAATGTTAAAACAATTAAAAGACGGTTCTCTTGACTTCACTTTTGCTGAATCAGCTCGTTTCCAATTATTCTATCCTGAAGCAGCGGTGTTCGCGTTACCATATGTCATCACCGACTACAACGTTGCACAAAAAGCATTAAAAGAAACCACATTTGGTAAAGATTTAGTTCAAAAAATGAATAAAGAATTAGGCTTAACCTTATTATCACAAGCTTACAACGGTACTCGCCAAACAACTTCAAATAGAGCGATCAATAGCATTGCAGATATGAAAGGCTTAAAACTTCGTGTACCAAATGCTGCAACTAACTTAGCATACGCAAAATATGTAGGCGCATCGCCAACACCTATGGCATTCTCTGAAGTATATCTTGCACTTCAAACTAACTCTGTAGATGGTCAAGAAAACCCATTAGCAACAGTACAAGCGCAAAAATTCTATGAAGTGCAAAAATTCTTAGCGATGACTAACCACATTTTGAATGACCAACTTTATTTAGTGAGTAACGAAACTTATAAAGAATTACCAGAAGATCTTCAAAAAGTAGTCAAAGACGCCGCTGAAAATGCAGCAAAATACCACACTAAATTATTCGTAGATGGCGAAAAAGATTTAGTGACATTCTTTGAAAAACAAGGTGTTAAAGTGACTCACCCTGATTTAACTCCATTCAAAGATGCGATGAAACCATTCTATGCTGAGTTTGTAAAACAAACTGGTGAGAAAGGTGAAAAAGCATTAAAAGAAATCCAAGCTCTTAAATAATCTCTATCACGTGCGCCAGCAATTTGGTTGGCGCACTCATTTTCGTTCTCCACAATCTCCCGGAGTGAAGTATGAAATTTTTTAACAAACTTGAAGAATGGATTGGCGGCATGCTATTCCTTGTGATCTTCGGTATTCTTGTTGCTCAAATCCTATTCCGCCAAGCTTTCCAATCGCCACTAATTTGGAGTGAAGAACTCGCTAAATTATTATTTGTATATGTAGGTATGCTCGGCATTAGTGTTGCTATCCGCAAACAAGAACACGTTTACATCGACTTCTTAACCAATTTAATGCCTGCTTCTATCAAAAAAGTAACAAACTCTTTTGTGCAATTGGTGATTTTCCTTGGCATTATTTTCTTTATCCATTTTGGTATTAAAACATTCCTTGGTGCAGATTTCCCTATTGACGCATTAGGTGGAATTTCAGAGAAATGGATTTATGCTTCTCTGCCGATCATTTCTATCCTAATGTTAGTGCGCTTCTTCCAAGCACAAGCAGACAATTTTAAAGAAGATAAAAGCTATTTACCGGCGACATTTTTCATTGTAAGTGCGGTCATTTTATTAGGCATTTTATTTACGTTCCCAGAGTGGTACAAAGTATTACGCATTACAGAATATGTGAAATTTGGTTCTAACTCTGTATACGTTGCCCTAATATTCTGGCTAGTTATTATGTTCCTTGGTGTGCCAGTAGGTTGGTCATTATTTATTACCACATTACTTTATTTCTCAATGACCAGATGGAACGTAGTAAACGCAGCGGCTGAAAAACTGACCATGAGTTTAGATAGTTTCTCATTACTTGCTGTGCCGTTCTATATCCTAACGGGTATTTTAATGAATACTGGCGGTATCACAGAACGTATCTTTAACTTCGCAAAAGCCTTGCTCGGTCACTACACTGGTGGTATGGGTCATGTAAATATTGGCGCAAGTTTATTGTTCTCAGGGATGTCAGGTTCTGCACTTGCTGATGCGGGTGGCTTAGGTCAGTTAGAAATCAAGGCTATGCGCGATGCAGGTTATGATGATGATATTTGTGGTGGTATCACTGCAGCGTCTTGTATCATCGGTCCATTAGTTCCACCAAGTATCGCCATGATTATTTACGGTGTAATCGCCAACGAATCCATTGCGAAACTCTTCGTTGCAGGTTTTGTACCAGGCATACTTGTAACAATTGCTTTGATGATCATGAACTACTACGTATCCAAAAAACGTGGTTATCCAAGAACACCAAAAGCAACTCGTGAAGAACTTTGCACATCATTCAAAAAAGCGTTCTGGGCAATTTTAACCCCATTGCTCATCATCGGTGGTATCTTCTCTGGCTTATTTAGCCCAACAGAATCAGCCGTTGTTGCCGCAACTTATTCCGTAATCATTGGTAAATTCGTTTATAAAGAATTAACCATGAAAATGCTCTTTAATAGCTGTGTTGAAGCAATGGCAATTACCGGTGTAGTTGCATTAATGATTATGACTGTGACCTTCTTCGGAGATATGATCGCACGTGAACAAGTTGCAATGCGTATAGCAGATATATTCGTTGCCGTAGCTGATTCTCCACTTATGGTATTAGTCATGATCAATGCGCTCTTGCTCTTCTTGGGTATGTTCATTGATGCATTAGCATTGCAATTCTTAGTCTTACCAATGTTAATTCCAATCGCAATGCAATTTAATATCGACTTAGTATTCTTCGGTGTAATGACTACTTTGAATATGATGATCGGTATCTTAACACCGCCAATGGGTATGGCTCTGTTTGTGGTGGCGCGTGTGGGTAATATGTCAGTATCCACTGTGACTAAAGGTGTATTGCCGTTCTTAATACCGATATTCTTAACATTAGTATTAATTACGATTTTCCCACAAATCATTACTTTTGTACCAAATCTATTGATGTCTTAACACTAAAGTGCGGTTAAAAAAAGCAAAGCTTTTATAACCGCACTTTTTTTATAAAATCAATCCTATTCAATGCGGTTTTATGAATAGCAAACCATAAACATAACTTAATAAATGAGGTTTATTATGAAATTGACAAAAACAGCATTATGCGCCGCACTTTTTACAACTGTTGCATTTTCAGCTAACGCACAAGTCTATCCAGATTTACCAGTAGGCATCAAAAGTGGAACAGGTGCACTCATCGGCGATACCGTATATGTAGGCTTAGGTTCGGGTGGCAATAAATTCTATTCTTTAGACTTAAAAGATCCTGCTGCACAATGGAAAGAAATTGCAGCATTCCCTGGTGGTGAACGTAATCAACCTGTTGCAGCAGCTGTAGATGGAAAACTTTATGTATTCGGTGGTTTGCAAAAAAATGAAAAAGGCGAACTCCAACTTGTTAATGATGCTTACAGCTACAATCCAGCTGATAATACTTGGGTGAAACTTCCTACTCGCTCTCCGCGTGGCTTAGTCGGTTCAAGCAGCGCATCTCACGGCGATAAAGTTTATATTTTAGGTGGTTCTAACCTCTCTATATTTAATGGTTTCTTCCAAGACACCGTGGCAGCAGGTGAAGATAAAGCGAAAAAAGATGAAATCGCAGCAGCTTATTTCGATCAACGTCCAGAAGATTATTTCTTCACAACAGAATTATTGAGCTATGAACCATCAACCAATAAATGGCGCAATGAAGGTCGTATTCCATTCTCTGGCCGTGCTGGCGCGGCATTCACTATCCAAGATAATGACTTAGTGGTGGTCAATGGTGAAGTTAAACCAGGGCTTCGTACCGCAGAAGCTCATCAAGGTAAATTCACTGCTAAAGGTGTGCAATGGAAAAACTTACCTGACTTACCTGCGCCAAAAGGTAAATCACAAGATGGTTTAGCCGGTGCACTCGCAGGCTATAGCCATGGCCATTATTTAGTGACTGGTGGCGCAAACTTCCCTGGTTCAATTAAACAATTCAAAGAAGGCAAACTTCATGCGCATAAAGGTTTAACCAAAACATGGCATAACGAAGTTTATACTTTAAATAATGGTAAATGGAGTATCGTTGGTGAATTACCAATGAATATTGGCTATGGTTTCTCTGTATCTTACAACAATAAAGTATTACTCATCGGTGGTGAAACAGACGGTGGTAAAGCGTTAACCAGCGTTAAAGCCATTAGCTACGATGGTAAAAAATTGACCGTTGAATAAGTTGGCATAGAATAATGTATAAGGCTTGAGGCAAAGAATGGGCTCAAGCCTTTTGATTTCATCAAAATATAAAAATTAAGGAGATTATATGAGTGTACTTAGTTACGCACAAAAAATCGGTCAAGCCTTAATGGTGCCTGTGGCAGCCTTACCTGCTGCGGCATTATTAATGGGTATTGGCTATTGGATAGACCCAGATGGTTGGGGTGCAAACAGTCAATTAGCAGCATTATTAATTAAATCTGGTGCAGCAATTATTGACAACATGGGCTTACTCTTCGCAGTAGGCGTCGCGTTTGGTCTTGCAAAAGACAAACACGGTTCCGCCGCACTTTCAGGTCTTGTTGGTTTCTATGTAGTAACCACCCTGCTTTCCCCTGCTGGTGTAGCACAATTACAGCACATTGATATTAGTGAAGTGCCTGCCGCATTCAAAAAAATCAATAACCAATTTATCGGGATTTTAATTGGTGTAATTTCAGCTGAACTTTACAACCGGTTCTATCAAGTTGAATTACCAAAAGCGCTTTCGTTCTTTAGCGGAAAACGCCTCGTCCCAATTTTGGTTTCTTTCGTGATGATCGCCGTATCATTTGCCTTACTCTATATTTGGCCTCATATTTTTAACGCACTCGTTTCATTTGGTGAATCCATCAAAGATTTAGGTGCAGTCGGTGCGGGTATCTACGGTTTCTTCAACCGTTTATTAATTCCTGTTGGCTTACACCATGCCTTAAACTCTGTATTCTGGTTTGACGTAGCGGGTATCAATGATATTCCAAACTTCTTAGGCGGTGCTAAATCTATTGCCGAAGGCACTGCAACTATGGGGGTAACAGGTATGTATCAAGCTGGTTTCTTCCCAGTGATGATGTTTGGTTTACCAGGTGCTGCTCTTGCAATTTATCACTGCGCAAAACCAAATCAAAAAGTACAAGTTGCCTCAATTATGCTTGCGGGTGCGTTAGCCTCTTTCTTTACAGGGATCACCGAACCGCTTGAATTCTCATTCATGTTCGTTGCACCTGTACTTTATGTATTGCATGCATTATTAACAGGTATCTCTGTATTCATTGCAGCCACAATGCACTGGATTGCAGGATTCGGCTTTAGTGCTGGTTTAGTGGATATGGTACTTTCTAGCCGCAACCCACTTGCTGTTAGCTGGTATATGTTGCTTGTACAAGGTATTGTATTCTTTGCTATCTATTATTTTGTGTTCCGTTTTGCAATTAATGCCTTTAATCTCAAAACGCTGGGACGTGAAGATAAAGCAGAAACAGTTGCAGTCCCAACACAAAGTAACCAATCTCGCGAAGAAAGAGCGGTAAAATTTATCGCTGCTTTAGGTGGTTCAGAAAACTTCAAAACTGTGGATGCTTGTATCACTCGTTTACGCTTAACTTTAGTTGACCATCACAATATTAATGAAGATCAACTTAAAGCGCTTGGTTCAAAAGGTAATGTAAAATTAGGCAATGATGGATTACAAGTCATTTTAGGGCCTGAAGCTGAACTTATGGCAGAAGCAATTAAAGCAAAATTAAAATAAATTTTGGCCGCACTTTACATGCCGTCTATCACTAGGCGGCATTTTTATTAATGAGATTTAGCGATGTTATTTATTCCACCACCACTACTCTGTTTATTAATTGGCACAGCAATGTATTTCTTGCCAAAAGTTGCTAGTTATTCAGTCCATTTTGCAATTATTGCCTTTGTCATTACGCTTTCATTTTTGATTGCTGGGGGCAGTGTGTTTCAATTTTTTATCCGCAAAACGACTATCAATCCTCATGACTTTAAACATACAACACAATTAGTTTCTACAGGCATATTTCGATTTAGCCGTAACCCAATGTATTTAAGTTTGCTGTTAATGTTAATTGCCTGGACTCTTTGGTTGAGTAATAGTTTGGCTTGGTTAGGCGTGATTGTCTTTATACTAGTTATGAATCGCTTTCAAATAGCCAGAGAAGAAGCCTATTTGGAAAGTAAATTTGGCGATGAATATCGTCGTTACAAACAAAAAGTAAGACGCTGGCTATAAAAAAACACCTTCACAAGGAAGGTGTTGTCATCAATTTAAAATCTATTTCTTCGGTACTTGCATAAAACGGAAGAAATCACTATCCGGTTTTAAAATCATCATATTGTCAGAATTTGCAAAACTCGCTTCATAGGCTTTTAAACTACGTACAAAAGTAAAGAATTGAGGCTCTTGTGCAAAAGCATCTGAATATAATTTTGCAGCCGCAGCATCGCCTGAACCTCGTAATTCTTGTGCAGTTTTATTTGCATTAGCAAGAATCAACGTCACTTTACGATCTACATCAGCTTGGATAAATGCTGCTTTTTCTTTACCTTGAGAACGGTGTTCACGCGCGACTGCATCACGTTCTGCACGCATACGTTGATAAATTGAAGAAGAGACTTCGTCCGGTAAATTGATTTGTTTTACACGCACATCAATTACTTCAATACCCAATTCTGCCGTACTATCTTGCCCTGAATTTAAAGCTTTTTTTGCCCCTTCCATTAATTCACCGCGTGTACCAGAAACGATATCTTTAATGGTTCTTGTACCAATTTCAGAACGCAAACGGTCATTTACTTTACGGCTTAACAAGCTTGAAGCTTGAGTATAATCACCACCACCAGTAGATGTGTAGAATCGACCAAAATCACTAATCTTCCATTTCACATAAGAATCTACTAGCAAGTCTTTTTTCTCAACAGTAACAAAACGTGTTGCTGAACCATCTAAAGTACGAATACGTGCATCTAAAACTTTAATGCTATCAATCAAAGGCACTTTAAAATGCAAGCCTGGTTCATAGACAACCACCTTATTATCTGCATCACGTTGTACTTTGTTGAATCGCAACATAATACCGCGAGTACCTTCCGTCACGACCACGACACTGGAATACAACACTGCTGCAATCACGAAAATAGCTGGTAATAAAAATTTACGCATTAGTTAAATCTCCCTTGGCGAATCGGCTCAACAGTGCTTGGTAGTTGGCTTGAAGAATGATTAATACGCTCTGGCTGTGATAAAACAGGTGCAGATTCTACCGCTCTTTCTGTTACGACTGGCGCTTTAGCTGATACTTTTTTACCCATAATTTGTTCTAAGGGTAACACAGTTAAATTGTTACCATTATTGCCATCAAGCATCACTTTTGGGGTATTTGCCATGACTTTTTCCATGGTTTGAATATATAAACGCTCACGCAGTAAATCTGGCGCAGCTTTAAATTCAGGCAACAAACGCTGCAAACGTTCCACTTCTCCTCGTGCATCTAACACGATACGATCTTTATAAGCTGTCGCTTCTTCAATAATACGTTGTGCATCACCACGCGCAATCGGCTCTTTCTCTCGGGCATAGGCTTCCGCTTCACGAATGAAACGTTGTTCATCTTCCTGTGCTTTAATCGCATCATCAAACGCATCTTTTACTTCTTCAGGTGGGCGCGCAGATTGGAAGTTCACATCAATCACCTCAAGTCCCATATCATAGGATTTGATAATGTCATTTAATGCTTTCCACGTATCTTCACGAACAACCGCACGGCCTGTTGTTAAAATATCATTCATTGACATATGGCCGATCACATAACGCAATGCACTGTCAGTCGCTTGACCTAAACTGTCATCCGCATTCGTCACGCTAAAACGATATTTAGCAGGATCTTGCACGCGATATTGCACGGTCATTTCCACACGAACCATATTTTCATCTTTAGTCAGCATTGAACCTTGAGTACGAAGTTCCTTAACTTGCTCTACATTCACTGGCAATACTTTATCTACAAATGTTGGTTTCCAGTTCAAACCTGGTTGAACAATAGAATGTAATTCACCAAAACGAAGCACCACACCACGCTCAGCCTCTTTAATAGTGTAGAAACCACTTACGCCCCAAATAATCGCACCAATCGCCACGACAAGTGGAACCACCTTTCCAAAATTAAATGGCGTACTGTTTTGAGAACTACCATTATTTTGACCGCTCTTTTTATTTCCACCACCTAATTTTCTGAGAAGATTATTAAAAATCTCCTCAATATCTGGCGGAGATTGTTCTTGATTCCCACGATTTTGATTGTTATTCCATCCATTATTATTGGATGAATTTCCCGGCTGTTGGTCGTTGCTTTGCCCTGGTTTGCTCCAAGGATCGCGATCTGAACCGTTCTGTGACATTTCATTCTCCATTTGTCAAAAAATTGTTAAGAGTTTAGCTAAATAAATGGGGCGCGTCTATGAAAATGCAAGAGGGAATAACCATTAATTTCGCCGCACTTTCAAGTTATGCCCCTTAGGAGCGGAGATTTTTTGCCGTTAGTGTTAGATAGCTTTTACTGTTTGCTATCATAGCAGTTACAGCTTTAACAGATTTTTAAATTAAGTTTGCCTTTAATAGCAATACGCACATTTTCAGAAAAAGCGATGTTAATTCTCATCGCAGCTTAGGTGTCTTGCTCTCTCGTGATATTTGCGTAGAAAATCGGATATGCTTACGCTAGATTGGATGTAAAATTATAAGGTTTGATTAACACAAGCATCGTTTAAAATACAAAAGTGCGGTCAATTTTTGAGAAGTTTTAAAACTATTTAAAAATTGACCGCACTTTATATCTAGATATTTTAAATTTTATACCATTAAAATATCAAATTTATGTATTTTTAATTCCTCACCCTCTTCGCCACTTGTTATAATCAGCTGCATATATTAATAAAAATAATACAAATAGCCCCCCCCATACTTTTAAACTAAAAAATAAATGCTCTTCACTTAAAAAAAATCGCCCTGATCAATATACCCAGTAATAAAGTAGGCATTTATATAAAAAATAATTTGTAGAATTATAGTCATTAAAAAAGATCTCTTTAATATAATTAAAAAATATTTCATATCTATTTCTTCCTTTCTTTTGCTTCTAATTTATCATTCACTTGATTAATAATCTCACCAACAACACCCCCTATGAATGGAGATACAGGCTTTAACACAGGAGGAGATATTTTTTCCATAGTATAACCTCCTAAGGCGCTTTCGGCATATTTTACCTGTTCATTCACATGAGATTTACCATCAGATATTGTTGATACTGCAGTATCAACAGAACCAATTAAAACGGAAGTACCTAAAGGAGCGTTTAATAGATATGGAGCAAGTAACCCTGTTCTTATAGTTTTATTTGCATCAATATAACCTGTTGCAGCATATTGAGTTATTGCACTAGCCGTAGCCCCCATCGCCACTCCTTGTGCATATTGCTTATATGTTATTTCAGTTATAGGTTTCAAACCATGCTCAATTCCCTGGACAGCTGTTCGAACTACTTTAGCCTGTGTAGGATTATAAGAATAATAAATTCCTTGACTCACTAATTCCCCCACGATGGCGCAAGCGTCCTCGCTTGTGCCTATCAACTAAAAGTGCGGTCAAAAAATTCAAAGAATTTTGAATATTGGCTCTGCCGATGGTTATGAGTAAAATTCACAATGTTTTTATTAAACAGCGCCTGCTTGGACGCTGGCGCTATCATTGGGGTGAACGCTTGCGCCATCATAGGGTTTTAAAATTCTTTAAAAATTGACCGCACTTTGTACTTCTGTATTTTAAATTTTAGTCTGTTTAAATATCAAACAGACTAAAAATTTCTAATAATTAACATCAGAAATTAAACACTTTCTATACTAGCTACCTCTGAGTTTTTTAGATATAAACATTGCTAATACTATTAATGGTGACATCCTAGAAAACATATAGAAATTAAAAGATAGTATATCCTTTATCTCAAGAATAGAAATATCACCTAGATTTATGATAAAGGTAAACACGATAAAACATAAAGATATTATTATAAATCCAGATAGAAAAACAACGAGGGAATAAATAAAAAACTGAATAATATTATTAAACACTTATTCACCTCCTAGAATTATAGATTTCATGTTTTTCTCATTATTTTCCAATTTTTTACTTGTAGCTTCACTCGCCATTGAATCGACTACTGCCCCAAATCTAACTGGTAAATATTTATAATCTTCGTATCCTGTATAATAAAAATTTTTATTTCTATATTGAGGCTCATAATTGTTTTTATATTTACTAATACTTCTAACAACCAAGGAATCAATTGATTTCTCAGCTACTTTACCTGCAAAACTGCCAGCTGCTGTTGCTAACCCAGAAGATACTGCTTTATAACCAGCATGTTTAATTGAATCCTCATTAGACTCAAAATATCCTTGCAAGCCTGAACTTAGGGTATTCACTATCAATGTAGTTTTAAAATTTGTTCCTCCAGTAATAAATCCTGTTGTACCGCTCCAAGCTAAATCACTGGCTGATGTATCTTTACCTTGATAAGAGTTACCCAAATGAGTGGCTGTCATACTTAAGCCTGAATTTGTCAGTTTTTCAGTCAAAATAGGATGTGCTTTAGCAAAATCCCCAACTTTTGCTGTTGCAGAAACCACTTTGTTTGGTAAGTTCAATGCATTAACAGTTGCTGGCACTTTACTTAATGCATTTGAAAGTACACCAACGCCATAAATCATCGAGGCTGACTCCAGCCCATCCTTAACTGAATAAGCTATTTTCCCATTCGCTGAATTTTTATAATTCTCAGGAGCATCAAGTTCGTTCTTGACAGTATAATACATCTCTTCATCACGAGAATGTTTTTCAGAACGCCAACCTAGCCAGTTCTTGCTCTCTTCTGGCAAGGTATTCACTGCTTGCGATCTTTGTGCATCCGTACCGGCAAAAGGGAAATGACCATAATCTCGTTTTGGTACAGGATCATTAATTAAATATTCTGATTCGAAACGATTCTTAGCGTTAACTGGCGATATTGGCGATGCCAATTTATAACCAGATGCGGTATTTCCCGTAACAGTTTCTATATAATAACGATCTACATAGCTTAAAAATGCCTCTCTTTCCTTGCTATTTAAGGAATTTGGATCTTTTCTAAATTTATCCAAGAGAACATCACTACGCTGATCTGATTCAATTAAATCTCTAAACTCCAATTTTTCTTTGTTTGTTAATTGTTCTCCACGATGATATTTTGTTTTTAACGCATTTAATCTCGCTCTTGATGCATCACTCAAGAAATTATTCTCCACCGCCCTTTTAGCCGTCCCTGCTCCAGAGGTTGCAGCAAGGAAATTCCCCCCTTGCTCTGTAGTGGCGCCATTTGCCTTCGCCGTTAATGCCGCAGCTAATCCTCCCGCCAGTTGACTTAACGTGCTAATGTTTTCCTTCTCATTTGCTGTAAGTTGATTTGGCGTTTTATTATAGATTGCCTGCGTAAGGATTTGTGCAGTCACTTCTCCTGTCACCCCTGCCACTGCACCCGTCAATGGGTCTTTGCCTGTCACTTGAAACTCTACTGCAGAAAGCAGAGCATGCGCCATAAGATTCGCAGCTTTGTCTTTTGCCGTGTCGCCTGCCGTCATCTCGTGGATGGTTTTGTTGAGATAAGGTGAAGCCAGTGCGACAAGGCTGCCTGCGGTATCATTTTGTGCCGCTGCTTGTAATGCCGCTGTCACGACGCGAATCGCCATGCCTGTCTTACTTCCAATACCGTAAGTGCCGTCTATATCATTTTGAATAGCGGTAATTTGTTTACCGATTTCTTGCGCTTGCGTACTCGCTTTGCCGTATTTTTCTTCCGCTTTAAATTTTTCCAATGACAGTTTATTAATCTTCTCACGCTCATTATACGTGGCAATGCTTATCGCGTTGTTCGTGATGTCGCCTATCACCTTCGCCATTTCTTGGCGCTCTTGCACTTTTTGTAAATCTTGTTTTTCAACACGTTGATTCGCATTTTTTGTGTCACGTGAAAGTGCGGTCAGATTTTCACTATTTTTATTAATAACCTTATTTTTTATAAAAAAGCACGCATCAGGAAACGCGCGCTATTTAAGTTAAATTTTAATTCACCCACCGCACCCAACTATTTTTCAAGTTTATCATCTACCGATACAGTTATTAACTTTATAAATCGTGAATCAATATCATACTGTATATTTACATAAATATTACCTTTTACTTTAAACTTAATCCAAGGGTCAATAAAACCTATTATTGAACCAGCACCTCCACCAAAGTCTATAACCTTACATTCAAGGAACTCTATAACATCATCAATCTTTTCAAGGTTTTCAAAATTATTAAAAATTCTAATATTCATTTTATTATATTTTCTTTTCTCAAGATTAAAAAAAACCGCTGTTATTTTCCTCTTAGAAAATAATATTTCCAACCATGAGTTTTCAAATGAAAAATATACATCACTATCAACTTCATCTACTACAAATTTTTCACCTATAAAAGATATAAAATCTAATATTTTAGAATCACCCAAGCTTAAACTTAATAATTCACATATTTTATCATTTAATAAAATCACTTTATACCTCTCTCTGAATTTCTATTTTTTACTTTCTCTATAGCTTGATTAATATCATCCTCATCAAATCCATAATTTAATAGATTATTTTTATTCTGTTCTAAATCTAAACATTGAGCTCCACATAAATCTTTAGAATCTTTCAATGTTTGACTAGAAGTATTCCTTCCACCATACGTTCTACTATTCTTATGAACTTCTTTAGGGATGGCTATTGCTGTTGCCTCATTTTTTAATTTATATTTTTCCTCTCTTGTTAATTATCGTCCTAAGCTTTTTTCTAGGCTTTTAATCTGAGCAGCAAATGATGGAATATGATCTAAATCAAGATTATCTCCTACGACTGAACGTGCTTTTAAAACTTTATAACTATCTACATCCAACGCTTTAACACTCTCAAATTGTTTAATCGTTTCTTTTTGATACTTAATCGCCTCGGCAACATTCCCTGCTTTTTCAGCAGCTTTCGCCATGTTAAGTGCGTTCTTCGCCTCTTTTAACGGCTTCGTCACAACATCCGCACCTGGAATCAACCCTACTGTTGCCAACGCGTAGTCAATACCATTTTCCGCTTCTACAAAGGATTTTATATCTCCAATTATCGGCGTAAAGTCCGCTAAAAATGCACCTATATCACCCGTGGTTCTTAAGTTTTTAACCAATTCAGGATGCGCTTTTTCAAATTCTTCCGCAGCTTGACGCGTCGCTTCTGAAATTTTTTCTTGCGCCTTAGCTTCGGCAGTCCAGTCAACTTGAGGATTATTAACAGCAGTTTCTAAAGCAAAATTATTCTCCACTGCCCTTTTAGCCGTCTCTGCTCCTGAAGTTGCCGCAAGGAAACTACCACCTTGCTCTGTGGTGGTGCCATTCGCCTTCGCCGTCAATGCCGCAGCCAATCCGCCCGCCAATTGACTTAACGTACTAATATTTTCCTTCTCATTAGCCGTTAATTCACTGACTGGCTTGCCATAAGCTCTCGCGATGATTTCAGCCGTTACCTCACCTGTCACCCCAGCAATTGCGCCCGTTAATGGGTCCTTGCCTGTCACTTGAAACTCCACTGCAGAAAGAAGGGCATGCGCCATCAGATTCGTCGCTTTGTCTTTTGCGGTATCGCCTGCCGTCATCTCGTGGATGGTTTTGTTGAGATAAGGTGAAGCTAGGGCAACAAGACTGCCTGCGGTATCGTTTTGTGCTGCTGCTTGCAATGCCGCTGTCACCGCGCGAATCGCCATGCCGGTCTTACTTCCAATACCGTAAGTGCCGTCTATATCATTTTGAATAGCGGTAATTTGTTTACCAATTTCTTGCGCTTGCGTACTCGCTTTGCCGTATTTTTCTTCCGCTTTAAATTTTTCCAATGACAGTTTATTAATCTTCTCACGCTCATTATACGTGGCGATATTAATCGCGTTGTTCGTGATGTCGCCTATCACTTTCGCCATTTCTTGGCGCTCTTGCACTTTTTGTAAATCTTGCTTTTCAACACGTTGATTCGCATTTTGGGTATCTCGTGAAAGTGCGGTCAGTTTTTCCGGTGTTTCGGTGTCTATCTGAATGTTGTCGCTGATAGCTGATTGGGTGGTGCTGCGCGCGCTTTCATTGGTGTTGCCCAATAAGCTCAAGGCACTGCTTATCGCTTGCATCGGGTTAATGCCTCCCGTACCGGCCCCCATGCTCGCACTTTCGGTTTTAATCTCGCTTTTATTTTCAATATCGGTATGCGTGAGTGATTTTGTTTTGAAGCGGTTTTTACTTGCCTCAGCATCGCTTTCGATAATCGCACCATTCAGTTGGGTATGGTTATGGATATGGGCATCCATGCCATCTTCACCCACACGAATACCCGCTTGTTCATTCACTTGCGCATAATCTACTTTCGCTTTGTTATAGGAGGTACTCACCGAGGCTCCACCTCCTGCCCCCTGTGCCACCGAGCCACTTGCACTCGCACTCGTTTGTTTGGATTCGTATTTCTCTGTATCTTGACGGCTCGTTATCGTCAGGTTTTGAATATCCGCTTCCCAACGTTTCGCGTTGAGATTTGCTGCATCAAGGCTGAGGTTTCCTGCTTCGCTATTGGTAATGAGCTTATCCGCTTGCAAGTGACTGTTTTGCCAACGTTCGCTATCCGAATTCGACTTGCCCTTCGCTACATTCACCGAACCCTCAATACCAATTCCATAACTATTACCATTGGTTCCAACAAAAACGCCTACACTTCCTCCTACAGATTTATTTTCTGTGCGTTGGTGCTCTTCGTCTTTTACACCTTTTATCTCAATGCCTTTTTTGCCTGATAATGCCATTAATTTCGCATTCGCATCCACGCCTTCAAAGGTGAGTTTTTCATCACGGGCTTTTACATTAAACGTACCAGTGCTCACCGTTGATTTTTGATGACTAATACTCTGGCTTTCGCTACTTTGCGTTTGTTTTTGGCTGCCATAACCAAGACTAATCTTCACACTTGGGCTGGATGTCGTCCCGGTATTCTGCATATTACCAGCACGTAAGGCATCTAAGGTTTCCGCTACCTTACCCACATTTTGAGCCGCCATGCCCACTTCTTCCGCGGCTTTCACTGCATAAAGTGCCTTGAGTTTTCCATTGGTGACTTGTTGGCTGCGATTCACACTGTTATAAGCCGCCTGTGCCATATCAGTCACTGGGGTACTCAAGGCAATTGTCACGCCAGATTGTTTATACTCATGCCCCTCTTTACGTTCAATAATATCTTTTCCGGCTTCGACCTTAATACTTGCGCCTTCAATATCAATTCGATTCGTGCGTGGTGTAATCATATCCGTACCAAGAACATTTGTATGATTACCCGCACTCACCCTGATATTGCCATTCATTGAACCCAGCGTGCTACGTGCATCTGATTGTGTCCAACCTTCCGTTTCATAATCATGTTTTTCTGATTTCGAACCAACGGTAAAACCAATACCGCCGTCTGTGAACACACCTCTGGTTTTCTTGGTTTCCACGCGCTTATTTTTGAAATGATTGGTATCCGCTGCAATATCGACATCATGCCCAGCCTGAATATGCAGATTATCATCTGCAATAGCCTGCATGCCTTTCGCCTTCACATCATGACCTGCTGAAAGCACCACATCTTTACCACTCACCTGTGTGCCGACTTGAGTAACGGATTGTTGTTGGTCTAGGCTAGTTTTGGTCGTTTTAGCAAGGCTGCCGCTTTTCGTTTTGTGAAACTCTTCAAAATCTCGGCTTTCTTTTGCACCATTCAACACAAGGTCATTTTCCGCAATAGCCATTAACTTCGCTTCACTCTCCAGCTGTGCCCCTTCGGCTCGGAGATTTTTTGCCGTAAGCGTTACATCACCCTTGCCCTTAATTTGGCTGCTGATGGCTTGCTCAACTTTCTCATGACGGTAATGATTGCCTGCGCCCATCTTTTCATCAAAGCCCACTGAAAGTGCGGTGAGATTCACGTTATTTTTGCTTTGAACAAGCGTGCTGCCATTGCCATCGTTAATAATATCTGCCCCTTTAGCGTTCAGATTATTTGATGAGAGTTGTAATTGGCCATCTTCTCCTTTTACATGGAAAAGTGCTTTACGAGCCAGTGTCGTTTCACTACGTTGGAAATGAGATAAGTCCACCTTTGTTGTCATCGTGGTACTTTCGTGATTTAAATCACCGCCCACATCCACCAAGAGGGCGCGCTCGGCTTCTACTTTACCACCAATATTATCGAAGTTATTCGTGGTGTTGATGCCTACTTTATCACCCGTAATGGTGCCTGCGTTGAATAAGCTTTCGGTATTTAATAACGTGAGCTTACGGCCTGCAATGGTGCCACTATTGGTTAAGCGGTTACTCCGCAAATCAATCACATCCGCTGAAATCAACGTGCCTTCGCCATTTAAGTCACCTTTCTGAGCCATCGCATAGACGCGAGGCGCCATCACTTTAACTTGTTTTCCGCTTGGTAAGGTTACTACGCTAAATTGAATATGAAATTATAAGATTAGCTTAAAGATAAACAGCCCTGAAAATACAAAAGTGCGGTCAATTTTGAGAAGTTTTAAAACTCTTTGAAAATTGACTGCACTTTTACATTGCTATGTGAATCTCAAACAAAAAAACTGCAGAGAGTTCTATTCCTTCTAATCTCGTTTAAAAAAGAGAAAATATATTGGTAAAACAACCACCTGATATTTTAGAGACATAATTAAAGCCTCTTTTATCAGGATTGCATACTGTAAATTCTTCCGTCCCGCATCTAATTCAGCGATCACCATAGCAAAGAAACATAGTAATGCAACAAATATAAAAAATTTTAATATTTTTAGGATCATCATTTGTTTTCCTTACCTCCCTGCTCAATTGATTTAGAATAACTTTCTTTAACTTTATCTCCAATCACTGAGCCCAACACCACATTAAAAAATATTTTAGGTGCACCATTTAAGTGTAAATGTTCAGATCCTAGACCAACTACACTAGACATTCCAGAAGCTAATGTTTCTGCTTTAAGCCTGCTCTTCTGAAAAATCATTTGCACCCATTAATAAATTTGACACCACTTATCGGCATACTGAATCACAATCAGCAAATAATTTAGCTCGTTTCTTTTGACTTGAATGTTAATCACGGAGAATAACTTCGATATTTTCACCACTAAACAAACGTTGATTGAGAATTAACCACACATTTACGTTTGATAACCAAGATTATTTCTTATTTTTCTTTACAGAAGTAAGAAATATAATTTATATATTTTACTCCCGCATCAAATTTTACATAAGAAATAGCCATAAAATAAAACAAAACAAAGAAAAAATAAGAATGCTTATAACAACACCAATAATAAATTTCATTACTTTTTCTCCTGATTTATAAAAAGTGCAGTTTAAGATACTTCAACTCTTAACAGCACTTTATACTCTTGTATTTCTCAATTATTTTTTAGGTGCAATTAAGTAACTGAAAAATAGTATCACTACAAATATAAATAAAGAAGGTTTAAAAGAATCTTCAAAAATAAATTTATAGTTTATATTATTTACCCCTAAAACCACCCCTCCAACTATAATCGCTATAGATATCCCCAAATAAATAACTAAAAAAGCAATAAGTAATTTAAAGATTATCTTCATTTCTTCTCCTCATTCTTATTTAAATTATCTTGATATAAAGACTTGAGTTTATCAGAAGAGTATCCTCCAATGACCACATTTGAAAATATTTTAACCGCTGGATTGATATTAGGAATTCTAGATAAAGCAGTATCTAAGCCTAGTGATACAAGAGAACCAGCTGAACTACCAACCATCTCCGTTTTAATTTGTCTATCTGTAGCTCCTGGTTTATTAACCTCATACATTAAATCAAAAGCAAAACTGTTAAGAGCTTGCGCTCCAGGTTTTAATTTTGAAAGAAGAGGAACCTTAATTACATCTTTCGTACCATCATAAATGGCGCTTTTAAGTTCATCTTCAGTTTTATATTGGCCACTGTGAGCTTTATAGGATATCTCCCCAGCTTTATATCCTCCCGTCACTAACATTTCTGCAGCAACTGGGGCTCTAGCTGAAAGTACAGCTGTCTCTTGTAAATATCCAACAGCCTTAGGAATAACTCTAACAGCAGCAACGCTGCCTCCCGCAGCTAACGCACCTATCGCAAAAGATTGTGCTTGTTTACCGACATAACTATCCCAAAATTTAATTTCATCTGATAGATATTTTGTTAACGCAGAGTCATTTCTTTTGATTTCTTTAGTAAAATCCCAGTTATATAAATCAGATACAGGAACATTCCATGATTTTGCTATTTTATGTAACTCAACCGCTAAATAATTCTTTTGCCCCTCCGTTAATTGGCTAGGATCTTTTTGGTTTAGGCGAATTAAAAAATTAATGTAAGAATCTTTTTTCAATAATTCTCCGCCTCTATTTTTTTCTTTCTGTTTTAGCTCTTTTTCTTTTTCAAACTTTTCTGAAATCTTGAAAAGTTCTTCATCTTCATTTTTAGAAAGAAGATTATTCTCCACCGCCCTTTTAGCCGTCTCTGCCCCAGAAGTCGCAGCAAGGAAACTACTACCTTGCTCCGCTGTGGTGCCATTCGCTTTCGCCGTCAATGCTGCAGCCAATCCGCCCGCCAACTGACTTAACGTGCTAATGTTTTCCTTCTCATTTGCCGTAAGTTGATTTGGCATTTTATTATAGATTGCCTGCGTGAGGATTTGTGCAGTCACTTCTCCTGTCACCCCAGCCACTGCACCTGTTAACGGGTCTTTGCCTGTCACTTGAAACTCCACTGCAGAAAGCAGCGCATGTGCCATAAGGTTAGTCGCTTTGTCTTTTGCGGTGTCGCCTGCCGTCATCTCGTGGATAGTTTTATTGAGATAAGGTGAAGCAAGAGCAACAAGACTGCCTGCGGTATCGTTTTGTGCCGCTGCTTGTAATGCCGCTGTCACCGCTCGAATCGCCATCCCTTTTTCACTACCAATGCCATAAGTGCGGTCGATTTCACCTTGCGTTTTCGTGATGTCGGCTTGAACATTTGTTAGCTGTTGCTTAATGGCGGCAAGCTGTTGTTCATTACCCGCTTGTCCCTTCAAGGCTTTTTCTTGCTCTTCCAGCTTAAACTTCTCAAGCCCTAGCTTGTTAATTTTCTCACGCTCATTATACGTGGCAATGCTTATCGCGTTGTTGCTGATGTCGCCTATCACCTTAGCCATTTCTTGGCGTTCTTGCATTTTTTGTAAATCTTGTTTTTCAACACGTTGATTCGCATTTTTGGTGTCACGTGAAAGTGCGGTCAGTTTTTCCGGTGTTTCGGTCTCTATCTGAATATTGTCGCTGATAGCTGATTGGGTGGTGCTGCGCGCGCTTTCATTGGTGTTGCCCAATAAGCTCAAGGCACTGCTTATCGCTTGCATCGGGTTAATGCCTCCCGTGCCTGCCCCCATGCTCGCACTTTCGGTTTTAATCTCGCTTTTATTTTCAATATCTGTTGCAGTAATTGATTTTGTTTTGAAGTGGTTTTTACTTGCCTCAGCGTCACTTTCAATAATGGCACCATTCAGTTGGGTATGGTTGTGGATGTTAGCATCCATACCATCCTCACCTACACGAATACCCGCTTGTTCATTGACTTGCGCATAATCCACTTTCGCTTTGTTATAGGAGGCACTGACCGAAGCTCCGCCACCTGAACCATACGCTACCGAGCCACTTGCACTCGCACTCGTTTGTTTGGATTCGTATTTCTCTGTATCTTGACGGCTCGTTATCGTCAGATTTTGAATATCCGCTTCCCAACGTTTCGCGTTGAGATTCGCTGCATCAAGGCTGAGGTTTCCTGCTTCGCTATTTGTGATGAGCTTATCCGCTTGCAAGTGACTGTTTTGCCAACGTTCGCTATCCGAATTCGACTTGCCCCTCGCCACATTCCCCGAACCCTCAATCCCAATTCCATAACTATTACCATTGGTTCCAACAAAAACGCCTACACTGCCCCCTGCAGATTTATTTTTGGTATGTTGGTGCTCCTCGTCTTTTACACCTTTTATCTCAATCCCTTTTTTGCCTGATAATGTCATCAATTTCGCATTCGCATCCACGCCTTCAAAGGTGAGTTTTTCATCACGGGCTTTTACATTAAGCGTACCGGTATTCACCGTTGATTTTTGATGACTAATACTCTGGCTTTCGCTACTTTGCGTTTGTTTTTGGCTGCCATAACCAATACTAACCTTCATACTTGGGCTGGATGTCGTCCCCGTATTCTGCATATTACCAGCTCTTAAGGCATCTAAGGTTTCTGCCACCTTACCCACATTTTGAGCCGCCATTGTCGCTTCTTCCGCGGCTTTCACTGCATAAAGTGCCTTGAGTTTTCCATTGGTGACTTGTTGGCTGCGATTCACACTGTTATAAGCCGCTTGTGCCATATCGGTCACCGGTGTACTCAAGGCAATCGTCACGCCAGATTGTTTATACTCATGCCCCTCTTTACGTTCAATAATATCTTTTCCCGCTTCGACCTTAACACTTGCACCCTCAATATCAATCTGATTTGTGCGTGGTGTTATCATATTCGTTCCAAGAACATTTGTATGATTACCCGCACTCACCCTGATATTGCCATTCATTGAACCTAGCGTGCTACGTGCATCAGACTGTGTCCAACCTTCTGTCTCATAATCGTGTTTTTCTGATTTGGAGCCAAAGGTAAGACCAATACCGCCGTCTGTGAACACACCTCTGGTTTTCTTGGTTTCCACGTGCTTATTTTTAAAATGATTGGTATCTGCTGCAATATCGACATCATGCCCAGCCTGAATATGCAGATTATCCTCCGCAATAGCCTGAATGCCTTTCGCCTTCACATCATGACCTGCTAAAAGCACCACCTCTTTACCACTCACCTGTGTGCCGACTTGAGTAACGGAATGTTGTTGGTCAAGACTGGTTTTGGTCGTTCTAGCAAGGCTGCCACTTTTCGTTTTATGAAACTCTTCAAAATCACGGCTTTCTTTTGCACCATTTAACACAAGGTCGTTTTCAGCAATAGCCATTAACTTCGCTTCGCTATCCAACTGTGCCCCTTCGGCTCGGAGATTTTTTGCCGTAAGCGTCACATCCCCCTTGCCCTTGATTTGGCTGCTGATGGCTTGCTCAACTTTCTCATGACGGTAATGATTGCCTGCGCCCATCTTTTCATCAAAGCCCACTGAAAGTGCGGTCAGATTCATGTTATTTTTGCTTTGAACAAGCGTACTGCCATTGCCATCGTTAATAATATCTGCCCCTTTAGCGTTCAGATTATTTGATGAGAGTTGTAACTGGCCATCTTCTCCTTTCACATAGAAAAGCGCTTTACGAGCCAATGTCGTTTCACTCCGTTGGAAATGAGATAAGTCCACCTTTGTTGTCATCGTGGTACTTTCGTGATTTAAGTCACCGCCCACATCTACCAAGAGGGCGCGCTCGGCTTCCACTTTACCGCCGATATTATCGAAGTTATTCGTGGTGTTGATGCCTACTTTATCACCCGTAATGGTGCCTGCGTTAAATAAGCTTTCGGTATTTAATAACGTAAGCTTACGCCCCGCAATGGTGCCGCTATTGGTTAAGCGGTTACTCCGCAAATCAATCACATCCGCTGAAATCAACGTGCCTTCGCCATTTAAGTCACCTTTCTGTGCCATCGCATAGACGCGAGGCGCCATTACTTTGACTTGTTTTCCGCTTGGTAGCGTTACCTCTTTTTCCTCAAACCAGACTATATCTGACGTAAGTTGTGCAACCTGCGCTGGGCTTAAAGCCACACCTGGGGTTAAGTTGAAGCGTTTCGCAAAGGTAATACCATTATCCATTAACCCTTTATATTGAGCCTCTAAATCTTGATAACCCGTTAAGAACATACGTCCCGTCAACTGATTAACTTGATCTCGCACTAAACGTTGCTCGTAATAGCCATCACCTAAGCGTCTCAAGATATTTTGTGGATCACTGCGAAGTGCTTTAAACATATAGTCACCACTGAGCCATTGTTTACGATCGGTAAACTGTGGATCCGTTTCAATTAATGGGCGATTAGTGGCCTCTGGATTGGTGTGATAAAGGCTTGAGGTTGGCAAAGAAACATCCGCACCAATCGTACGAATTTCACGCTGCCCAGCTTTGGCATTCGATTGATTCACGCCATTGGCAACATGAATATTGTTGGCAAGTGCGAGCGTTTCCATCGAAAGATTGGCTTTTTCACCTTCAGGCGTCACTGTCGTATAGGCTTCCGTACGAACTTGTTTTAAATCCAATGGTGTATCAGTGATTTTTTGGTAGTCATGACGGCCAGCCCACTCCCGCTGATGATATCGTCTAAATCCGCCTCGCCAACGAGAGTAAGTCCACTCTTGATTTCCATTATCAACAACTCGAGTAATCCCCATTTCGGGTACATTGTTGACTTCTTCAGAAGGATTATTCGGATTATAGATCTTTCCAGCGGCCATTATTTGGCTGCGGTTATTTTCTACATGACCATTAAATTCAACATCGCCTTGACTTAAAATCTTACCTGGATGCGTTTCTTTTACTTTTGTTTCGCTGGTTATACGTTCTTGCACATAAATATCCCAAAAGCGATAAAATTCTTTGCCCAAGAGCTTTTTATTGTGTTCAAGAATAGCAGCATCTAACTGTTCAAATGCTTTTTCATTTACCTTTGCCCATTCAAAATAAGGTTTCATTTGAGCAGAAAACTCAACTAACTTAGCTTCATAATCAGCAACAGCTTTCCGGTACTCTCCCATTTTCAATTCATATTCTTTCATGAGGCGATCATAATCATGACGATTACGCCATGTTCGTTTAGGCTGTTTAGGCTCCTCTGGCGCTTGCTTTAACGTTTCATCCAAGCCACTCAGATCGGGTAATGTTGGAGAGGTAGGTGGAGGAGTAATATTAAATGCCGCCCATATAGGATCATTATTTAAATAAAGCGCTTGAGGTACAACAACACAACCTGAACGAGTTTGCTCGTTAGCACATACCTCCTCATTTGGCATTGGTAGAATATGACCTTCAATTTTGCCATTAGTAGGTCGCGTTACCTTATTTTGATTTTTATAAACCACTTTACCTGCTCGACTAAAGGATGCCCAACGAAGTTGATCGAAATTAATACGTTCAGCGCTCCCATCTTCAAGCAGATAATGTTCCTTTACTTCTTCACGTTTGACTTCTTCTAGCCTTGTATCAATACGGGCATTTTTGTTTAAAGTTTGATGCATACCAAGGACAACACCACGTCCTTCAATCAAACTACCGCTATTTAATAATTTATCGCCTAAATCTTTTGATTGATTGTTTTCATCTAAAGTGCGACCAAATACCACTTTCCCTTCAGAGGATAAGGTGCCGCCAATACCATTAAACGCCCAATTTTGAGTAAAGACCGTTTTACTGTTCTCAACGAAAGGCGCTGCAACGTCTAGACGTTCTTTTGCCGCAACAACCGCTGATTTAATCGTTCCATCAGATTGTAATTCATCTGTATTCACTATTTTTTGACCAGCCTGTAAAGCAACATGACCACCATAAATACGACCAGTACCAATATTAGTTAATGTATCACCAGTCTTGATAACATTTTCTACTGTCCCTTTAACCAACCCTCGATTGGTTATATTCTGCTCACTTGTAAGTGCAGTTTGTTTTCCTTGAATTTCAGCTGTCTTTGTATTTTCAATGTTCTTCGCATTGATTTGGGTATGGCCTTCAGAAAGTAACCCTGCTCGATTAATCAAATGTCCTTGAGTAGTTAAACTTAATGAAGAACGGCCAACTAAATCGCGTTGACTATCAAAATCTTGAACAAGTTGGATATTTGCATGGTTAGCCTCAATATCGCCATCACCAGAAAGTGCATTAACCTGAATATTCAGTTTTTCTGCAGCCTGAATTGAACCTTGGCTATTTTTTATGGAAGCCCCTTTACCCTGAATACGAATATCCCCTGTAGAGAATAATTCACCTTGGTTATTGTCTAATTGATTAACAACATTCAATACCTGAGAAGAAACCGAATAAATCCCACCTTGTTTATTGTCCAATTGATGAGCATTCACCTCAACCTTACCCGCAAGAATACCCTGTGTTGGTACTGATTGTGCATTCCCTTTAGTATTTTGGTTATTTAGATTAGTGGTATTAACCGTTAAATCACCCTGTGCTTGAATAAGTGAACCTGTATTGCCGACTTTTTGGTTATTAATGTCCCTTGCAATATTTAATGTTGAAGAACCGTCAGCAACAATCATTCCGGCTTGGTTATCCACGGATAATGCGGTTAAAGTTAAATCTTTACCACTTAGCAACCGTCCTTCTCGATTATTTAAGAATTGATTTTGCTGGGTAAGACTCATATTTCCACCTGAAAGTATTAAGCCTTTTTCATTATTTAACCCTTGTTCTAGGTTTAATGAGAAGTCACGCGCACCTTGGCTTGCCCATCGCCCCTGTTGGTTTTCTACTCTTTGCGCAGTTGCATTAATCCAATCCGCTTTTAAATTAGCGTGCTGTGTTAAAAGTTGAGAAGGGGTATGTAAATTGATTTCATTTTTTGCAATGAGCGTCGCTTGATTTGCATTCATTTCACCTTGATGAGCCACAATATGAACATCTTGGCCACTTGTCTGACTCTCGCTAACATCAACTGTTTGAGCTTGAACATCGACCTTACCAGAGGCAATATTTTTCCCTTTCGCCACAGTTGTTTTTGCTGTTTTTATTTCAAGGTTTTTAGTCTCACTAACCTCATCTATCTCGCGGGCTTTACCATTTTCCTCGATACCGGCAGCCAATACCGAAGATTTACCCGCTTCGACTGAATCCGCTTGATAACGAATATGCCCACCTGAAATAGTCGCGCCTACCTGATTAATCTGATTTTTAGCATTAACTAGAACATCACCTCGTGCTGTTTCAACTTTACCTTTTTGAATCACATCAGACTTGGTTTTGATTTGGACATCTTGTTTACCGCTAATCTCCCCTTCATTAACAATACGCCCTTGACTATCAATTTTCACCTCACCCGCTGAGGCCCCAATATGCCCCGCATTACGTACACCAAGGCCTTGACCGTTATCCACTAAATGGATTTTCTCAGCATACATCCCACCTAATTGGCTCACATCCACACTGTAGCTTTGGTTTTCGCCTTGGGTATCAGAAGTGCGGTCAGTGTTGTCGGTGTTTTTATCTCCCACGTAAACCACTGAATCATTGGTGCGGTCAACGTTGTTTTTACCCGTGGTAACTTTAATGCCTTTTTTAGACCAAACCCCACCTTTGATTTCGGCTTTCTCAGCGATAATATCAGTGTAATCAGATTGACTGTTATCCATGCCTTTTTGGCCAACAGTCACTTTTCCGACTTTTACGTGATAGCCTTTCAACTCGCCATTTTCTACTTCTGCTTTACCTGTTGTCAGGGTTGTTCGCCCCGCATTAATCACACCACAGCCATCACACTGAATACCACTTGGGTTAGCAATCACCACATCCGCTTTTTTACCTGCCACCTCTACATAACCTTTTAAACGACTTGGGTTGGCTGAATTGACCTCGTTAAGAATGACTTTTGCTTCACCGCGAGCAAGATTTGGGTTACCTTGCACCCAGCCCGCCATTTGAGTTTGTGCTGCTTTACGAGCATTGTTTAGCACGGCGCCTTTTTCTGCCACATCAAATTGCGAATATTGGTTACGTGATACCCCACCTGCACTTGGGGTTTGAATATTTACTTGCGGTAAACCATTCGCTGTTTGAAGTACGGTAGGTTGTTGATTACCTGGTGCAGATTTATCTGCACGAATGGCCATATCTTCTGCATAAACAGAAGGCAAAAAGACAAAACCTAATGCTAACATTAAGCTGAAATGAATGGAGTTGAGGGAGAAGGAAAGTGCGGTTGAAAATAATCCTGTTTTTTCTTGTTCTGGACTCATATTTTCACTTTGCGCTTTACCTTGAGATTTTGCCAGCTCAGAGACCACCACAAGCTGATTTAATACACGGCTAAAAATCACTTTATAATGACGTTTATTCATTTTTTAATTTCCTTTAAGTTTTAAATTCTATTTGGTTTTAATCAATTTATTCATCTAAAAGCGTGAGCATTAAAAACGGTAGCTCACATTAAATCCGGTTGTCACATGACTGGTTCTAAATCCTTCCGGTTTTTTAATTGGAACACCCACAAAATAATCATAGTTAATGCCCCATCGTTTGCCACGAAGTCCAATTGCGCCCCCCATTAAGCTATCACCAATTTGAAGCTCTTCTTGGCTAGAATGCACCTTACCTCGGTCAATCCCTAAATAAAGCTCATGTCCCTTATTGGCGATATTCCAACCTAGCTCATTTCGCCATAACCAACCTTTTTCACCGGAAAGCGATAGCTCGCCATCAAATCCGCGTACGGTATAACGACCACCAATACTAAATTTATCTTGTTGTGTTAAAGGTGTGCCGTTCCATTGTCCATTCCAGCTAGTGTTAAAGCGAAAAGGCTGATTGCCGATAGTGAAAGGGTAGGTAAAATCAATGCCTGCCGTAAAAATCTGCATACGGGAAGTCCCTTCGCCAAACTCTTCTTCCGGAGCGGGTAAGGATTTATTCCCACCCGTACCACGTTTATAGTTCGCAAACAGTTGTAATACGGTTTCACCAATGTATTGAGTGTGATTTAAGCCTACTTCCCAACCTGCTGTTCGACGACGCTGTACTTCAATTTCGGTGTCATTGATGTAGTTATGGGATTTTTTCGTCCATAACGCGGCATTCACATAGGTTTTATAAAGACTTCCACGCGATAATAAACGGCTTAAATTCGCTTTCATTTGCTGGCTTTCGCCCGAATAGGTATAAGACTCAAATGCACCCGCCACCGTTTGGTGATAAGAATATTTTGAACCGGAAAGGGTTAAGAGGTAATTCTTCCAAGGAATAGAATAATAGAGGCTAACATTTTTACTGCCATAATCCCCTTCCGCATCATCGCTATCACGTTTAAAGCTGCGCGTACCGCTGATATAGAACATATCATTAAGTGTTAGCACGTTATCCCAAGAAAACGTGGCTAAACCCTGTAAACGCCCCGTAGCTTTACTGCCTGAATCATCTAAGCCCAAAGTCAAATGAAAAGGTAAGCTTTGCTTATAAGCAATCACCACATCGGTTTCACCTACCGCATCCGTTGGTACTAGCTCCATATTCGCATCAGCACTCGGTACACGTTTTAAGTTTTCTAAACCTTGTTCAATATTGCGAATATTTAATATATCCCCTTGCGCCATTGGCATGGCAAACCACAAGGTACCACGGGTCGCAAACGGAATCGCACTTTGGTCTTGTAATTGAATACGGCCTACTTTACCTGGAATCACGGTTAACACGAGCATGCCTGAACGTAAATCCTGCGGCTCGACCACCACGCGTGTAGTGACATAACCCAAATCAATTAAACGATTTTGAATACGGCGAAGTAATACGTTAATCCCCTCAGAGCCAATACAAGCAGGCAGCGCAAAATCACGCTCAGCATAAGCAGACTTTAATGCCCAAGAAAATTGGCTTGGTTGGATTAATTTAAGGGAAGAGGCTGATGGATTTTCTTCAGCTTGGTAATCGGTCAGCACCAATTGATTGATAGGAAAACATTGCGCTTCATTCTGCGGAAAGCCTAGAGATTGTAAACGTTCAGATTCAAGGAGAACAGAGGGCACTTTCACTTGTTGAGATTGAATGGCTAAATCTAGCTCAACTTGTTGTTGCTGCTGACGTAATGAAATTTGTTTTTCAACCAAGGTTGGCTGATGATTGGGTTCTGCATGTAGGTGAGTTGAAATACTGACTAATATAAGGAAAGATAAGAAAGAAAATATTTTCATAGGCTAAACCACATTATTGCAACTATATTTAAGTATAATTTTAGTGATTATTTTTGTAAAGGATGGCTCAATAGTCACTCTAGTTCACACGATAAAAGCTGAATTCTTGTAGTATTTTAAGTTGCAATCGTTCTCCACTCCATTCATAAAAGTGCGGTAATTTTTCTTGATGATTGACAAAAGCGGCTAAATAAACAGGGAGTTCGTCAGTAAACCACAACTGGCCCTGCGGACAATAATCTGAAAAAATTTTTTGTTGTTCAGGAAAATGACGAACATTGGATAATTTTACGATCCCAAATCCTTGAGATTTCAATACAGCCTCTCGTAAACACCAACAACGATAAAAAGCCTTCAAAGAATCCTGCTGATAATGAAACCAATCAATTTCTTCTTTTGGTGCAATATGTTCCATCAACGCAGTAAAATTTCTTATTTTAGGAAATTCAATATCAATTCCCACCGCACTTTTTTCTTCATTTCTAATATCTAATATTACTGCCACCCAATCACCTGAATGGCTAATATTAAAATCTATTCGCTCATCAAGAAAATAGGGTCTGCCACTTTCGGTACGTTGAATTTGAGATAAAAGTGCGGTGGATTTTCCTGATATTTTTAAAAGTTGGAAAAGTAATAAGTGAGCAAGCCTGCGGCACTGATGACGCTGAAAAACACGCGAGCTATTCATTTCAATTTGATATAGATTTTCTGGAATCAGTTCATCGGGTAAGGATTCCAAAGAAAAAGGTTGATTTATATTGCCGTAGGCGATGTAGGTTGTCATAAAATAAAAGCACCATTTAAAGGTGCTTTTATATTAAAAGGATTTAGTTTGTGTGTAAATTAGCGAATCACTAATTCCGCCACAGAAACACCGACCAAGCAAGCAACAACAACCCCAATTAAACCTGGCACCATGAAACTGTGGTTAAAATAATATTTACCAATTTTCGTTGTACCCGTTACGTCAAAGTTTACTGTTGCAATGTCTGATGGATAATTTGGAATAAAGAAATAGGCATAAGTTGCTGGCATTAAACCAACCAAGATTGGCGCAGGAATGCCTAAACCAATACCAACAGGTAATAACATGACTGCAGTCGCAGCTTGGCTGTTAATTACGACAGAAACTGCAAATAATGCCAAGGCGAACGTCCAAGGATAAGTTTGAACCATATCGGTAATCGCAGCTTTAAATTCTGGCATTGCATATTGGAAATAAGTATCGCTCATCCAAGCAATACCATAAATCGCAATCGCTGCCACCATACCAGACTTAAATACTACGCCATTTGGCACGATTTGAGGATTCGTTTTCGTTGCGAGTAAAATCACACCACCAAAGCAAAGCATCATCATTTGGATGATTAGTGACATGGAAATCGCTTTTCCGCTACCGATAGTACGAATTTCAGGAATCATCGCAATCGCAACAATCACCACCAATGCTAATAAGAACAAATACACTGATTTCTTAGCACCTTGTGGAAGGGTTTCATTCAATGTTGTGCTTGTGGTATTTAAAATACGTTCGCTCCATACTGGATCTTGTAAACGACGTTGATATTCAGGATCTTGTTCCAACTCTTTACCACGACGTATACTGTATAAGGAAAGCGCAATCGTACCCGCTAAGGTTGCAGGAACTGTCACACAAATAATATCTAACAAACTAATATGCTCAAAACCAGGCATTGCAGTAATTTTACCTAGATAGAAGACAACAGCTGCAGAGAGTGGGCTAGATGTGATGGCTAATTGAGACGCTACGGAAGACGCTGCCATTGGGCGTTCTGGACGGATTTTGTTTTTCAATGCAACATCGCCGATGATTGGCATGATTGTGTAAACAGAGTGACCAGTACCAAGCATAAACGTTAATAAATACACGACCAATGGACCTAGTAAAGTGACACGTTTTGGATTTTTACGAAGAATGCGTTCAGCAATTTGTAACATAAATTTCAAACCGCCTGCAGCTTCAAGCACGGATGCACAAGTCACTACTGCAAGAATGATCAGCATTACATCAATCGGTGCTTTCCCCACTGGCATACGGAATACCAAAACTTCGATAGCAAGACCGATACCAGAAACAACACCTAATCCAATACCACCGTAACGGCTTCCCATATAAAGCATTAACAATAAGAATAAAAATTCTAAATAAAGCATAAGTACCTCAAAAATAAAAAAATTATAAAAATAATACCCTTTTTGAGGAATAAAACTAGATATTTTTTAAATTTTAGAACAAGAATTGAATTAAAAGGTAATTCAGATCAATTTTACAATGCAGGAATAAGAGAAAAGTGCGGTGATGTTAGAAAGAAATTTTTGAAAAAAATTAGGCGACTTAAAAAGTCGCCCAACTTGAAATTATTGATTGTTTTGCACGTAGTCAATCGCAGATTGAACAGTTGTGATTTTTTCAGCTTCTTCATCTGGAATTTCGATATCGAATTCTTCTTCTAAAGCCATTACTAATTCAACTGTGTCTAAAGAGTCCGCACCTAAATCTTCAACGAAAGAAGCTTCAGATTTAACATCTTCTTCTTTAACACCTAATTGTTCAACGATGATTTTTTTCACGCGTTCTTCAATACTCATTTGTTTTTCCTATTTTGTTGGTTTTAACTCATAAAAGAGCGGTTAGTGTATGTATTTTTTATCAACTTGCAACTATTTTATAGGCTGGTCGCACCACAAAATGGGCAATCTGAATACACACATTAAAAATAGTTACGTACCTTTGCATACGCTCAAGGCGTAACCAAGCTACACTGCGAATGGGATTCTAACATTATCTAAAATCTTTGGCTATGATTTTGTGTTTAGAACGCCACTCAAGTCTAAATAAAGAGAAATGCTGATTTTCAGCATTAACTCATATATAAACCACCATTTACATGCAACGTTGTGCCTGTAATGTAAGCCGCATCATCAGAAGCTAAGAAAGCAACGGCTTTAGCAATATCTTTAGCCTCGCCTAAACGACCTGCTGGAACATTAGATAAAATACCCGCTTTTTGTTCATCAGTAAGCACTTCTGTCATATCCGTTGCAATAAAACCAGGTGCAACTACATTCACAGTAATACCACGTGCAGCTACTTCTTTCGCTAAAGATTTAGAAAAACCAATCACACCCGCTTTTGCTGCACAATAGTTAGCTTGTCCTGGATTACCCATTGAACCAACCACTGAACCAATATTGATGATACGACCAAAACGTTTTTTCATCATTGAACGTAACATGGCTTTAGAAAGATGATATACCGAAGTTAAGTTAGTTTGCATAATATCAAACCACTCATCATCTTTCATACGCATCAATAAATTATCGCGAGTAATACCTGCGTTATTCACGAGAATATCAATATCGCCAAAATCATTTTTAATTTGCTCAAGTAAAGTTTCGATAGATTCTTTATCCGTTACGTTTAAAACTAAACCTTTACCTTTATCTCCTAAATATGCAGAAATTGCCTCTGCACCTTTTTCAGATGTTGCGGTACCAATTACAAACGCACCTTTTGAACTAAGTTCTTCTGCAATCGCACGACCAATACCACGAGTAGCCCCTGTCACTAAAGCAATTTTACCTTGCATTTTTTCTTCCTTTTACGCTAACAATTCTTCTACAACATTGAATGATGCAACATCATTTACAGATATTGCTTGTAAATCACCCACAATGCGTTTGGTTAAACCATTTAATACTTTACCAGGTCCCACTTCAACAAGTGCTTGAACGCCATCTTGCGCCATTTTTTCAACTGTTTCAGTCCAACGAACTGGGCTATATAACTGACGAACAAGTGCGGTACGAATTTCTGCACCTTCAGTTTCCGCTTTCACATCAACGTTATTTAATACCGATGTTGTTGGTGTATTAATTTGAATATTCTCAAGTGTTACCGCTAATTGCTCGGCTGCTGGTTTCATCAATGCACAATGAGAAGGCACGCTCACCGCCAATGGCAATGCGCGCTTAGCACCTGCGTCTTTACATAATGCAGCCGCACGCTCAACTGCAGCCTTCGCACCAGCGATAACGACTTGGCCTGGTGAGTTAAAGTTCACCGCAGATACAACTTCGCCTTCCTCTGCTTGTTTACAAGCATTAATAATCGCTTCATTATCCAAACCAATAATCGCATACATTGCGCCAGTGCCTTCAGGCACAGCTTGTTGCATTAATTTTCCGCGCAATTCCACTAATTTAATCGCATCTTGGAAATCCAACACACCAGCACAAACCAAGGCCGAATACTCACCTAAGCTATGGCCAGCCATTACTTCTGGTTTTAATTGAGGAAATTTTTCTTTCCATACGCGATAAATAGCTACGGATGCTGCCAAAAGTGCGGGCTGAGTTTGCCAAGTTTTATTTAATTCTTCTGCTGGACCTTGTTGAACCAAATTCCATAAATCATAGCCAAGCGCTTCAGATGCTTGTTTAAATGTTTCTGTAACGATTAGATATTCAGTTGCAAGATCAGCAAGCATACCGACAGTTTGGGAGCCTTGACCTGGGAAGACCATTGCGAATTTTTTCATTATGTTGTTATCCTATGTTTTAATTAAAAATATTTTTCGGTAATTGACGTCAGGATTTCGCCTGACGGCGACCTACTTTTCTTTGCTTGTGCAAAGCAAAGTAGGCAAAAGAAACACTCCCCAATTAAATCGCTGATCTTTGCTTTGTTTCAATTTTCTTTACGGCAATTTGCTGAACTCGCTTCGCTCAAACAGACGCAAATTGCCTAAAAATTGAAAGTCACAAAGGCGATTTATATGGGGCCCAAATTTAATCGGAGCATTATTTAAAAAGTGCAGTTGATTTTGAGTTCATTTTTAGAGTGAAAAATATTTTGAATTTTCACCGCACTTTACATCGAAGAAAGAACAAATTGGGTTCCCTTCTTTGCCGCCTGGAAAAATAGAAATTTGTAGGAAATTTGCGTCTGTTTGAGCGAAGCGAGTTCAGCAAATTTCCGTGAAGCAAATTTCTATTTTTCAGGAAACAAGGCAAAGCAGGGTTACTTTTCTTTTTGCTTACTTTTTCTTTGGTAAAACAAAGAAAAAGTAAGTCGCCGTCAGGCGAACTCCTGACTCTTAACACAAAAAGTGCGGTCAATTTTTACCGCACTTTAAAATTATCAATAATTATATCAAATCAACTAAAATCTCACTAATGCTGAACCCCAAGTCCAACCACCACCAAAGGCTTCTAATAATAGTAACTGTCCACGTTGAATACGGCCATCTCGAACAGCCTCATCTAAAGCGACAGGCACAGTTGCAGCACTGTTGTTAGCGTATTTATCTAACGTTACAACCACTTGCGACATATCCATTTCTAATTTTTTAGCTGTCGCTGTAATAATACGTAGATTTGCTTGGTGTGGCACAAGCCAGTCTAAATTTTTTTTATCTAAATTATTTGCTAAAAGCGTTTCTTCCACCACATTTGAAAGTTCACGAACTGCCAACTTGAACGTTTCGTTACCTTGCATCTCGATATATCCAGATTTTTCTATACCACGTTCTGGCTGAGCTAAAACAAGGGCATTATGTTTATCTGCTGAAGCGTGTAAATGGGTAGAGATAATTCCTTCTTGTTCACTCGCATCTAAAATTACAGCACCCGCACCATCACCAAATAGCACAACAGTGCTGCGATCAGTTTCATCTAATTTTCGAGAATTAAGATCTGATCCTATCACTAAGGCTTTTTTCACCTTGCCAGCACGAATAAATTGATCTGCCACGCTCAATGCATAGACAAAACCTGTACAAGCTGCGGCTAAATCAAAAGAAATCGCATCATCAATATTTAATAAACCTTGTACTTGGCACGCGGCACTTGGATAAGCATGTGAGTTACTTGTTGTTGCAACAATAATCAGTTCAATATCTTGAGGATTAATTTGAGCAGCTTCAATCGCATTTTTTGCTGCTTCAAAACCCATTGTTGCAACAGTTTCATCTGCCGCTGCGATACGACGTTCACGAATACCGGAACGAGTGACAATCCATTCATCTGATGTATCAACCATTTTTTCCAATTCCGCATTTGTACGGATATAGCTTGGTAAATAACTACCAGTAGATAAAATTCTGCTATTCATAATAAATAAAAATTAAGTCATTAATAACGAGCAAGCCCAGCCAATATTTTTTCTGGAAGTTGCTGGCGAGCTTGGAAAGCGGCATCAGCAATAGCATGTGCAAAAGCATTCACGTTTGCGCTACCGTGGCTTTTTACCACCACAGCTTTTAAGCCAATAAGTGATGCGCCATTATATTCATCAGGGTTAATTCGTTTCAAGCGTTTATAGCGTTGTTTAAATACAAAACGAAAAAACCAAGCAAGAATGGGCTTTATAAAACGTGAATTCACTTTATCTTTAAACAGAGATAACAAATTTCTGACTGCCCCTTCTAAGGTTTTCAACGCAACATTGCCTGCAAATCCATCACTCACAATCACGTCGGCTTTCCCATTCAGTAAAACATCACCTTCGATAAATCCGACATAATTAAGTGCGGTTGATTTTTGCAGTAAATTAGCAGCATCACGAATAGATTGATGGCCTTTAATTTCTTCAATACCAATATTCAATAATCCAATTCTCGGATACACCAAATTAAGTCGAGCTTCAGCAAAAATCGCGCCCATTATAGCAAATTGATAAAGATTTTCCGCACTACACTCAATATTTGCACCAAGATCTAGCATCACTGATTTTTCACCATCAATAGTCGGAATCAAAGAAATCAATGCTGGGCGTACAATGCCTTGTAAAGGCTGTAATAAAATCTTCGACAATCCCATTAATGCCGGTGTATTGCCAGCACTGACACAACCTTGTGCTTCGCCACGTTGTACAGTTTCTAATGCTAAACGCATTGATGTACCTTTACTATGACGCAATGCATAAGATATGCCTTGATTATTTTCTATAACACTTGAGCAATGTTGAACTTGTATTCGTTCTAAAACTGATTGAGAACACTTATTGAGAAGAGGAGAAATTTGTTGACTATCGCCAAAGAGGATTAAAGAAAGCTCAGGATCATTTTCCAACGCTAAAAGAGAGGCAGGGATAGTAATACGGGGACCAATGTCCCCGCCCATCACATCTAACGCCAAGGTTAGACGAGTCAAGTGAATACCTATAAGTAAAAATTACTTATTGATCACTTTACGACCACGGTAGTAACCGTCTGCAGTTACGTGATGGCGTAAGTGAGTTTCACCGCTTGCTTTATCCACTGATACTGCAGCAGTAGTTAACGCATCGTGTGAACGACGCATGTCACGACGTGAACGAGATTTTTTATTTTGTTGAACAGCCATTGGCCATACTCCTAAATTTAATTTACTTTTGCTTTAAATTAGCTAATACAGCGAACGGGTTCGGTTTTTTTGCCAATTCGTCAGGCAATTCGCCAAAAACCTGTTCCTGCGCGGACACTTCACAGTGTTCAGATGAATGCATTGGTACAAGCGGCAAAGCTAAAATTAGCTCATCTTCCACCGTGCCAATTAAATCTATTTCGCCAAACTCATTGAACTCGATTGGCTCATAAATTTCCGGCAATACATCAGCTTGATCCCAATTAGCCACTGGACTATAAGTAAACTCACATTCCAATGTTTGTTTGTAAGGCTCGTTACAACGCTGACATTCTAATTCAACATCAATTTGCACTTTACCTTTCATCACCACTAATTTTTGTGGATCAATATAAAACGATAATGTTACCTGTGCATCGCTGAGCACGTTTACCACTGATTCCGCCAAACGCTCAAGCTGATTAGCAGCGTAATAGCCAACATAATCAAGCCGTCTTTGAGCATCTTTTACCGGATCAACGGTTAGGGGTAGTTTTACCTTTTGCATAGGGCGTGAATATTACCTGTTGTTGCGAAGATAGTCAAAGGGAAATCACATTTTTTATGTAAGAAAACTCGTGATTTTCCCCCGCTTAATTAACTTTTACAGGAATTTCCTTTTTTCATCACTTTGCCAAAATCATTTTTCGAATCCGGTTTTGTCATATTATTTGGTGCACCTTTTTGTACAGGATAAACAGAATCCATTTGCCATTGATTCCAGCCACCATCATAAACCAAAGTATCTTTCCAGCCAGCTAGTTGAGTCATAAACCAAGGTACGCCTGCTCGCCAGCCTGTGCCACAATAAAAGGCTAATTTATTACCTTTTTCAATACCTTGAGTTTTCCACAAAGCAAAAATTTCATTTGGGTTACGCAACGTGCCATCCGGATCATAAAAATCAGCCATATTGGAAGAATCAGTGCCAGCAAAGCCCCAAATTGCTCCTTGCGGTTCACCTTTGCCCGGAATGTAATCATAGCCGCTCACTTTGCCAGTATATTCATCCCAAGCACGGTTGCTAATGAGTTTTAAACCATTTTGTTGTGCCAACATAATTTCTTTCGGCGTTTCAATATCAATCGCAGGATTTGCAGGAATTGTTGCACCAAAATGAGTTTCAGGTATTGGTGTATTCACTGTGGTTTCTGTTGGTAAATTGGCATCCATCCAAGTAGAAAGATTGCCATTTAATACACGCACATCTTTCACGCCTGCCCATTTTAACGCCCAAAATACGCGATAGGCTGCCAATTGATTATCTGAATACAAAATAATAGTTTTGTCCGCCGTAATACCATTTTTCAACAAATTTTGCTCAATCACTTCCGGCGATGATAAATTCCAAATCGGGCCATTTTCGATCCAATCCGTATCAAAATGATAAGCGCCAACAATGTGTTGCACATAGCCTTGGGATTTTTCTAACGGTCCCCAAGACACTTCAAAAATCGCAAATTTATCATTGTCGTAAGTTTCTGGTTTTTCACCTTTCAACACAGAATTAATCCATTCCGGAGAAACGCTATATTGGAAGTTTTGGAAACGTTCTAATGGATAATCTGCATTAGCGTAACTGATAAAATCATTAAATACGCGAGTTTTATAGCCTTTTGCGGCGAAATCAGCACTAATGCAAGCTAAATTATCCAGATTAGAATCATAAAATACCAAGGTTTTATCCTTAGTAATCCCCTTGCCTGCTGCAAAAGATTCAAATTTGTCCGGTGCAATGGAATCTAGCCATGAGCAAGAAAATTGCACAGCGTTAGGAATATGTCCACCACGCGTCGTATTTTTATCTTTGAAACCGTTGTAAAAGCTATCTTGGCGAGAATCAATAATCACATAATTCGGATTATTCAAATTATCCAAAAGTTCTTTTGTTTCAATAGTTTTTACTTGATTGTCATCACAAGCTGCAAGTGCAAATACAATGCCAATACCTAATAAAGAGCGGTTAAATTTCATTGAGTTTCTCCTTTTTATCTTTTCACTAACAATCTGTTACCAATCCAACACCCTAATAAAATAAAGCCTGTAGCAAGCCAGCCTTGCCAAGAAAAATAGGCGGTTGCCACTAAGGAATTTGTCACTGTGCAGCCACCAGCTAATGCTGCGCCTAAGCCCATTAAAACGCCCCCTAAAATACGTCGTAAGGCTTCTTTGGGCTGAGGCATTCTGAGATTAAAATCACCACTAAGTCTTGCCATTAAAAATGATCCCAATGGAATCCCAACCACAAATAAACTCCCCCAGTTTAAATAACGTTGCTGACCGATGACTAAATATTGCACCACATTAGCCGAAGGCACAGAAATACCATAGCCAAAATTACGTCCGGCCTTAGCACTAAAATACCAAGCGACAACACCCAACAAACCGATTAATAACGCACCCAAATAAGGATTCCAACTACGCTTAAAAGTGCGGTCAAAAAATGAAAGATTTAAAAGATTTTCTTGGGAAACAATTTTTTCACGGCGAGAAAACAGAATCAGCGTGGCGATAATTAAAATCGCAACCAACCACCAAGGAGAAATGGAGAATGTTAAATAAATATTATTCCATTGTGTGGTTTGTTGGGTTAATCCGCCAATGAATTGACGAAGGCTGCCAGTTTGTGTTGAAGCCATTGTGAGCGCAAAAGCAAACAGAGCAAGTAAACTGCCTAACGCCCCTTCAGCACTGCGAAACCAAGCTCCGCTCCCACAACAATTACTTAACACCATACCAATGCCAAATAATAATCCACCTAAAATACTGGCAAGCACAGGCAACTGAGATGTAGGAATTTTGATGAGTTCAAATTCAGCCAGCGTAAAAAACCCGATAGATTGCACACTGACAGCAATTAAAAGTGCGGTAAAAAAACGGAAGTTTTTTTCAAATAAAAAACGACGAAAACCAGAAACAAAACAGAATTGTGTACGTTGAAGTAGAATACCGAAAGCTATTCCAATAAATAAGCCGCTAAACATAGATTAAACCTTAATACTGATGGCGGAAATGAATTGCTAATATTAAAACATAATTGTTCTGTAGCTGTCATTATTTAAATAGTTGGAAGAATAAAAAAAATTGCTATAATCACGCCTCTTTTTTTTAACAAGGAAAGATAATGATGACTTCAAATTCTTATTGGCAACGCTTGAAAGTGGCATTTCAATATGTCATGCCGCAAATTTATTTAACTCAAATTGCAGGCTGGTTTGCTAAACAAAAATGGGGTGTACTAACCCATGTTGTAATTAAAGCTTTTGCGAAAAAATACAACATTGATATGAGTATTGCGCAAAAAGAACAATTTTCTGATTACGCAAGTTTTAATGAATTTTTTATTCGTCCGTTAAAAGAAAACGCGCGTCCAATTAATCAAAATCCTACCGCACTTTGTTTACCAGCAGACGGTCGCATTAGCGAGTGCGGTCATATTGACGATAATCTTTTATTGCAAGCAAAAGGGCATTTTTTCAGCCTAGAAGACTTACTGGCAGAAGATAAAGAATTAGTGGAAACCTTTAAAAATGGTGAATTTGCCACTACTTATCTTTCTCCTCGTGATTATCACCGAGTACATATGCCGTGTGATGGTACGCTACGCAAAATGATTTATGTGCCGGGTGATTTATTCTCTGTGAATCCATTTTTAGCCCAACATGTACCAAATTTATTTGCGCGTAATGAACGCGTGATTTGTGTATTTGATACTGAATTTGGCACAATGGTACAAATTTTAGTCGGCGCAACCATCACTGCAAGTATTGGCACAACTTGGGCGGGCGTAATTAATCCACCACGCCACAACGAAGTGAAAACTTGGACTTATGAAGGCGAAAGTGCGGTCAAATTATTGAAAGGTCAAGAAATGGGTTGGTTCCAACTTGGTTCGACAGTAATTAATTTATTCCAAGCAAATCAAGTCCGTTTAGCTGATCATCTAAGCGTCAACGAACCTGTTCGCATGGGCGAAATCTTGGCATATAAAAAATAATTTTTAACGAAAGGAAAACATCAAATGAATTTTGAACAAGTAAAATTAGAAAGCGTTTCTGAAAAAGGTAGCTACGGTATTGGTTTACAAATTGGACAACAATTAGCCGATAGCCAAATGGAGATCACCGTTGAAGCTGTGGCAAAAGGCATTTTTGACGCATTAAATCATAATCAACCCGCATTAGACATCAATGACTTAATGCATTCTGTTCAAGCACTTCAACAACAAGCCGCTGAAGCACAACAAGCGCAATTTAAAGCCATTGAAGAAGAAGGCAAAAAATTCTTAGAAGAAAATGCGAAAAAAGCAGGGGTAAACGTAACCGACAGCGGTTTACAATACGAAATCATAACTGAAGGCAATGGCGCAAAACCAGCTGCAACAGATAAAGTGCGAGTACACTATACCGGTACATTACCAGATGGCACAGTATTCGACAGTTCTGTGGCTCGTGGTACGCCAGCTGAATTTCCTGTAAATGGTGTAATCCGTGGTTGGGTTGAAGCATTACAAATGATGCCTGTGGGTTCTAAATGGAAACTCACTATTCCACACGAACTTGCTTATGGTGAACGTGGCGCTGGCGCATCAATTCCGCCATTCTCAACACTTGTATTTGAAGTAGAATTATTAGATATTCTTTAATCAAAAAATACGATACCTATAAAGGCAAAGTCATAAAGATTTTGCCTTTATTGTTAAAATAATGTTATTATTTTGCCTGACAAATTTCATTTGTCTTATATCGCAAGTTTTGTGTATAGGAAAATGGGCACTTCTTTTTTCACTGCATTCATTATTTATACCTTTCTTGCAAATCTTTCTTTTCAATAAATTTAGGTTATCTTATGAAAGAGATTTGGCTACAATTTAAACAAAATTACTTAATTAAATACTGGAATCCGATTGTCGCTGTGACTGCAGCAGGTTTACTTTCCGCTTATTACTTTGGGGTAACAGGCACTTATTGGGCTGTTACAGGGGAATTTACTCGGTGGGGAGGACATGCATTACAAGCATTAGGCGTTGATATATCTGAATGGAGTTACTACAAAATCATAGGAATGCAAGGTAATATCTTCTCACGTGTTGATGGTGTCATGATCTTAGGCATGTTTGCAGGTTGTATTTCTGCGGCACTTTGGGCAAATAATGTAAAATGGCGCAACCAACCACATAAACGTCGGATTATTCAGGCTTTAATTGGCGGTGCATTAGCAGGATTTGGTGCACGTTTAGCAATGGGATGTAATTTAGCTTCACTTTTTACAGGTATTCCACAATTTTCGGTACACGCTTGGTTCTTCACTATCGCAACAGCAATAGGTACTTATGCGGGTGTGAAAGTCACATTATTACCAATATTTCGCGTTAAATTAGAACTGAAAAAAGGTGCAGCGAAAATAAAAGAAACAGATCCTAAACAAGCACAACGCCGTTTCTGGATTGGTATGGTTGTATTTTTTGCTTATCTTATTGCTTCACTTTATGTAATGACTCAATCTATTAAACTTGGTTTTGCTATGGTTTGTGGTTTGGCTTTCGGGTTATTAATTGAACGTGCTCAAATTTGTTTTACCTCAGCTTTCCGGGACTTATGGGTAACTGGGCGTGCTTATATGGCAAAAGCGATTATTTTTGGAATATTAGTGGGCACCATTGGTGTATTTAGCTACATTCAACTTGGCGTCTCGCCTAAGATTATGTGGGCTGGTCCCAATGCGATTATTGGCGGTTTATTATTCGGCTTTGGTATTGTACTCGCTGGTGGTTGTGAAACAGGTTGGATGTATCGCTCAATGGAAGGTCAAGTACACTTTATGTGGGTTGGCTTAGGTAACGTAGTCGGTTCAACTTATCTCGCCTATGTTTGGGATGATATCGCTCCTGTTTTAGCACTTGATTACGAAAAACTTAATTTACTAAAATCTTTCGGGCCCGTAGGTGGCTTACTTGTGAATTACGGTTTATTAATTTTATGTTTAATTGCCGTAGTCTGGTGGGAACGTCGTTTCTTAGCCAAAGCAAAATCTCAAATAACCGCACAAACTGGCTGTGGATGTAATTAACCAAAAGGAGCATAATCATGGCATTTACTATTGTTCAAAAATTAGATAAAGATCCAAAAGACATTTCACCCGATTATACATTAGATACGTTAGGCGAACCCTGCCCTTACCCCGCTATTGTAATGTTAGAAACCATGCCACAATTACAAAAAGGTGAAATTTTAGAACTATTAAGCGATTGCGCACAATCTATCAACAACATTCCTATTGATACTAAAAATCATGGCTATACACTGCTAAGTGTAGAGCAAGATGGAACAAAATTACGTTACTTAATTCAGCGTTAAAAAATGGCTCCATAAGGAGCCATTTATTATCTACCAATAAAATCAAATTAATCCTCGCCCCAAACCTCTTTAGCGATTTCTTCGCGTGTAGCATAAATGCCCGTATCCCACTGAATAGGATACATTAATTGATTGGGACTAGGGATGGTGTATTTAACTATGCTACGATCACCAACAATAACATTCAATTTCTTTAAATGCTCAATAAATAGATAATTTGAATACCTGCATCTAACTAATGCTTGGAATAACTTTGTAATTGCTTGATCTTCAATCTCAGTTAATTGTTCACGAGAGATTTCACCTTATGCAAATTTTAAACGAGCCTATTTTAATCCTTATGAACGTAAATAAGGGCCTACAGTATCTGCATGTAATGGGAGGATTTTTGATATTTTACTTACTTATTTTATGATTTAATTAAAAGAATTTTAACGTATTTTCAATATCCCTTCTATTTTTCACTAATTCCTTGTGAACAAGCATAAGCCGAGCTCCACGCCCATTGGAAATTATAGCCGCCGAGCCAGCCTGTCACATCCAATACTTCACCAATAAAATATAAACCGCTTACTTGGTTACTTTCCATCGTTTTAGAAGAAATTACTTTAGTATCCACACCGCCCATTGTCACTTCAGCCGTACGATAGCCTTCTGTGCCATTAGGGGTGAATTGCCAGTGATGAATAAAATCCACCAGATTTTTTACCCGCACTTTACTGATGTTAGCGATAACTTCATCTTGCACAATGCCTTGTTCAATCCAAAGCTCGACCAATTTTTTCGGAAGTAATCGAACCAAGATGGTTTTCAACATTTGTTTTGGTGAAGATTGTTTTGCTTGATTAATTTCCTCTTCCAAATTGTGGTTCGGTAATAAATCGATTTCTACTGACTCAGTGGGTTGCCAATAATTAGAAATTTGCAATACCGCAGGGCCTGAAATACCACGATGAGTAAACAAAAGCTGGTTATGAAAAGATTTTCCGCACTGTGCCGTGATCGTGACTGGTAAGCTAATGCCTGAAAGTGCGGTTAAAAATTTATCTGTTTCTCGATAAGTAAAAGGCACCAAACTCGCGCGAGGAGGAATAACGGGAATAGAAAATTGTTCTGCAATTTGATAGCCAAATGGCGTTGAACCAAGCCCTGGCATAGAAAGCCCACCTGTGGCGACAATCAAATTTTTACATTGCCATTGGGTTAAATTTACCTGTAAAACAAACCGCACTTTTTCATCATTTTGAATGCGTTCAACTTGAGAAACTTCGCTACGCAATAAAATCTTAGCACCATATTTATCGCATTCAGATTTCAGCATTTCAACGATTCGTTCTGCGCCATCATCGCAAAATAATTGCCCCAATTCCTTTTCGTGATAAGCAATCCCCTGCTCCGCCACAAGAGAAATAAAATCCCAGTTGGTATAACGAGCCAGTGCCGATTTAACGAAATGAGGATTTTGCGAAAGATAATGAGCAGGCGTAACTTCTAAATTGGTGAAATTACAAAACCCTCCACCCGACATCAAAATCTTACGTCCGATTTTTTTTCCGTTGTCGAAAACTGTCACCGACTTGCCTAATTTAGCCAACTGTGCGGCACAAAATAATCCTGCCGCCCCTGCACCAATAATAATATTTTCAGAATATTGGCTCACGGATTTTGCCCTTTTTCACCACGTTGTAAAAAATCCAACATCTTCATTCGTTGAATAACAGAACGACGATCCACTGCCGCATTACCAGAATCTAATAATTGCTGTAAATACGCACTGGCTTGTTGATATTGACGATTTTCTAAGGCAATCGTCGCCAACAAAGAAAGGCTAGATACTTCATTTTTATCTTTTGCCAACGCTTCATTCAAAAGTTGTTCTACTTTTGGGGTCACTTGCTGGCCTGCTTGATAATAAAGTGCGGTTGCTGCCAAGCCTAAAATATTAGGTTTACTGCCTAATATTTTTTCCGCGTTAGAATAAGCAATAAGCGCACTGTCAAATTCATTATTCTGCACATAAGCTTCCCCAAGTTGAAGCCAAGTTTCCGCATTATTCGGATCGGTACGCAGTTTGCTTTGGATCTTCTCAATCACATTTTCATTTTTGTGTTCATCATTCATTTCAACATTTTGATTATGTTGCTCAATCATGGATTGCTCGCCTTGTTGAACACGACTAAAACGATCAAGAGAAAAATAATAAACGGTCGGAATAGCAATTAATAAAAAGAAAACCACAAAAGAAAGTTTATGGTTACTTTTCCCAAAGAAATCTGTCTTTTCTTCCTTTTGCTTAGGATCAAAATGAGGCTCAGCATTAACAGAAAAATATCGCTGTTCTTTTTCCAACACACTTCCCTGCTCGACTGAAGATAAAGCCGATTTTTTTCTATTTGAGAAATAAAGCAATGCGGCTGCTAAAATTAAAAGAGCGATTGGCAATAGCCATAACAACACCGTATTCCATTTGAATGGCGGTTTGTAATTCACAAAATCACCAAATCTAGCCGTCATTTGATCAATAATTTGCTGATTAGTTTTGCCCTCATCCACCATTTTGTACACTTCAAGACGCAAGTCATAAGCAATTGGAGAATTAGATTCCACCAAATTTTGATTTTGACATTGTGGACAGCGTAAAGATTTTGCCAACTCTACGGCGCGAGTACGATCATCTTGATTTTGGAATTGATAGGTATCCACCATTTCCGCTTGGGCGAATAAGGAAAATGCGAATAAAAGTGCGGTCGCAAAAAAAACTGTTTTTTGAACCTGAATAAAACCACGAGTAAAAATATCTAATATGCTTTTCATTTGTTCTTCAATGCTTCAATTTTTGGCAACAATACCGTTTGCCAAGTTTCTTTATCCAGTAAACCAGAATGGCGATAACGAATCACACCATTTTCATCCACAAGATAAGTTTCTGGTGCGCCATCTACACCTAATTTTAATCCCAATTCCCCCTGGCTATCATCAATGGTTAAGACGAACGGATTGGCCATTCGCTTAAGCATTTCAATGCCATTTTGCGGATTGTCGCGATAATCTACACCCACAATAGGCAAAGTTTTTGCAATCTCAATTAACAGAGGATGTTCTTCCTTGCAATAACCACACCAACTGCCCCACACATTTAATAAAAATGGCTGTTTAGGAAAATCTTTAGGGCTTACGATTTGTGATGGCTCATGTAAATTAGCCTGATAAAACTCTGGAACAGGTTTATCAATTAAAGCCGAAGCAATTTTTTTTGGATCTTGATTTAACCCTGCAATTAATAATACACACACGCCTAAAAGCACAAAGAGCGGTGCAAAAAAGAGAAGTTTTTTGTTCATTATTTTTCCTGTTTTCTGCGTAATCCGAAGACGCTAAAAAGTGCGCCAAACGCCATTAAAATACCGCCAGCCCAAAGCCAACGAATCAGCGGTTTATAGTGTAAGCGGAAAGTAAATTCTCCTTTACCGAGAGAATCGCCCATCACAATATATAAATCGCCCCAGAAACCGCCATCAAGCCCCACTTCACTCATCGTCATTGTACGCACATCGTAATAACGGCGCTCTGGGATAATTTCAGCATAAGGTTTGCCATTTTCAGTTACATCAAAAAAGGCGACTTCTGCCGTAAAGTTCGGACCGATTTCATTAGAAAATTGACGATAGTGAAATTCATATTGCCCCAATTTTTGACTTTGTTGCGGTGCTAAACGCACACCAATTTCACTGCCAAAATAACCACTCATCACCGCACCAATAGTCACAATCGCCACGCCACAATGCGCTAAAATCATACCAAATTGAGACAAGTGAATTTGTCGCCAATTTTGCCATAAAGTGACGAACAAAAGCCAAATCGCAAGAGTTAATAACACAAAGGCGAAAGAATGGAAATTTAATGCAGAATTATGGCGTAGCTGTTGCCAAATCATCAAGCCAGCAAGAATTAAGGACGGAATCAACAACCATACGCAACGTATCAATAATGTGCGATCAAATTGGACCCAACGAATGGTAAGGGAAACCACCATTAAGATTAAAATCACTGTAATAATTGGGAAGAAAATACTATTAAAATAAGGACTTCCCACAGAAATTGATCCCCAATTCATCGCTTGGAATAACATGGGGTAAAAGGTACCCAAAAAGGTAGAAACGGTGGCTATGGTCAGCAAAATATTCAGCAATAAAATGCCACCCGATTTAGAAACGAACTGAAATTTCACCGCACTTTCTGATGAACTGCCTGCACGCAAAGCAAATAAACCAAAGGCTAACACCGTCAAAATAAAGAAAATTAATAACAATACATAACCGCGCGTGTTATCCAATGCAAAAGCGTGCACAGAAGTGAGTGCGCCAGAACGAACAATAAACGTGCCTAATACGCTAAAGGCAAAAGCAAGCAAAGAAAAAAGCGTTGTCCAATAACTAAATATGCCTTGTTTTTCCGTCGCCATTAAACTGTGTAATAACGCCAAACCAAGCAACCAAGGCATTAAAGACGCATTTTCTACGGGATCCCAGAACCACCAACCGCCCCAGCCGAGTTCGTAATATGCCCACCACGCACCAAGCACAATGCCAATGGTTAAAAATAACCAAGAAAATAACACCCAGCCACGCATTGAGCGGGCAATTTGTCGTGCAGATTGGTTATAAATCAACGCACTCAAACTCATCGCAAAATTTACCGCAAAGCCCACATAGCCAATATATAACAACGGTGGATGGAAAATTAATCCCACATCTTGCAACATTGGATTGAGATCGCGACCTTCTGCGGGTGCTGGAAAAATGCGTCCAAACGGATTGGAATAAAATAAGATAAACACCGCAAAACCAAAGCAAATCAATCCCAATAAAGATAAAGATTGAGCGGAAAAAGTGCGGTCATTTTTTCGATTAAAAAAAGCAAAAGCGGCAAGCCATAAACTCAATGAAAATAACCAAAACAACATTGAACCTTCATGCCCACCCCAAGTGGCAGCCACTTTAAAAAATGTAGGTAATTGAGAGTTGGAATGTGTCGCTACATATTCAAGGGTGAAGTCATCCACCGCAAAAGAATAAGCAAGCAAACCAATTGAGAACGTCGTCGCAAGGGTAAAAATATAACTAAGCGGCCAAGCAGCATTAATTAAAGTCGAATTTTTTTTGAATAACCCAAATTGAGGCACTAACGCAAGAAAAAACGCGCTAGCTGTTGCGAGTAAAAGAAGGAAAAAGCCAAATTCTGGAAGCATAATGTCGTCGTTTTCTTCGTTGAGGTTCAGATTCGTCCATTGACGAGTTATTTACTAATTAAAAAACACACGCCAATTTAAATCCGTATTAAAGTGCATTTTTCTCACCTGAATTCTACCGAAAATCCTAAATTTTGCACGTGGTTTGTAATTCACTTCAATAGGATGAATATGATTGTACGGTAGATTTTTCACAAAAAAATAGCGCCCTATTGGCGCCATTCGAGTTATCAAAACATTAATTATTAAATTCAGCACCTAAACAAGGGCGGATTTTATTTAACATTTCTTTTATTACGCGTGATGGTGCGGCGATGATATTGCCACTGCGTAAGTAGCCGTTACCAGCATCAAAATCACAGACTAAACCACCCGCTTCACGCACGATTAAATCTCCCGCTGCACAATCCCATGCTTTTAAGCCCATTTCAAAATAGCCATCAATACGATTTGACGCTACATAGCATAAATCCAATGCGGCAGAACCAGTGCGACGGAAATCCGCGGCATCTTCAATTAAGGCATTCATCATTGCAAATTGAGTAGGCATTAATTTTGGTTGTTTGAATGGGAAACCAGTCGCTAAAATTGAACCTTGAATTTCACGTTTACTGTCTACACGCAAACGTACTTCGTTTAATTTTGCGCCTTCACCACGCACAGCGGTAAATAATTCATTACGGATTGGATCATAAACAACCCCAACTTCAGTGCGATTTTTTACACGAATTGCGATAGACACGGCAAAATGAGGAAGGCCCGTCATAAAATTACGGGTACCATCTAGTGGATCAATCACCCATTGTACATCACTATCTTTGCCTTCAAGCGCACCCGTTTCTTCGCTGATGATGGTGTGGTCAGGATAAGATTTACGAATAATTTCAATGATTTCTGCTTCTGCCGCTTTATCAACGTTTGTCACATAATCATTAATACCTTTTTGTGTGCTTTCGATAGCATCACGGCGTTCATAATTTTTAGCAATCACATTGCCCGCTTTTCGTGCCGCACGAATTGCGATATTTAACATTGGATTCATATTTCCACCAGATTTTAAAGAACAGAAAAATTCCGCGCCATTATAGCGAGATTTGCCAAAATAACCAGTTGAAAATTATAAAACAATGGTTTTTATAGGTTTTCAGGAAAAGTTTGCGATACAGATCGCAAAAATAGTATGAAGTGATTTTTCTACTCATTATTTGCCATTAAAGTGCGGTAGAAAATTGGAGCGTTTTATGCAGAAAGGTGTGACATTAGTGGAATTATTGATTGGGTTAGCAATCATCAGTATAGCACTGAGTTTTGCCGTGCCATTATGGCAAACGGATTCACCTAAAACGATTTTAGCCAAAGAGCAACATCGCCTGTATTTATTTCTACGCCAAATTCAGGCTCGGGCAGAAAATTCATCGGAAGTGTGGTTTTTACTTATCAATCGTAACCTTGCGACACAACAATGGTGCTTAACGGCACAAGTAAAAAATGATCAAACTTGCGATTGTTTAAACCCAACAAACTGCCCAAAAGAAGCCTATGCTCATTTTTACTATCCTTATTTTCCTGAAAAAACGATGATTCAAAGCCATTATATTTATCCCAAAGAAATCACGCGGTTTTATGGCGCTCGGAATACCAGTGTTACTCGTTGCTTTATTCTACAAGCAGAAAATGAACGTACATTATTTTCATTTTTCAATGTTGGCAGTATTCGTTTGAAAACCAATCAAGCGGCTAGTGCATGCAATCAATCATGAAAACATTATTAAAAGGGCAAACCCTATTAGCACTGATGATTTCGCTAGCGTTGTCATCTTTATTATTACTAAGCATTTCGCATTTTTATGTGCAAATTCAAACGCAAAATCAACACATATTATTGCATTTAAAACTACAAGCAGAACTACAACGAACATTACAGCTCATCGGTAAAGATCTTAGGCGATTGGGATTTAGAGCATTAAATACAAAAGGAACAGAAAGCAATTTATCTTTATTTGAATTAGATGAACAAGGCACTGCTATTTTCATTAGTCAAGAAGATAACGCCCCACTTAATAGCTGCGTGTTGTTCTTTTATGATTTAAATAAAAATGGATGTATTGGCAAAGACTCACCAAAAACTTGTATGAAAAATGGGAAAAATACCTCCAAAAACAGTACAGAAGAATTATTCGGTTATAAAGTGAGTAACAAAATGATAAAAACCAAACTGACTTATCAAAGTGTTATTCCTACTAATTGCACAGCAGAAACTTGTAAACGAGCTTTTCAACAAACCGCTTGCAATGCTGGAGGCGGTTGGACAGATTTATTAGATAACAATGAATACGAAGTCACTACCCTACAATTTAATTGGTTAATTGAAGGCAAAGGATTAGAAATCAAGCTAAAAGGAAATTTAAAACAAACCCCAAATATAAGTTATGAAACATCCCTTGTCGTTGCACTATGGAATCAAAAATAACGGAATCAAAAATAATGACAATACAAAAAGGCATTATTACGCTGACTATTCTGATTTTTATTTCAGGTTTATTAACCGTAATCTTATTGTTGGATGACAGTCATTTAAGTTTTTTTCGTGCACAACAAAATCAACGCAAACACTATGTGGAAAGAACATTACAACTGCAAAAAATGACAGAGGAGAAAAAACAAACTGTCTGCCTTGATTTACCCTTAAATAATAATGAAAGTGTAAAGCAAATCAGCATCACGCTTAAGGGTGACAGCGATGCCATTCAATATTTTCTTTGGTGTGAAAGAATGAGCCTATTTAAAAAATCGCCCACAAAAGGCGATAATCAAGGTGCATTGAAAGATTTTATTCACACAGAAAAACTCACTGATTTTCGACCGCGCTTTTCTTCCCCTCCCAGAATTTTAAACGCGAATAAAACACCTAAACTTTATTGGTTTTCAGATTCTCAAGCAGAAATTGAAATTAATGGTACCGTGTCTACCGTATTAATTGCGGAGGGAGATTTAAAACTAACGGGCAAAGGAAGGATTAGTGGCGCAGTACTCACCAACGGAAATCTAACTTTAGATGGGGTGACGTTGGCCTATGGCAAATCTGTCGTAACAACCTTAGTGCAACAATATAGTCAATGGCAGCTGGCAGAAAAAAGTTGGAGTGATTTTAATGTTCCAGATGAATAAAGGCATGTCGCTCACTACACTATTATTTTCTTTGGCTTTATTTAGCATTTTATTTATTGCGTTCAATCAATGGACGGCAAGCCAAAGAAAAAGTGCGGTGAAAACTTATCAAGATTTTCAGGCGATACAGATTGCGGAGAATCAAGCTCAACGCCAATTTTTAGGATTAGCTTGTGAACAATTGATACAACAAAATGGCTTAACTTTTCGTGTTCAATGTGAAAACGAACGCGTCATTGTGCGTTATCCGATGGATGAAATTTCGATAAAAACTAAGTAAAATGGGGCTTGTCTTTTTCTAAATCAAATCCTCAAAAGGTCGCCATTGTGTTCATTGTTTACTACTCTAATCAACTCGAAAAACAAAAAGAAATTCTTTCGTCCTTATTCAAATCGTTACCGCCTGAAGAGCCTTTTCAACAAGATATTATCTTGGTACAAAGCCCAGGTATGGCGCAATGGCTGCAAATTGAATTAGCGAAAGAAACGGGCATTTCAGCGAACCTCAAATTTCCTATGCCAGCAAGTTTTATTTGGCAACTTTATGCTCAGAACTTACCTGCAACGGCATTGGAAAACCCTTTTGATAAAGATTCAATGACATGGCGTTTAATACGATTAATCCCGACTTTTCTCGAGAAAGAAAGTTTTTCACCTTTACGCAATTATTTAGCATCATCGCCTCATTCTGAACAATACAAACTTTATCAACTCAGCAGCAAAATTGCTGATTTATTTGACCAATATTTAGTTTATCGACCTGAATGGATTTTTGCTTGGGAAAAAGGCGAAGATGAACAAATCACCGCTCAAATACAAAAACAACAGCCTAACCTAAACGCAACTTTATTTCAGCAAATTCAAGGCAATACAAAATGGCAAGGTGAGTTATGGCGTGCATTGGTCATTGATGTTAAATCAGATGTTGGTGATGCCACACATCGAGCGGCTTTACATAATCAGTTCTTAGCCTTGCTTGCCGATAAAAAAGCACCGAAAAAATTACCTTCACGCATATTTATTTTTGGTATTCCTGCGCTTCCAACGGCTTATCTTAATATTTTGCAAGCCATGTCCTCTGAAGTGGATATTCATTTATTTTTTAATAATCCATGCCAAGAGTATTGGGGAGATATTAGCGATTTACGCCTCGATTATTTGCGTTCTCGTCAGCGTTATCAATTCAATAAACAAGATGAAAATCAACCGCTCTTTTCTGAGGATCAACTTTCTCAACTAGAAAACGCTCAGTTTGACGTCACTTATCAAAAAGAAAATCTGCAAGTAGGCAATCCATTACTTGCGGCTTGGGGAAAAATGGGGCGAGATTTCCTTTACACCTTGGTGCGAGATGAAGAACATATTCCAACTTATCCCGTCAATGCTTATCAAGAAATTAAATCGAATAGTTTACTTGGACAATTGCAGTCTCAAATTCTGCATTTAGAAAATAAACCGTTAAATATCGCAAAAAATGACCGCACTTTAACCCTACATTCTTGCCACAGTGCTATGCGGGAAGTAGAAGTATTGCACGATTATTTACTCGATTTATTCAATCAAGATCCTAACCTTACACCAAAAGATGTGGTTGTTATGGTGGCAGATATAAATCAATACACGCCTTATATTCAGGCCGTTTTCGGGCAAAAAAATGGAAATGCCCCACAAATTCCATTTTCACTTTCAGATAATAAACTTTCAGAAAGCGATGTGTTGGTATCAAGTTACTTAACTTTATTACGCTTAAAAGAAAGCAATTTTAGTGCAGAGGATGTCTTAGCGTTGTTGGATATTCCTGCGATGCGAGAACGATTTAATATTTCCCTTTCTGATTTGCCATTAGTGCGAGAATGGGTGGCGGATTCAGGGATTCGTTTCGGTTTGCAAAAAAATCAAGATGGCATCAATTTCAATTCTTGGCAGGCTGGTTTAGAACGAATGATGTTAGGCTATGCGATGCGTGAAGAACACGGCATTTGGCAAGATAGTCTAGGGTTAAACAGCAGCTATGGCTTAAAGGGTGAACTTGCTGGAAATTTATCTCACTTTTTCACCGCACTTTCCGCGCTGCATGAAACGCTGCAACAAGCACATTCCATCGAAAAATGGCAAGAAATTTTAACCGCACTTTTATCAGATTTCTTCGTGCAAAATGAAGACACAAGCGACACGATTTTCTATATTCAAGAGAAAATTAATAAATTAGCTGAGCATCTAAAAACGCTCCATTTTACTGAAGAATTACAAGCAGACGTGATTGCCGATGTCATCACAATGAAATTGGAAGATGCACCAAATAGCCTCAAATTCCTTGCAGGAAAAGTAAACTTCTGCACCTTATTACCAATGCGCTCCGTACCATTCAAAGTAGTTTGTTTACTTGGAATGAATGACGCGGATTACCCTAGAACACAAACACCAAACAGTTTTGATTTAATGCAATATCACCATCAAAAAGGCGACCGTGTCCGCCGTGATGATGATCGCTATTTGTTCTTAGAAGCCTTATTGGTAGCACGTGATTATTGCTATATCAGCTATGTTGGCCGTTCCATAACAGATAATCAACCGAAAGAACCTTCTGTATTGGTAAGCCAACTCGTGGATTATATTAATCAAGAGCAAAGCGAAAATCCCCTTACGGTGATTGAGCATCCAATGACCGCATTTAGCCCAGATAATTTCAAATATAACGAGAAATTTACCCGCTCTTTTGCGACAAAATGGTTGCCAATAGCACAATTTAACGCGAGTTCTAACAATTCAGAATTTGCCGTCACTATGACAGAAAACCCAGAAAAAATCGAAGAAATTGAACTGGATCGTTTAGTCAGCTTTGTGGAAAATCCAGTGAAATTTTTCTTTGAAAAACAACTCGGTGTCTATTTCCGTGATGAAGATGATCGTATTGCCGACAGTGAAAACTTTACCTTAAGCGGATTAGATAATTACGCGCTCAATAATGACTTAATCTACCTTGATGAACAAAATTTTGCTGATTATTTTAGACAAGCAGAAGTTAAAGGCGTGTTACCTCGAGCCGAATTTGGAAAAGTTTATGCTGAAAATATTCGAGACAATGTTCTTGAATTTAAAAAGAAAATAGCAGATCTTGGCGAAGCCAAACATGCTTCCGTCGATTTCAATCTCTCCGTAGATTGGCAAAATGAAAATCAAGAAATTCGTCTATTTGGTTATATGGAGCCTTTATTTGGCGATGATTCACAGGTAATTCAGTGGCATTTTGCGAAATACAAAGATCGCTATTGTATCCGTCCTTGGATTTATTATTTGATTCAATGTGTCACACAAGAAAATGCAATACCACCAAAATTAATTACGCAAGATCAAGTTATCGAATTACCGCCTATTGAGCGTGAAGCCGCTCTCGCTCAATTAAAAATTTACGTAAAAGATTATTTACAAAGCCAAATAGAAATTCAATTGGTGCCAACGATAAGAAATATTAATCATTTTATTGTGGACGATGAAAGTGCGGTAGATTTTGACAACATTTCTACAAAACTTCAGGAACTGGGCGAAGACAGCTACGGCGCTCAAGCAGATCCATATTGGTCACGCATATTGGCGCAGACCTCAAGATTTGAACAAACTGAAAATATTGAAAAATTATTAAAACAAACAAAAGATTGGTTTGGCTTATTATTCGTATAAAAGAAGACAAGAAAAGCATAAAGCTAATCGTCAAAGAACCGATTTTTTGCTAAGATAACCGCCCTTTTTACGGAGAATTGTCTATGCGCTGTCCATTTTGTTTTACAGAAGAAACCAAGGTAATTGATAGCCGTTTGGTATCGGATGGCTATCAAGTTCGCCGCCGTCGTGAGTGCGGTAATTGTCATGAGCGTTTTACTACCTTTGAAACAGCCGAATTAATCGTACCAAAAATTATTAAAACTGACGGCACTCGAGAACCGTTCAATGAAGATAAATTACGCAGTGGTATTCAGCACGCCTTAGAAAAACGCCCTGTAAGTGCGGATGATGTTGAACAAGCAATTAACCATATAATTTTTCAATTACGCGCGACGGGTGAACGTGAAGTACCAAGTAAACTGGTTGGAAAACTCGCGATGAATGAGTTAAAAAAACTCGATAAAGTGGCTTATATTCGTTTTGCATCGGTCTATTTGAGTTTCGATAATATTAATCAATTCACCAAAGAAATTGAGAGCTTAAAGGATTAACCATGAGCGAATTTTCTGCACAAGATCGCAAATTTATGCAACGCGCCTTGGATTTAGCCGCCAAAGGTCAATATACCACTACACCGAACCCATCGGTAGGATGCGTATTGGTAAAAAATGGTGAAATTGTGGGGGAAGGCTTTCATTTTAAAGCGGGGCAACCTCATGCTGAACGCGTTGCCTTAGCCCAAGCTGGCGAAAATGCCAAAGGAGCAACCGCTTACGTCACCTTAGAGCCCTGCTCTCATTATGGTCGCACACCGCCTTGTGCATTAGGATTAATCGAGGCTGGCGTAGTGAAAGTCATTGCAGCTATGCAAGATCCGAATCCTCAAGTCGCAGGGAAAGGTTTGAAAATGTTATCTGATGCAGGCATCGAAAGTGCGGTGAATTTATTAAACGATCAAGCGGAAAAAATAAATAAAGGCTTTTTAAAACGAATGCGTCAAGGTATGCCTTTTGTTCAACTCAAACTTGCAATGAGTTTAGATGGACGAACAGCAATAGCAAGTGGAGAAAGTAAATGGATTACGGGCCCTGATGCTCGTTCTGACGTACAAAAAATGCGTGCAAAATCATCCGCACTTTTATCTACTTCTGCGACAGTAATTGCAGATGATCCAAGCCTTAATGTACGCTGGGACGAATTTCCTGAAAATCTTAAAACAAAATATAAAAAAGAAGATCTTCGCCAGCCTGTACGAGTCATTTTAGATTCACAACATCGCATTCAGCCGACTCATAAACTTTTTTTAACGCATTCTCCCGTTTGGTTAGTTTCTAATGAATCGCGAGATTTAGCAGGCTTTCCTGATTTCTGCGAACAAATTATTCTTCCAAAAGAAAATTTACTAAAAGAATTAATGCGAGAACTGGGAAGACGCCAAATAAATACCCTTTGGGTAGAAGCTGGAGCAAATTTAGCGGGTAGTTTAATTGATGCGAAATTAGTAGATGAATTGATTATTTACGTTGCGCCCAAATTACTTGGCGACAATGCTCGTGGTCTATGCCAATTACCGAATTTAACTAAACTTGCTGATGCACCATTATGGCAACTCAATGAATTAGAACAAATCGGTGACGATATAAAATTAACTTACACACCGAAAGGAATCTAAATGCTTAAAAAACTTTTCCATTCCGCACTTTGGGGCTTGGCTGCTGCGGGCGTGATTTTGTTTGCGGTTCCAAGACTGAATAACAGCAATATTTTCACTTCAGACGATATTGTATCGTTCAAAAATGCGGTGCGTATTGCCTCTCCAGCAGTAGTGAATGTTTATAACCGATCTTTTTCTTCCGCCAGCATTAATGATAATGATCAGCTACAAGTGAATAACTTAGGTTCTGGCGTGATTATGAGTAAAGATGGCTATATTCTGACGAATAAACACGTTATCCAAAATGCGGATCAAATTGTAGTAGCGTTACAAAATGGAAATATTTTTGAGGCAAGCCTTGTTGGTTCAGATAATCTCACCGATCTCGCTGTTCTCAAAATTCGTGCAAATAATCTTTCAACCATTCCACAAAATTCAGATCGCCAAGCTCACGTTGGTGATGTGGTATTAGCAATCGGTAATCCCTACAACTTAGGACAAAGCGTATCCCAAGGTATTATTAGCGCGGTGGGGCGTAATGCTGTAGGTGATTCTGTTGGCAGACAAAACTTCATCCAAACCGATGCTTCAATTAACCGCGGCAACTCAGGCGGTGCGTTAATTAATTCTGCAGGGGAATTAGTTGGAATCAGCACCCTTAGTATTGGGAAAACCGCTAATGAAATAGCAGAAGGACTAAATTTTGCGATTCCAATGGATATTGCAAATGATGTTTTACAAAAAATTATACGAGATGGACGTGTTATCCGAGGTTATTTTGGCGTGCAAAGTGACATCAGTTCAAGTAGTGAAGAAGGCATTGTCATCACTGGTGTAAGTCCTAATAGCCCGGCAGCAAAAGCAGGAATTCAATTAGGTGATGTCATTTTGAAATTAAATAATCAAGAAGGCATTTCAGCCCGAGAAATGATGCAAATTATCGCAAATACAAAACCTAATTCAAAAGTTCTAGTCACCATTCTACGATTAGGCAAAATTTTACAACTTCCTGTTATAATTGAAGAATTTCCAGTAAATTAAAAATTGCGGTCGTTTCTGACCGCTATTTTCATCTCTCTTTTCCATCGAAAACCAACTCACCCTAACCCATTTTCTGACATTTCGGGCAAAAGAAACTATTACGCTGGCCTATCACTAAACTTTCAATTTTTGTACCGCACTTAGGACAAGGTTTGTCTTTATTGCCATATACCAATAATTCTTGTGCAAAATATCCTGGGCGCCCATCTGGCTGTAAGAAATCTTTAAGTGTCGTTCCACCTTGAATAATAGCTTTTCTCAAAACATCTTTAATCGTATTTACTAGGGAAATACATTGATTGCGGGTCAGATTTTTAGCGAGTTTAAGTGGATGAATACCACAAATAAACAAACTTTCATTCGCATAAATATTACCAACACCCACCACCACTGCATTATCCATCAAGAAAGTTTTAAGTGCGGTCGATTTTTGACGAGATTTTTTGAATAAATATTTTGCATTAAATTCATCAGAAAGCGGTTCAGGCCCTAGCTTTAAGAAAAGATGAAAGTCATCTAAATTCTCCGACCACAACCATGCACCGAAACGACGGGGATCGTTATAACGTAATAATTTGCCATTATTCATCACAATATCAATATGATCATGTTTATCTATTACGCTATCCTGTGGCACAATTCGCACCGAACCTGACATGCCGAGATGCCCGATGATATAACCTTTTTCCGTGTGAATAATCAAATATTTTGCTCGACGAGTGAGATCGACAATTTTTACATTTTTTAGCGTTATCAATTCCTCTGATACGGCCCAGCGCAATTTAGGCTGACGCACGACAACTTTCTCAATCGTAAAATTCTTAAGATAAGGGCTAATACCGCGTAGTGCAGTTTCGACTTCAGGAAGTTCAGGCATGATTTGTTCCTTAATAAATCTTGGATAGAAAAAAACCCGAACAATGTCGGGCTTTTTCTAAATAAGCAAAATTATTTGATTTTTGCTTCTTTATAAATAACGTGTTTACGCACTACTGGATCAAATTTTTTGATTTCCATTTTTTCAGGCATATTACGTTTATTTTTATCAGTTGTGTAGAAGTGACCGGTCTCTGCAGTAGAAACTAAACGGATTTTCTCACGAGCGCCTTTAGCTGCCATTTTTTAGCTCCTTAGATTTTTTCGCCACGAGCACGGATTTCAGCTAATACTGCATCAATGCCTTTTTTATCAATAATACGCATACCTTTCGCAGTTAAACGTAAGGTTACGAAACGGTTTTCACTTTCAACCCAGAAACGATGAGTATGAAGGTTTGGAAGAAAACGACGACGTGTCGCATTCATCGCGTGTGAGCGGTTATTACCCACAGCTGGACGCTTGCCTGTTACTTGACAAACTCTAGACATAATAATCTCCAATAATTAAATATAAGCTCGAGCTTACGGTTCGGATTGTTTAAAGCCAGTTAAAACCAGCTTGCTACCTCGTCAGGTCGCGCTAATCCGACCCGCTTACTATATTAAAGGTCGCAAATTATACTGACTTTGTTTTCATTTCTCAAGTGTAAATGCGATTTTCCTGGATGTAATCGGTAAAAAAATGGTCAACATTATAAAAATTTATAATAAAAAGTTCTCTGCAAAAGAATAGCAATCTGTTTTTCCGACAATTAGGTGATCAAGCACTCTGATTTCCATTAGTTCTGCAGACTCCTGAATTTTTTTAGTAATAAGCTGATCCGAATAACTCGGCTCCGTTATGCCCGAGGGATGATTATGCGCCAAAATTAAAGCAGCTGCATTACAATAAAGTGCCTCTTTAATTATTTCCCGAGGATAAACCGCTGACACATTAATTGTACCTAAAAATAACCGCTCTTTTTTAATCAGACGATGTTGATTATCCAAAAATAAAACCATAAACACTTCTCTTTCCTCATGTTGCAATTCAGTGAGTAAAAAAAGTTTTACCGTTTCAGGATCATTAATAATCGGTGTACTTAACATCTCTTGCTTTAAATAACGCTTGGTCATTTCCGTAATCGCTTGCAGCTGAATAAATTGCGTAATGCCTAAGCCTTTCACTGAGCAGAAGGCTTTTTCATCTGCAGAAAGTAACGTATGCAAGGAACCAAAATGTGATAAGACATTTTTAGAAAGCTGAATGACTGGGCAGCCTTTTATGCCAGTTCGTAAAAAGATCGCCAGCAATTCATAATCAGCGAGCGTTTCTACACCAAATTTAAGCAATTTTTCCCGTGGCATTAAATCATCATTGTTTTCCATAAAATATTAAACGCAAAATAGAAAAAATTTTGACCGCTCTTTTCTTGTTTTACGAGTAACTTATGTAAAGTCTGCGATATGTATCGCAAAAATAGCATTGGGCATTCAATAAAATTAAAGTAAAATAACGGAATTGTGGCTAAGTACTAACAAAGGTTGAAACATGAAATTAAACGGAAAACATATTGTAGTTGGCATAACTGGCGGTATTGCAGCCTATAAAACAATAGAGTTGATTCGTTTATTACGTAAAGCAGAAGCGGAAATACGTGTAGTATTAACCCCTGCTGCGGCAGAATTTGTTACGCCTTTAACGCTTCAAGCCATTTCTGGCAATGCTGTCGCACAATCTTTACTTGATCCACAAGCAGAGCTGGCAATGGGGCATATTGAGCTTGCCAAATGGGCCGATGCCATTATTATTGCGCCAGCTAGTGCAGACTTTATTGCCCGTCTTACTGTAGGCATGGCGAATGATTTACTTTCAACAATTTGTCTTGCGACTGATGCGCCAATTTTTCTTGCCCCAGCAATGAATCAGCAGATGTATCGCCAATCCATTACTCAACAAAATTTAACGGCTCTTCAAACGCGTGGAATTGAGCTTATTGGCCCGAATAGTGGTTTTCAGGCTTGCGGCGATATGGGGAAAGGACGTATGTCAGAACCAGAGGAAATTTTTACCGCACTTTCTGACTTTTTCTCTCAAAAACAAGATCTACAAGGATTAAATGTCGCTATTACAGCAGGCCCAACGCGTGAGGCAATCGATCCCGTTCGTTATATTTCTAACCATAGTTCAGGGAAAATGGGATTTGCGATTGCTGAAGCATTTGCCGAACGTGGGGCGAACGTCACGCTAATTTCAGGGCCAGTGAATTTAACAACACCAAAAAATGTAAATCGAATCAATGTCATCTCAGCACAAGATATGTGGAAAGCCTCTCTTGAAAGTGCGGCGAAGAATCAAATTTTTATTGGCTGTGCGGCTGTTGCTGATTACAGAGTAGCCAAAGTTGCTGACCAAAAAATTAAAAAATCTGGCGATGAAATATCTATCAAGTTAATTAAAAATCCCGATATTATCTCAGATGTAGGACATTTAAAAACACATCGCCCTTTTACTGTTGGATTTGCAGCTGAAACCCAAAATGTTGATGATTACGCAAAAGATAAACTTGAACGCAAAAATCTTGATATGATTTGTGCCAACGATGTATCTGGCGGACAAGTTTTTAACGCTGATGAAAATGCCTTGCAGCTTTTCTGGAAAAATGGTCATAAAAAATTATCGCTAAAATCAAAAGTGGAACTTGCAGCTGATTTAGTCAATGAAATCATTGAACGCTATCAAAAAACCTTATAATTCCAACCGCACTTTTACCTAAAAATGAATTTCAAACGGAGTATTACATGAAAAAAATTGACGTAAAAATTTTAGATTCTCGCATTGGAAATGAATTTCCTCTGCCAACTTACGCAACTGAAGGTTCGGCAGGTCTTGATTTACGTGCTTTGATCGATGAAAGCTTTGAAATTCAACCAGGTGAAACTAAATTAATTCCGACAGGGCTATCAATTTATATTGCGGATCCAAATTTAGCGGCAGTGATTTTGCCTCGCTCGGGCCTTGGTCATAAACACGGCATTGTGCTAGGAAACCTTGTGGGATTAATTGACTCCGATTATCAAGGGCCATTAATGGTATCAATGTGGAACCGTGGAAATGAGCCATTCAAAATTGAAGTCGGCGATCGCATTGCTCAACTTGTTTTCGTACCAGTAGTACAAGCCGAATTTAATATTGTAGAAGATTTTCAACAAACCGAACGTGGTGAAGGCGGTTTCGGTCATTCAGGTAAACAATAATTTATGGTAGAAGAACAATTATCTTTATCGGGCGTGGAAGAAATTGCGCCTAAAATTGAAACACAAAAAATTGAAAAAAGAACGGTAAAAGAACGTCGTCAACAAGTGCTTACTGTGTTGATACATATGCTTCATTCCGAACGTGGCATGGAGCGTATGACAACGGCTCGTCTAGCAAAAGAAGTTGGGGTATCAGAAGCTGCGTTATATCGTTACTTTCCAAGCAAAACAAAAATGTTTGAAGCCTTGATCGAGCACATTGAAAATACCTTATTAAGCCGTATTACCGCTTCTATGCGTAACGAAACCCAAACAATGAATCGCATTCATGATATTTTACAAACGATCTTAGATTTTGCCCGTAAAAATCCTGGGTTAACTCGAATTCTAACGGGTCATGCATTAATGTTTGAAGATGCGCAATTGCAAGTTCGAGTCGCTCAATTTTTTAATCGTCTTGAAATGCAGTTTGTCAATATTTTACAGATGCGAAAATTACGTGAAGGACGCGGCTTTAATGTGGATGAACGTATAATTGCCTCGCATTTAGTGACACTATGTGAAGGACAATTTATGCGCTATGTTCGTACTAATTTCCGTCTGAATGCAAGCCAGTCTTTCGAACAACAATGGCGTTTTATCGAGCCACTTTTTGCCTAATTGACTTTACCGAGTAAATATATGATTATTCCTTGGCAAGAACTAGAAGCAGAAACATTAGATAATATCGTAGAAAGCGTAATTTTACGCGAAGGAACCGATTACGGTATAGAAGAACTTTCACTCAACCAAAAAAAACAACTTTTACTGACTCAAATTCGCAATGGAATTGCAGTGATTGTATGGTCTGAATTGCATGAATCCATTGACATCAAAAATAAAACGGAATTTTTGAAACAGGAATGTAAGGAGCACGAATGTCAAATGAATTAACCGAAATTGATGAAGTTGTAACCTCCTCTCAAGAAGAAGAGACAACTCAACGAGATCCAGTTTTAGATTGGTTTCTTACTCACTGCCATTTACATAAATATCCTGCAAAATCGACTTTAATTCACGCAGGTGAAGATGCAACGACACTTTATTATGTCATTAAAGGTACTGTAATGGTCTCTGCAAAAGATGATGAAGGAAAAGAAATGATCCTAACTTATCTAGGAGCCGGGCAATTCTTTGGAGAAGCAGGGCTATTTGATGAAGGTTCAAAACGTTCAGCATGGGTTAAAACAAAAACAACATGTGAAATTGCTGAAATTTCCTATAAAAAATATCGTCAATTAATTCAAGCTAACCCAGAAATCTTAATGTTTTTAACCGCACAATTGGCAAGACGTTTACAAAATACTTCACGCCAAGTGAGTAATTTAGCATTCTTAGACGTAGCAGGTCGCATTGCTCAAACGCTAATGAACTTAGCTAAACAGCCTGAAGCAATGACACATCCTGATGGAATGCAAATAAAAATTACACGTCAAGAAATAGGGCAAATGGTTGGTTGTTCACGAGAAACTGTAGGACGTATTATTAAGATGTTAGAGGATCAGAATCTTATCCATGCTCATGGAAAAACTATCGTTGTATATGGCGCAAGATAATTTTTCATCATAAATTATTCAATAATGAAACCATTCAAAATCAATTTGGATGGTTTTTGTTTAATTAGAAATAATATTCAAAACATTAATTGACAATTAATATAAAGGATTCTATCATTATTCAACTTCTTACGAATATAGTGGGAAGACAGGATTGGTCTCCTGATATAGTGGCTTTTAAAGGTTTATAACCTTATTGCATAGTTTTATGCCGCAAAAGCTAGAACACCAAGATGCATTTTCTAATCTATGGTGGGCTAGGTAGAAATCCCGCAGGGATGCGTGCAGTAAGCCACTTGCTGTTAAGACCAATTCTGCTTAGTTCCACCACCCTTCTTTCAAATTTCCTAGCTTTTTCTATCTCACCTTAATTAATCTTTTTTCTTTCTAGTAAAACTAATACTTCATAATGAGATGTTTGCGGAAACATATCAAAAAGTTGAATTTTCAACGGTTTATAAAAAGTGAGATACTGTAAATCCTTACCCATTGTTACAGAATTACAACTAGAATATAAAATAAAGTCCGATTGCATTTCGTTAAGAAATTCACTTAATTCCTTTCCAATTCCACGACGTGGTGGATTTACAATCACAAGATCTGGCTTATTCTCATTCTGATTTTTCATCACACTTGCCGCGTCTAGTGATTGGAAATTTACATGTTCTAAACCCAATATTTTAGCGGAATGGCTCGCAGCCAAAATAGCGGATGAGGAAATTTCAATTCCAGTCAACTCAATACTTTTTCCCCATTTTTCCTGTAAAGCTTTAGCGCAATGTAAACCAAAGCCTCCCACACCACAAAATAAATCCCAGACTTTATAGATTGGTAATTCACTCACCCATTGCTGAGCGGTTGCATATAATCCCGCAGCCACTTTAGGATTGGTTTGAAAAAAACCTTGTGGGCGAATAAAGAGCGGAATATCATTGAAATTCTCAGGCAAAAATTGTTGTTCTGTCAGAAAAATTTCTTGTTCACCTTCTAAAATGGCCGCGTGCTGTGGCTGTAAATTAATGCTCACCACTTCTAAGTGCGGTAATTTTTCCAATAATTTGGGTAATTCTCGACGAATTAATAGCAATTTATTTTCTGTGCGTAATACAAAACGCAACATTAATTTTCCCGTCGCGATACTTTCTGTGAGCAGAATATATTTTAGCTCGCCTTTTTGTTTAGCAATGTTATAAGGTACTAAACCAGCACGGCCAATAAAATCCTTCAAAACTGGAAAAATCAATGAAAAATGAGTTGGATAAAGGGGGCAATCACACAAATCAATCGCACTTTGTAGATCATTAGGATTTTTTAAAATGCCAAGTATCGGGCGTTCAACACTGCCACTAACAACCATCTTAGCTTTATTACGAAAGCCTTGTTCATTAGATTGAAAAGGAGCCAACCATTGAGCCCCATTGCAATTAATAGAAATCAGTTGCTGCTTTAAATGATGTTGTTTTTCGGTTAACTGCTGACTATAAGGTATTTCAAGCCATTGACAAGAACGACATTCATTTTGCTGATAGTATCGACAATCAATCATGTTCTTGCAGCCTGAATATCTAACCAACGGCTTTGAATATCTGCGAGATTTCGGTGATTCAGTTTCCAACGTTGATCTAAAATCAAATCATTCCACTTGATCACTCTACGTTTAAATAAATTTTGTAAGCGAGCTTGACGAGCCATAAAGTGCGGTTCATTTTCAGTAAGTTTTAGATTATCTAATACTTGAATGACACCTTCACGTTCATTGCACAGTAATAAAAGATCACAACCTGCATTGAGTGCTTTTTTACTACGCTCTACAAAATCACCCATTACGCCAGCGCCTTTCATACCGAGATCATCGGAAAAAATCACACCTTGGAAATTTAATTGTTTTCGTAAGATTTCTTTTAACCAATATTCTGAACCACTTGCTGGTTGACTATCACATTGTCTATAAATGACATGCGCAGGCATAATGGCATCGAGTTTATTTTGTGAAATCAACTGTTGGAAAGGTTGGAGATCGCCACTAAAAATTTCGTCTTTTGCGCGATCATCATAAGGAGTTTCTAAATGAGAATCAGCTAATACATGGCCATGACCAGGGAAATGTTTACCTGTAGATGCCATACCTACTTGATGCATACCATCAATAAAAGCGGTTGCTAAATTTACCGCACTTTTTACATCAGATGAAAAACTGCGATCACCAATCGCTCGACATTCATGCCCCAAATCCAGCACCGGCGCAAAACTCAAGTCAATATCCAAGGCAATCATTTCTGCAGCCATTTGCCAACCTGCTTCTTTAGCGAAGTTCACTTGTTCAGTTGCTGACAATGTTTCTTGAAAAGCCTGCATTGAAGGCAACATCGTGAATCCATCACGGAAACGTTGAACTCGTCCCCCTTCTTGATCCACCGTAATCAATAAAGGCTTTTTCACTCGCTGACGAACAGAACGAATTAATTCTTGAATTTGTTCTCTGTCTTCAAAATTTCGAGTAAATAAAATCAATCCCGCAACAAGAGGATGAGAAAGTAACTCTACTTCCTCTTGTTCCAACTCTTTTCCTTTTAAATCAATTAACAACGTGCTCATAAATTATTTTAAATAAAGGCGATAATTTTTACTTTCTACAGTAGGTTTAATTAAATCGATCCATTTCTCTTCTTGTGGTTTTAGCAAAAATTGAGAGGAATAGCTTTCTTGCTGATTTTCCCACGTTTGGGTTACTCCTAAATGATCGTACCAATACAAGTAGTAACTTATATTCAAAAGTTGCTGACTTTTATTTTTTATAAGCGCTGATTTTTGACTCGTTTCAACTTGAATTAAAGGTGAAAGATTAGATGTGATATTCAAAATCGGCTTCGTTGAATAAGTTAAGTTTTCTACTGAACTTGAACAAGCAGCGAGCACAAGGCTCGCCAAAATTAGAAAATATTTTTTCATTATTTCGCTAACATTTTACCTAAAGGTTCACCACCGACTAAATGCATATGTAAATGGAATACTTCTTGTCCACCATGTTTATTACAATTCACAATTAGGCGATAACCGTCTTCCGCAATACCTTCTTCTTTAGCGAGCTTAGCCGCCACGCTAAATAATCGACCTAGCGCTACTTCATCTTGCTCTGTTACATCATTCACTGTGGGGATGACTTTATTTGGAATGATCAAAATATGTGTTTTAGCTTGTGGTGAAATATCACGAAACGCTGTGACTAATTCATCTTGATAGACGATATTTGCAGGAATTTCTTTACGGATGATTTTGCTGAAAATTGTTTCTTCTGCCATTGTTTGCCCCCTATAAAAAAGTGCGGTGAATTTACCGCACTTTTTATCAAAATTTATCTGAGATTGCAATTTAATCAATTATTGCTGAGCTTCATCATCTTGATTGATGAAAGAATCATTTACTTCAATTTTTGCTCTCTCACGCAATCCTTGCATTAATTGTGCTTGAACTTCAGCCTGACTTGTACGTAATAATTGAGCACTAAATTGGCTTAATTCTTTATCATTAAGCACGCCGTCTTCTACTTTATTTAAAGCAATAATAACCACATCGCCTTTCTCATTATGAGCAACTTGGTAAACCATTTTACCTGATTCTGGTTTAGCAATTGAGAATATGCCATTTGTTAAAATTGGATCTTTATTTTCACTTAAAGTAAAAATTTGCTCACTTGAGAAATTAATTCCATCCACTTTCGATTCAGCATTTTCGCTTAATGCTTTCACCGCTTGTTGTGCTTTCTCGTTAAGAACATTTTCAGCCTTCTGGCGTTTTAAGAACATTTCAATATCTGCTTTCGCATCTTCCAATGTTCTCACACCTTCAGGTTTGTGATCTAACACACGCACAACAATAGCGTGATAATCGCCTACGTTCAAAGGTTCTGAGTTAGCACCACCATTGGCAATATCAGATTCAAAAACCGCAGAAACTACATTAGGGAAATTTAATTCTGCAGGTACATTTTGACGAGAAAAATAACCGCTCTCTTGAACTTTAACACCTGCAACTTGTGCCGCAGTATTCAACGATTTGCTATCTTCAAAAGCCTTATCACGCACTTGCTTTTCAATTGCATAATAACGATTTTCTAATAAGGATTTACGAACTAAATCTGCAACCTGTGCTTTCACTTCATCTAAAGTTTGAGCTTTACGTTCTTGCACTAAAACAATATGGTAATTACCATCCACATTGATTGGTTGGCTATATTGCCCTACCTGTAATGCAGCTGCGGCATCTTCAAAGGCTTTTGGTAATTCATTCGCATTTACCCAACCTAAATCACCACCATTCTCACCAGAAACTTTATCTAGAGATTTAGCTTTAGCTACATCAGTGAAATTTGCACCTTTTTGTAATTCATCGTAAGCCGCCTTAGCATCTTGCTCATTTGCAAATTGAATATGTGCTAAACGCTGAGTCATAAATTGAGCTTTATTATCTTGATAATATTGCGCAATTTCTACATCTTTAACGTCGATACCTTTTTCGATTTGGCTACCCGAGAGATCAATATATTGAACCTTCACTTGTTCTGGCTGAACAAAAGATTTTTGATTAGCCTCGTAATAAGCTTTAATTTCATCATCAGATACCGCTTGCTTTGCAATTTCATCAGCAAGAGATAATGTTGCTAAACGAGCTGAACGCTTTTGAAAGAAAACTTCTGCGGTATTTTTTGCTTGAGCAGGCACGATAAATTCACTGTTAGCAACACCACTTTGCATTTGTTCAAGGGTTAATGCACCACGTAAAATAGCCGCATAACCATCTGAAGTTAAACGATTTTGTTGTAATACTGGTTGATAAACACCGTTATCAAATTTTCCATTAACTTGAAAATTAGGATCTGTCACGATTGCTCGTTTAATCATTTCATCACTGACGCCTAATTTTAATTCTTTCGCATATTGACGAAGCAATTCTTGATCAATCATTCGATTGATGGTGCTTTGACGAAGTGCGGTAACAAATTCAGGAGAATCTGACTGAGCCATAAATGCTTCGCCTTCGCGTTGTGCACGAGCCTCAAATTCTTGGTTGTAGCGATTTAAAAAATCTTGTTGCGAAATCACTTCGCCATTAACTTTTGCAGCATAAGTATCATTTGAACTAAAAAGATAGCCAGACATACCGCCGACTAAAAAAGATAAAGTAATCAAACCCAAAATAAACTTAGCTGCCTTTGAATTTGATAAATTGTGCATTTTTTCAATTAACATTCTATAACCCTTGTTATAAACATAAAATTTTCCCGATTATAATCTAAACCTAGAAAATTAGCATCTTAAAAAGTGAAAACACCGTGCTCATAAAGCAAGCTAATACCAATTCCAATCAGCACTATGCCAGCAAAAATCTCCGCTTTTGATCTAAATTTTTGCCCAAGAAAATGACCGCGCTTTACTCTTGCTATTTTCCAATACAGAAAGAACTAAAAATATTACCTAGCAAGTCATCTGATGTGAATTCTCCTGTAATTTCACTCAAATAAGTTTGTACTAAACGTAATTCTTCCGCTAAAAGTTCTCCCGCATGAAATTCTGTAAGTTGAACCAAACCGATTTGTAAATGCTCTGCGGCTTTCTCAAGTGCATCTAAATGACGACGACGAGCTAAAAAGCCCCCTTCCATGCCAGTTTGGAAACCCATTGCTTGTTTTAAATGATCACGTAAAAGTTGTATACCATCATGCGTTTGAGCGGAAAGGCTAATCATTTGATACCCGTCTTCTTCGCTTTCACTTGCTTGTTCGCCATTTAAATCGATTTTGTTTCGAACAATAGTGACAGGCAATGTTGTGGGTAATTTTGCTAAAAATTCTGACCGCACTTTGCTTAAATCTGCACTTTCAGGATCGCTACTATCTAACATCAAAATAATACGATCGGCTTGTTCGATCTCCGTCCATGCGCGAGAAATGCCAATGCGCTCAACTTCATCGGTTGCATCTCGAAGACCCGCGGTATCAATAATATGCAATGGCATGCCATCAATATGAATATGCTCACGCAATACATCACGCGTTGTACCCGCAATATCCGTTACGATAGCTGCTTCGCGACCAGCAAGCGCATTAAGCAAGCTTGATTTGCCAGCATTTGGACGACCAGCAATCACAACTTTCATGCCTTCACGTAAAATAGAACCTTGTTTGGCTTCTGAGCGAACATCTTCCAACTGATTAATAATACCGCGTAAGTTTGCTTCAATTTTTCCATCCGCCAAGAAATCAATTTCTTCATCAGGAAAATCAATGCTTGCTTCTACATAGGTGCGTAAGTAAATAACAGAATCAACTAATTCATTTACTTTCTTCGAAAATTCACCTTGCAAAGATTTTAATGCGGAACGTGCTGCCTGTTCTGATGTTGCATCAATTAAATCCGCAATCGCTTCCGCTTGAGCAAGATCCAATTTATCATTCAAAAAAGCTTGTTCAGAAAACTCACCTGGTCTCGCCAAACGGATTCCATCAATTTGCAAAATACGTTTGAGTAATAAATCTAATACAACCTGTCCACCGTGACCTTGCAATTCCAATACATCCTCACCAGTAAATGAATTTGGTGATTTGAAGTAAAGGGCAATCCCTTGATCTAAAACCGAGCCATCAGCATCCTTAAAAGGGAGATAATCAGCCATTCTTGGCTTAGGACATATTCCCAACACTGCTTGTGCAACTTCTGTTGCTAAAGGCCCAGAGATTCTTAAAATCCCAATACCACCACGACCTGGCGCAGTAGCTTGAGCAACGATTGTTTCTTTCATAAAAAACCTATTATCACGTAGAGTAAGTATACTCTAGACTAATCATAATATTAACCTATTGAGAAAATGCATATGTTTACCAACAGCGCTATTACTATCATTAACTGTGGCCATATTTACCACGACCGATAAAACAAAGAAAGGCACTTTTGGTGCCTTTCTTTCCATTCATTTAAGATTATTTCTTACGAGAATGCAGTCCCTTTTTCTCTAATCCACGGTAAATTAATTGCTGTTGTGCAATTGTAATTAAGTTAGAAACTAACCAGTACAACACTAAACCAGCAGGGAACCATAAGAAGAAGAACATAAATACTAATGGCATAAAGTTCATCACTTTTTGCTGCATTGGATCCGCTACTGGTGTTGGAGACATTTTTTGCAACAAGAACATTGAGATACCCATTAAAATAGGGAAAATATAATAGGGATCTTGTGCTGATAAATCTTGAATCCAACCAAAGAACGGAGCATGACGTAATTCAACTGCTTCCATAAATGTCCAATACAATGCGATGAAGATTGGCATTTGAAGAAGAATTGGCAAACAACCACCAAGTGGATTTACTTTTTCTTCTTTATAAAGTTTCATCATTTCTTGGCTCATACGTTGGCGATCATCACCAAAACGCTCACGCATTTCTTGCATTTTAGGTTGCAACATACGCATTTTAGCCATTGATGTATATTGTGCTTTCGTAAGTGGATACAAAATTGCTTTCACCACGATTGTTACACAGATAATCGCTAAGCCCCAGTTAGATACAATCCCTTGAATAAAGGTTAATAACCAGAATAACGGTTTAGCAATAAACCAAGCCCAACCGTAATCAACTGTTAAATCTAAATGATTTGCTACGGTAGCCATTTGATTTTGAAGTTTAGGACCAGTCCATAATGAACTTGTAATCGTCTCTTGAGCACCAGCAGGAATTGTCAAAACTGGACCACGATAACCGATTGAAGCGACATTATTTTTAGTATCTGTAATTGTGTAAAGTTGATTATTTACATCTTGATTAGGGATCCAGGCCGATACGAAATAATGTTGTAATACTGCAACCCAACCAGCTTTAGTATCAATAGAAAGATTATTATCCTTCATATCGCCAAAACTATATTTTTTATAGTTAGTTTCTGAAGAAGAATATGCGCCACCAGTATAAGTTGGCATAGCTACATTACCAGAGCTTTCAACAATAGAATGTTTTAATTGACCATAAGGTTCCACTTCAATAGCTTGACCACTTTGGTTATTAATCTTGTAATCTACGCCTAAATCATAGCTACCACGTTTTAATACGAAGATTTTTTCATAAGTCACACCATCTTTTTCAAAAAGAAGAGGAACTGAAAGAGACTCTTGACCATCTGCTAATTTAAAATTATCGCCTTCAATTTGATATTGCGCACGACCAAAACGAGTATCGATACCGTTTTTACCAATTAAACCACTTTGTGCAATATACACATGTTCTTTGGTGTCTTTTAATAACACAAACGGTGTTTTTGAATCCAATTCTGCATCATATTTTAATAATTCAGAACTAATTACATCACCGCCTAAAGTATCAACTTTCAAACGGAATACATCGTTTTCAAGGGTAATAATACGGCCATGAGTTTGAGAATCCGCTACGACTTGTGAATTAGAAGAAGGAGAACTTGCCGGAACATCAGAATTGGCAGTCATTGAAGTTGTTTGCTCAGTTGGCACTTGTGGATTTTTATCCAACTGCCATTGCTGATAAACAAGGAAAGAAATAAAAATTAGCGCTAACACTAATAGGCTACGTCTTGAGTCCATTATTTTTTCTCATCGTTATTATTGATTTTAGGTGGAACAGGATCGAATCCACCAGTGTTCAAGGGGTGACATTTTAATACACGTTTTAGAGTAAGCCAACTACCTTTTAACAATCCATGTGTTTTTAACGCTTCAATGCCATAGCAAGAACAAGTGGGCACAAACCGACAACGCGGTCCGATAAGAGGACTAATAACAACTTGATAGAAACGAATAAATCCAATTAAGATTTTTGCACCAAACGAATGTGTCGTTGCCATAATTTTTCTAAGATTTGCACAAAAGAGCTATTATCAAGCTTACCTATACCACCTTTTGCAACAAAAACAAAATCACATGCTGGTAAACGATGTTGCGATAAACGAAAACTTTCTCGTACTAAGCGTTTAATACGATTACGATCATGAGCTCGTTTTAAATGTTTTTTAGCCACAGTCAAACCTAAGCGAGGATGCTCAAGATTATTTTTTCTGGCAAGGATGGTTATTTCTGGAGTGCTAGCTCTGAACGGTTGTTCGAAGACATTTTTGAATTGAACGGGAGTTAACAAACGTAACTCCCTTGAAAAGTTCAGCTTAACCACTAAGAACGGTGATTATGCAGATAAACTTTTACGACCTTTAGCACGACGACGCGCTAAAACTTGACGGCCATTTTTAGTTGCCATACGAGCACGGAAACCGTGAGTACGACTACGTTTTAATACAGAAGGTTGAAATGTACGTTTCATTGTAATCTACCTAAATCCAGATTATGAGTTAATAAAAATAGAGCGCAATTTTAATCATAAAATACGCGTTCGTCAAATAAGAAACGGAAATTTTTCGGGAAAAACTCTCGGACTTCCAAAATCGGGGGGATTATACGGATTTTTGTATAAATCTCAAGCCGATTTTTTAGAAGATCTTTCCACGCATTTATTGTAAAATCTCCGTCAATTTTTACCGCACTTTTCTCTATTACAAAAACAACAAGGATCCTTTTGTGAATCTCTCAAATCTTTGGCAAAGTTGCCTGTTACAACTTCAAGATCAAGTTTCAGCCAGCGATCTTAGCACTTGGCTTCGTCCTTTACAGGCTGATGTGGTGGCGGATAACCACATTGTTTTATATGCTTCTAATATGTTTGTGAAAGGTTGGGTAGAAACTCATTATCTCGCACAAATCCAGCAAATTTGTCAAACACTTGCACAAAATCCTGAACTTCGCATTTCTTTAAAAGAAGGGGTTAAACCTGCACCTAAAGTAGTGGAAAGTGCACCAAGTGGCAATCCTAAAACAGAAAGTGCGGTAGATTTTCAAACTGAATCTAGTGCTTCAGTAAAATTTGAATCTCATCTAAATACTAAACACTTATTTGATAACTTTGTTGAAGGTAAATCGAACCAACTCGCACGTGCAGTCGGTCAAAAACTTGCGCAAGCGCCAGGCGAACCTTCGGCCAATCCCTTCTTTTTATATGGTGGTACAGGCTTAGGTAAAACTCACTTGTTACACGCTATTGGGAACGGCATTTTAGCCAATAAACCGAATGCGCGTGTGCTTTATATTCACGCCAATAACTTTATGCAACATATGGTAAAAGCAGTGCGTGATAATAAAATGGATCAGTTTAAAAAATTCTATCGTTCTCTCGATGCACTTTTAGTGGATGATATTCAATTTTTCGCTGAAAAAGAAAAAACTCAAGAAGAATTCTTCCATATATTCAATAGCTTATTTGAAACTGGTCGCCAAATTATCTTAACATCAGATCGTTACCCAAAAGAAATTGAAAAAATTGAAGAACGTTTAAAATCACGTTTTGGCTGGGGCTTAACAACAGCCATAGAGCCACCCGATCTTGAAACGCGTGTAGCGATTTTATTGAAAAAGGCGGAAGAACATAATATGAACTTGCCAGAAGAAGTCGCTTTCTTCATTGCTCAACGCTTGCGTACCAACGTGCGTGAACTCGAAGGGGCGTTAAATCGAGTGAAAGCAATGCAAGACTTCAAAGGCGGCGACATTGATATTGATTTCGTGCGTGATACCTTAAAAGATATTTTGGCTCTGCAAGAACGTCTAGTTACTATTGAAAATATTCAAAAAGTGGTGGCTGAATATTATCGAATTAAGGTTTCAGATTTAAAATCAAAAAGCCGTGCGCGTTCAGTCACTCGTCCACGCCAAATTGCCATGGCATTAGCAAAAGAATTAACAAACCGAAGTTTACCTGAAATCGGTCGTGCCTTTGACCGTGATCACACGACCGTATTAAACGCTTGCCGCGAAGTACCAAAATTCCGCGAGCAAGACAATAGCATTCAAGAAGATTGGGCGAATTTAATCCGCACTTTGTCCGCATAAAAGGAGAACGCAATGCAATTTAGTATTTCAAGAGAAAATTTATTAAAACCGTTGCAACAAGTATGTGGCGTATTGAGTAGTCGTCCAAACATTCCTGTATTAAACAATGTGTTGTTGCAAATTGAAGACAATCGATTGACTATCACAGGCACAGATTTGGAAGTCGAATTATCGAGTCAAACTCAAATTTCATCGTCTTCTGAGAATGGCACCTTTACGATTCCAGCAAAAAAATTCTTAGATATTTGCCGCACTTTATCTGATGATTCAGAAATCACGGTTACTTTTGAAGAAGACCGTGCATTAGTGCAGTCTGGGCGTAGCCGTTTTACACTAACAACTCAACCTGCAGAAGAATATCCTAACCTCACGGATTGGCAGTCTGAAGTAGATTTTGAACTACCGCAAAATACCTTGCGCCGTTTAATTGAAGCCACTCAATTTTCCATGGCAAACCAAGATGCGCGCTATTTCTTAAATGGCATGAAGTTTGAAACAGAAGGCAATTTATTGCGAACTGTGGCGACAGATGGCCATAGACTTGCGGTCTGTACTATCTCACTTGAACAAGAATTACAAAATCATTCTGTGATTTTACCGCGTAAAGGCGTATTAGAACTTGTTCGTTTATTAGAAACAAGCGATGAACCAGCACGTTTACAAATCGGTACTAACAATTTACGTATCCATCTCAAAAACATTGTATTTACATCAAAATTAATTGATGGTCGTTTCCCTGACTATCGCCGAGTGCTGCCTCGTAATGCAACGAAAATTGTCGAAGGCAGCTGGGAAATTCTTAAACAAGCCTTTGTACGCGCATCAATTTTATCGAATGAGCGTGTGCGTAGCGTGCGTTTAAATTTAAGCGAAAACCAACTAAAAATTACAGCCTCTAACACCGAGCATGAAGAAGCGGAAGAAATCGTAGATGTCAATTACAATGGAGAAGAATTAGAGGTCGGCTTTAATGTCACCTATATTCTTGATGTGCTCAATGCGCTTAAATGCAATCAAGTTCGCATGCGCCTAACTGATGCTTCTTCTAGCTGCTTAATCGAAAACTGCGAAGACAGCAGTAGCGAATATGTAATTATGCCAATGCGTTTATAATATGGCGATTTCGCGCTTACTGGTCGAAAAATTTCGTAACTTAACAGCCGTGGATCTTAATTTTGATCCCGGCTTTAACTTTTTGGTCGGTAACAATGGCAGCGGGAAAACGAGCCTATTAGAAGCAATTTTTTATCTTGGTCACGGACGCTCATTTAAAAGTGCGGTAACAAATCGCATCATTTCTTACGACGAATCTCACTTTACCTTATTTGGACAAATTCAAGAAAGCCAACATCAATGGTCAGTGGGCTTACAAAAACTTCGTCAAGGCAACACGTTAGTAAAAATTAACGGCGAAGATGGCAATAAAATTTCCGATCTTGCTCATCTTTTGCCAATGCAATTAATCACCCCAGAAGGCCTAACCTTACTCAATGGTGGACCAAGTTATCGCCGAGCATTTTTAGATTGGGGGCTTTTTCACCATCAAACAAGTTTTTATGCTGCTTGGAGCAATCTTAATCGATTACTCAAACAAAGAAATGCAGCGCTTGCACAAAATCAGCCCTACTCCGCTATTAAAGTTTGGGATGTAGAGCTTGCCAAACTCGCTCATCAAGTGAGTCAATGGCGTGCTGAATATGCAGAAGCGCTACGCCCTGAAATCGAGCAAACTTGCCAACTTTTCCTCCCTGAATTAGAAATTAATGTCAGCTTTCATCAAGGATGGGAAAAAAATACAGATTACGCAAAGGTTCTTGAGCAAAATTTTGAACGAGATCGTGCCTTAAATTACACATTTTCTGGACCTCAAAAAGCTGATTTTCGTTTCAAAGCACAAGGATTGCCAGTGGAAGATGTACTTTCTCGTGGACAGCTTAAACTTTTAATGTGCGCATTGAGACTGGCTCAAGGCGAGCATTTAATGAAAGAAAAGCAACGCCATTGTATTTTTTTGATCGATGATTTTGCATCGGAATTAGATCAATATAAACGAGCACTGTTGGCAGAACGATTACAACAAAGCGGTTCACAAGTATTTGTTACAGCCATTACTCAAGAACAATTAAAAGAGATGCAAGTCGAAAACAGAAAAATGTTTTCCGTCGATAATGGAATCATTAAAACGTTAGATTAGATCAAAAAGCACGGTGAAAAATCACCGCACTTTTATCATTTTTTAGCGCAAGAACGCAGGGATGTTTTTCTCGTATTCGGAGATTTTGTCTTCATGTTGAAGGGTTAAACCGATATTATCCAAGCCGTTTAACAAACAATGACGGCGGAATTCATCCAGTTCAAAGTGATAGACTTTGTCACCTACGGTTACAGTCATGGCTTCTAAATCCACATGGATTTGTTTGCCTTCATTTTCCCACACCCATTGGAAGATTTCTTCCACTTCTTCTTCGCTTAAACGAATCGGTAACATATGGTTGTTTAAGCTGTTGTTATAGAAAATATCCGCAAAACTGGGTGCGATCATCACTTTGAAACCATAGTCCGCCAATGCCCAAGGCGCATGTTCACGAGAAGAACCACAACCGAGGTTTTTACGCGCTAATAAAATAGTCGCCCCTTGATATTGTGGATAATTCAATACGAAATCTGGATTTGGTTTAGTGCCTTCAACATCTAAATAACGCCATTCATGGAATAAGTGTTTACCGAAACCTACACGCGTAATGGATTGTAAAAATTGTTTTGGAATAATCGCATCCGTATCCACGTTTGCCACATCCAATGGCACTACTAAGCCTGAAAGTTGTTTAAATCCTGCCATTTTCTGCTCCTTAGTTTAATGTTACGTCACGAATATCAACGAATTTACCGAACATTCCCGCTGCGGCAGCCATGGCTGGGCTCACTAAGTGAGTGCGACCATTGCGACCTTGACGACCTTCAAAGTTACGATTTGAAGTAGATGCACAACGTTCCCATTCACCTAAACGGTCATCATTCATCCCTAAACACATAGAACAACCTGGATTACGCCATTCAGCACCTGCCTCAATAAAGATTTTATCCAAGCCTTCTTTTTCCGCTTGTTCTTTTACCAAACCAGAACCCGGCACCACTAAAATACGTTTTACGTTATCGGCTTTTTTGCGACCTTTCATCACTGCCGCTGCTGCGCGTAAATCTTCGATACGAGCATTAGTACAAGAACCGATAAAGACTTGATCGACTGGAATATCTTTTAAATCAGTGTTAGCATCTAAGCCAATATAATTCAATGCTTTTTCTGCTGAAGCACGGGTCACGGGATCGGCCATCTCTGCTGGGTTTGGCACTGGCTGATCGATACCGATTACTTGGCCTGGGTTTGTTCCCCAAGTTACCTGTGGTGCAATATCTTTTGCTTCTAATGTGATGACCGTGTCAAATTTCGCATCATCATCGGATTTTAAGTTTTTCCAATAAGCAACTGCATCATCCCAATCTTTACCTTTCGGTGCATGTGAACGGCCTTTTAAGTATTCGAAAGTGGTTTCATCTGGTGCGATTAAGCCGGCTTTCGCGCCCATTTCAATCGCCATATTACAAACCGTCATACGCCCCTCCATGGAAAGGTTGCGAATAGCCTCACCGCAGAATTCCACTACATGGCCTGTACCGCCCGCCATAGTAGTTTTACCTATGATGGCAAGAATAATATCTTTTGCCGTAATTCCTGGCGCTACTTTACCACGTACTTCAATTTTCATACTTTTTGCACGAGCTTGTTTTAAGGTTTGCGTGGCTAATACGTGTTCCACTTCAGAAGTACCAATACCAAATGCTAAAGCACCGAAGGCTCCGTGGGTTGCTGTGTGGGAGTCACCACAGACAATTGTCATACCTGGCAAAGTTAAGCCTTGCTCAGGACCCATCACATGTACGATTCCCTGCTCTTTCGTTGTCATATCAAATAATTTGATACCCGTCGCCTTAGTGTTTTTATCAAGTTCTAATACTTGAATTTTCGCCTGACCTTCAAGTTTATTCACATCACGTACTTGAGTAGAAATGCTGTGATCCATTGTACCGAAAGTTTTGCTCACTTGACGCACTTGACGGCCTGCAACACGTAGTCCATCAAAGGCTTGTGGACTGGTCACTTCATGGATTAAATGACGGTTAATATACAAAATCGGCGTTTCGCCTTCGGCTTCGTACACCACGTGGGCGTCGAATAATTTTTCGTAAAGAGTTTTTGCCATAATATTTCTCAATTCGTTAGAGGCTTTTGTTAGGGTAAGTGCGGTTAAAATCCGAAGTATTTTTGAACCGCACTTTCATTGTTTTTTATTAGATTGCGTCAGCAATCAATGTGCCCATTTCCGCAGTTAAAACAGGCGCAGAATCATCGGCTAAATCACCCGTACGGTGACCATTTGCTAAGACTTGCTGTACCGCATTTTCAATGGCATCCGCTGCTTCATTTAAGTTGAAACTGTAACGTAACATCATTGCAGCAGAAAGAATTTGTGCGATTGGGTTAGCAATGCCTTTGCCTGCAATATCAGGTGCTGAACCGCCAGCTGGCTCATATAAGCCGAAACCTTCTTCATTTAAGCTAGCAGATGGCAACATCCCCATAGAACCTGTGATCATCGCGGCTTCATCAGAAATAATATCACCGAAAATGTTAGAACAGAGGAGTACATCGAAAGATTCAGGCGCTTTAATTAGCTGCATGGTCGCATTGTCGATATAAATGTGATCTAAGGTGACTTCAGGGTAATCTTTCGCCACTTCTGTCACGGTTTCACGCCATAAGATTGATGCTTGTAATACGTTGGCTTTATCCACAGAAGTCACATGTTTACGACGTTTCATTGCTGCATCAAAAGCCGCACGTGCAATGCGTTCGATTTCATATTTATAATAAACTTCAGTATCGAATGCTTTGGTTTGTGCACCTTCATCTTCACGGCCTTTAGGCTGACCGAAATAAATCCCACCCGTTAATTCACGAACAACTACCATATCAAACCCTTTCGCTGCAATATCTGCACGTAATGGGCAGAACTTTTCCAAGCCTTTATAAAGGGTTGCAGGACGAAGATTGCAGAATAATTTGAAATGTTTACGTAATGGCAATAATGCACCGCGTTCTGGTTGTTGATCCGGTGGTAAATTTGTCCATTTTGGTCCCCCCACAGAACCAAACAAAATCGCATCCGCTTCATCACAGCCTTTTAAAGTTTCTGTTGGTAATGGGCAACCACAATGATCAATGGCCGCTCCCCCAACAAAAAACTCCTTAAAGTTAAGTTTGAAACCAAATTTGTCTTGGACTTTATTTAATACTTTAATGGCTTCCGCCATGACTTCTGGGCCAATGCCATCGCCCGCTAATACTGCTACGTTGTATGATTGCATATTGTTTTTCCTGTTTTTTTCACACTAAAGTGCGGTTAATTTTTTTCACATTTTCTCCCCTCTTTTATAAAGAGGGGAATTGGGTTAATGATGTTTATGACTTTTAATATCGGCGACTTTATGCGCACGATAAATCGCATTGATCGCGTGGACTAAAGCAAGAGCAGAAGATTCAACAATGTCTGTCGCTAAACCAACACCATGGAATTTACGCCCTTCGTGTTCAACGACAATATCCACTTGCCCTAATGCTTCAGCCCCCTCGCCTTTAGCGGTTAAGTTATAGTGAGACATTTTGATTTCTAAGCCAGTTAAATTTAAGATGGCGTTATAAACCGCATCCACTGGACCATTGCCGCCAATTGAAGACGTACTTAATTTTTCGCCATCCAACTTCAATTGAACAAAGGCTGTTGCTGGATATTCTTTCGTTGAATGAGCAGAAAGTTTATCTAATACCAAACGATCTTCATCCCCTTGCTGCATATCAATAAACGCCAAGGCTTCCAAGTCGTAATCGAACACTTGGCCTTTTTTGTCCGCTAATTTCAAGAAGGCATCGTACAATTTATCCAAATCGTAATCTTGCTCGGTGTAGCCCATGTCGGTCATGTGGCCCTTCACTGCTGCACGGCCGGAACGAGCGGTTAAATTCAATTTTTCTTTTTTCAAACCGATGGTTTCCGGTGACATGATTTCGTAGGTATTTTTGTTTTTCAACATACCATCTTGGTGGATACCAGAAGAGTGCGCAAAAGCATTTGAACCTACGATGGCTTTATTAGGTTGAATCGGCATATTGCAAAGCTGGCTAACCATTTGACTAACACGGTGAATTTCTTGAGTATTGATACGAGTATCTACGCCCATAAATTCTTGGCGAACTTTCATTGCCATCACAACTTCTTCCAAGGCGGTATTGCCTGCGCGCTCGCCGATACCGTTGATAGTACATTCAATTTGGCGAGCACCATTTTGTACTGCAGTTAAGGAGTTGGCTGTTGCCATACCTAAGTCATTGTGGCAGTGCACAGAAATCACAGCTTTGTCGATATTTGGCACGCGGTTGCGTACTTGAGCAATTATATTGCCGTATTCGTTTGGTAAGCAGAAACCGACGGTATCTGGAATGTTTACGGTGGTCGCACCCGCATTAATTGCGGCTTCAACAATGCGACAGATATTATCAATACCTGTACGGCCGGCATCTTCGCAAGAGAACTCAACATCATCCGTATAATTACGTGCACGTTTCACTGCTGCAACAGCCATTCCTACCACTTCATCAAAAGAACGTTTTAATTTCGCTTCAACATGCAATGCAGAACTTGCAATAAAAGTATGAATACGGAATGCCTCAGCGACTTTCAATGCCTCGTATGCGGCATCAATGTCTTTATCTACAGCTCGAGATAATGCGGCAACACGAGAGTTTTTGATATGACGCGCAATGGTTTGAACAGACTCAAAATCTCCTTGAGAAGAAACAGGGAACCCCACTTCCATTACATCCACGCCTAAACGTTCAAGTGCTAAAGCAATCTGTAATTTCTCTTTTACCGTCAAACTTGCTTTTAATGCCTGTTCCCCATCACGCAAGGTGGTATCAAAAATAATAACGCGATCTGTCATAACAATGTCCTTACTAAAAGTCCTTCTGAAATCACTCCAAAAGTGCGGTGCATTTTCCTGTATTTTTTAGACAAAAAACCCGCAACTTATAAAGTGCGGGTTTAAAATTGGGTATTTACATCTGACTGTTTTTCATCCACAACTTATCCGCACACAAAGTGTGAGAGCAGCAGGTTGAGAGATAAAGAAACAATACGAGACATAAATAAAAATCCTTCTGTGTAAAACGCTTTTCATATTACGAATAAAAAACTTGCTGTCAAACTATTTTTTAGCGTTTTATATCAAAAACAATCATTCCTAAACAAAATAAAATATACATTTAACTAATAAATTTAAAATAAAAAGAATATTCAACCAAGTCTATTACAATCAGCAAATTTTTATTATTGAATTTTTTACATTCTCAAAATAAGAAAAATTTTGCAATTTTTTACTCATCAAAAAGAATTCTTGCGATCTACATCGCAAAATGCTTTCAAGTTAATCGTTTCTTTCACTCGTTTTTTCCATACTAAATTTTAAAATCAAAAAGGAAAAAGCATGCAAGATATTACTTACACACTCCTCCGCCTAATGCAAGTTCCTAAACTTGGCGGAGTGGGCATTGATAAAATTTTATCCAATATTACGCTAGACGAGTTGCTCAATTATGATGATATTGCTTTCCGACAAATGGGATGGGGCGCCATTCAAATTCGTCGTTGGTTCAAGCCTGAAGCAAAATTTATTGAGCCAGCGCTAGAGTGGTCACAAAAAGAGGGAAATCATTTGGTGAATTATTTTTCCCCTTTTTACCCCTTCCTATTGAAACAGATAGCGAGCTTTCCCCCTCTGCTATTTGTAAAAGGAAATTTGACCGCACTTTCACAACGTCAAATTGCTATGGTGGGAAGTCGCTACTGCACAGCTTATGGTGAATATTGGGCTAAATATTTTGCTACGGAACTTTCATTGGCTGGCTTTACGATTACCAGTGGACTCGCATTGGGAATAGATGGGCATTGCCATCAAGCAGTTGTTGATATTCAAGGACAAACCATTGCAGTTTTAGGAAGCGGATTAGAACAAATTTATCCCGTAAAGCACCGAAAACTTTCAGAACTCATTTTGCAAAACAACGGTACATTAGTTTCTGAGTTTTTACCAAACCAAGCACCAATTGCGACAAACTTCCCTCGTCGTAATAGGATTATTAGCGGGCTTTCGGTTGGGACATTAGTGGTTGAAGCCACGGAAAAAAGCGGTTCTCTGATTACCGCTCGGTATGCATTGGAACAAAACCGAGAGGTTTTTGCTGTGCCAGGTAATATTCAAAGTGAATTTAGCCAAGGTTGTAATCGTCTCATTAAACAAGGCGCAATGTTGGTAGAAAATGCAAAGGATATTTTGGAAACCCTCTACCAACATTCTATCCATAGCCAAACTGAAATCGATTTTGACCAAATCGCAGTGCCTAATTACACGCCACCACCCGATCCTCGGCGATTGGTAGAAGCACCAAGTCACCCGAAACTTTACTCTCGTATCGGTTACACTCCTGTGAGCATTGATGATTTAGCTGAAGAATTTAACCTGAGTGTCGATGTTTTACTTGTTCAGTTGCTCGATCTTGAATTGCAAGATCTCATCATGAGTGAAAATGGACTATATAAACGCGTTTAGTGTAAATTTTTATGCTAATATACGCCCATTCTTTTTTCATAAAAGGACGATTATGTTAGCCATTATCTCCCCTGCGAAAACCCTTGACTTTGAAAGTGCGGTAAAAAAATTTCCTGTTTCTCAACCGCACTTTACCGATTACAGCGAAAAACTTATTGAGGTTTGTCGTAAACTTTCTCCGCAAGATCTTTCATCGCTTATGTCTATCAGCGATAAGTTAGCCGGTTTAAATGCCGCACGCTTTGCAGAATGGACAAAAATTCACAATGAAAACAATTCCCGCGCTGCATTATTTGCATTTAAAGGTGATGTTTATACTGGTTTAGATGCTAATTCCCTTTCGGAAGATGATGTTGCCTTTGCTCAATCTCATTTACGTATGCTTTCTGGGCTTTATGGGCTTTTAAAACCGCTTGATTTAATGCAACCTTACCGATTAGAAATGGGCACAAAATTAGCCAATCCGAAAGGAAAAGATCTGTATGCCTTTTGGGGAAATGTGATCACTCAAGCGGTTCAACAAGCTATAGATGAACAAGGTGATAATGTTCTGATAAATTTAGCCTCTGATGAATATTATAAATCTGTTAAAGAAAACCAACTTAAAGCCAAGATAATCAAGCCTGTTTTCTTAGACAATAAAAATGGCAAATACAAAGTAATTAGCTTTTATGCTAAAAAAGCTCGAGGCTTAATGTGCCGTTATCTTATTCAAAATCGTTTAAGCGACATTGAACAGTTAAAAGAATTTGATTTAGCTGGTTATTGGTTTGACTCAGCATCATCCACTGAAACCGAATTTGTATTTAAGCGAGATATCAATGAATAAAATTTTTGTTATATTGACCGCACTTATACTCTCTGGCTGTGCAACTAAACTGACTCAATTAAATGTTCCTACGCAGTTAGAGCACAACGGTAAAAATTATGCCCTTACCGGCAGCCAAGATTTAGAAACCATTGCTCGCTATGTTTACATCTCTAAGCCAGATACGCTAGAAAATTGGCAATCTGAAATTGAAATTCTCTTTGATCGCAATCAACCAGCGCGTTCAATTAAAGAGCGGATCGCATTGAGAGAACATATTTATCGTAATACAGGCGTAAAAGATTTCCATTTCGATGCTATTCCAGAAAATTCGACGAATCCAAATGAATTAAATGGATATGTCATCTATTCGCCAACGAAGGAAAATCCATCTTGGCAAGTCAATGTGATGAAAGGACGACAATTACCACAATGTGGCTTTGTTCAGTATCAATATTCACAAAAAGTACAGCAACCAACACTTTCTAAGCATTTATCCGCCGATAAAGTGCAACAGCATTTGCAAAAATACGTTGTGGACATAGAAAGAAAGCATTTACAAGATTTGAAGTGGCAACTGTTCTGTCAAAAATAATGTAAAAAATTATGCCGGATCAAAATCTCATCAGATTTTGCTAGAGCAGATACCTCTAATGATGTAATCTTATGCCAGTTTCCAATTACGGTTAAAAGTAGGTAAATATGATTAAAAAAATTGCAGTTTTAACAAGTGGTGGCGATGCGCCAGGTATGAATGCCGCAATTCGTGGCGTAGTACGTTCTGCACTTGCAGAAGGCTTAGAAGTGTTTGGTATCTATGATGGTTACCAAGGCTTATACAACAATAAAATCAAACAATTAAATCGCTATAGCGTATCTGATGTAATTAATCGTGGCGGTACTTTCTTAGGTTCTGCACGCTTTCCTGAATTTAAAGATCCAAATGTTCGTGCGAAATGCGCAGAAATTTTACGTTCTCACGGCATTGATGCACTTGTGGTTATCGGTGGTGACGGTTCTTACATGGGCGCAAAATTGTTAACCGAAGAACATGGTTTCCCTTGTGTTGGCTTACCAGGCACTATTGATAATGATGTTGCAGGTACTGACTATACCATCGGCTATCAAACCGCATTACAAACTGCGGTCGATGCTATCGACCGTTTACGCGATACATCAAGCTCACACCAACGTATTTCTATCGTTGAAATTATGGGTCGCCACTGTAGTGACTTAACGATTTCTGCAGGAATCGCTGGCGGTTGCGAATATATCGTCGCATCAGAAATTGAATTTAATCGCGAAGAATTAATTCAACAAATTGAACGTAGCATTATTCGTGGTAAACGCCATGCAATCATCGCAATCACTGAACTTTTAACCGATGTTCATTCTCTCGCAAAAGAAATTGAAGCTCGCGTTGGGCACGAAACTCGTGCAACTGTTTTAGGGCATATTCAACGTGGTGGTTCTCCTTGTGCATTTGACCGTATTCTTGCTTCACGTATGGGCGCATACGCGGTAGATTTATTGCTACAAGGTAAAGGTGGCTACTGCGTAGGCATCCAAAATGAACAACTGGTTCACCATGATATTATTGATGCAATTAATAATATGCATCGTGAATTTAAGGCTGATTGGCTTAAAGTGGCAAAACGTTTGGAATAATCGTTTATTCACTTTATATAAATCACTAAAACTTAATTCATCTTTTTTATCTCACTTAAACAGACACAGCAATGTGTCTGTTTTTTCTTACAAAAGTGCGGTGATTTTTTCTTGAATTTTTTATAAATCCTTTATCTTTTAAAGTTTGAAAATAAACGCGACTGCCAGTTCTCCCTAGATGATCTTTTTTGCTATAAAAATAGATATCCGATAAAATGCGCCAAGCAAAATAAGGTATAAAAATTATGACAAAGAAAAAAGTAAAACCAGGATCAAATACTATCGCACTGAATAAACGTGCGAGACATGATTATTTTATAGAAGATGAAATTGAAGCAGGTCTTGAACTACAAGGCTGGGAAGTCAAATCAATGCGCGCTGGCAAGGCAAACATTAGTGATAGTTATGTCATTTTTAAAAATGGCGAAGCCTTTTTATTCGGTGCAAGCATTCAGCCATTAAATGTTGCATCAACACATATTGTTTGTGATCCAACTCGCACTCGTAAGTTATTATTAAATAAACGCGAATTAGCATCCCTATTTGGCAAAGCAAACCGAGACGGTTTTACCATCGTAGCACTTTCTCTTTATTGGAAAAGTGCATGGGCGAAAGTCAAAATTGGTTTAGCCAAAGGTAAAAAACAACATGATAAACGCGATGATATTAAAGAGCGTGAATGGAAAGTAACAAAAGATCGCATTATGAAAAATGCACATCGAGGATAGTATATAGCAAAAAGTCCGAAATTATTCGGGCTTTTTATTCATATCTTATGACTATTTAGCAGTCGGAACTTTTAATTCTGGCTCATCTGGTTTTTCAATTGGTGCAAAAGTTTTATCTTTATTCGCATCAATAATTTTTTGGGTATCATTGGCTAATGCTGTTAAACCCATTTTTTCATATGCTTCTTTCATCAAAGATAAACCTTCATAAGTTGCTTTAGCATCAGGATATTGTTTCAACATCCCAACTACACGGTTTGACACAGCAACCCAAGCATCACGTTTTGCATAGAATTTTGCAATATCTAACTCATGACGAGCAAGCGCATCTTTAATATAAGCCATACGCGCTAAAGCATCTTGAGCATAAGGGCTATTAGGGAATACACGAACTAAATTTTGGAAATTAGAAAAAGCAGTACGCATAGAAGTAGTTTCACGTGTCGCACGATCAATTCCAAAGAAATCTTGAATAAAATTATCACCTGTTGCTGCGTTGGTTAACCCAGCCATATAGACTGCATAGTCTTGGTTAGGACTTTGTGGGAATTGATGTAAAAAGCTATCTACCGTCAATAATACTTGCGTATAATCTTGTGCTTTATAGTTTGCATAAATTAAATCTAGCATCGCCTGTTCTTGATAAATACTACCAGGGAAACGTTCAGTCGCTGCTTTTAAATAACGAATAGCTTCAGAATAGCCGCCTTCTTGTAATGATGTGACACCTTTAGTGTACAACTCATTTACTGATGCTTGCTCCACATCTTTTGAACCACTTGAACATCCAACAACCAATGCTGCCACGGCAAGCAATGCCAAAGATTTTATTTTACACATTGTTTTTTCCTTAATTTTTACGAAAACCAATAAATAAGATACAATTGTCCGCTATTGTATAGAACATTAATCAATAAGCCAACTTTTAAAATTTTTGAGAGCTATTTATGCCACAAATCACCCTTTCGGCTGAAGTGCAGCCAGAACAAATGGGACAGCGTTTAGACCAAACACTTGCAGAGTTGTTCCCAGAATATTCTCGCTCCCGATTAAAAACGTGGATTGAAGCCGATCTCGTAAAACTTAATGATCGCATTGCCAATATTCCGCGTGAGAAAGTGCTTGGAGGAGAAAAAATAGAAATCACCGTAGAAGTGGAAGATGAGACACGTTTTGAACCAGAAAATATTCCATTGAATATCGTGTATGAAGATGACGATATTATTGTGATTAATAAACCCAAAGATCTTGTGGTACACCCTGGTGCTGGCAATCCAAATGGAACTGTGCTCAATGCGCTACTCTATCATTATCCGCCAATTGCAGAAGTACCGCGAGCAGGAATTGTGCATCGATTAGATAAAGATACAACAGGTCTAATGGTTGTTGCGAAAACTATTCCAGCACAAACTAAGTTAGTACGCGACTTACAAAAACGCAAAATTACGCGTGAATATGAAGCGGTCGCTTCAGGCATTATGACCAAAGGTGGTACAGTAGATCAACCTATGGCTCGTCATGCAACCAAACGTACTTTAATGGCTGTTCATCCAATGGGAAAACCAGCTGTCACCCATTATCGTATTATGGAAAATTACCGTAACTACACTCGTTTACGTTTACGTTTGGAAACAGGGCGTACACATCAAATCCGTGTTCATATGGCACATATTGCCCATCCATTGCTAGGCGATCAAACCTATGGCGGACGCCCTCGCCCGCCTAAAAATGCGAGTGAAGACTTTATGGAAGTATTGCGTAATTTCAAACGCCAAGCTTTACATGCGGTCATGTTACGCTTAGCTCATCCAATTACAGGTGAAATGATGGAATGGTATGCACCATTACCTGATGACTTTGTTGAATTGCTTAATGCACTCAAAGCAGACTATCTCGAACATCAAGATGAGTTAGATTATTAATATGCAAGTGATTAACCCAAATTGGAACGTTCCAAAGAATATTCATGCTTTTACCACCACTCGTGAAGGGGGCGTGAGCTTGACGCCTTATTTTAGTTTCAACTTAGGCGATCATGTCGGTGATAACAAAAGTGCGGTAAAAACTAACCGCACTTTATTAGTAAAAAAATTTGGTTTGCCACAAACACCTATATTTCTAACTCAAACACACAGCACTCGAGTAATTCAATTACCTTATTCAGGACAAAATCTCGAAGCGGATGCCGTTTATACAAATGTTCGTAATCAAGTTTGTGTTGTTATGACTGCAGACTGTTTGCCGGTTCTATTCACCACAACATCAGGCAATGAAGTAGCTGCAGCACATGCCGGCTGGCGTGGTTTATGTGATGGCGTATTGGAAGAAACGGTAAAATGCTTTCAGAAATCTGAAGATATTATAGCGTGGTTTGGCCCTGCAATTGGCCCAACAGCATTTCAAGTTGGAATTGATGTTGTAAAACAGTTTGTTTCGGTAGATGAAAAAGCCAAACTCGCCTTTCAACCTGATGCAATAGAAGAAGGTAAATACCTAGGTAATCTTTATCAAATCGCGACTCAACGATTAAACAATCTAGGCATTACGAAAATTTATGGTGGAAATCACTGTACATTCAATGAAAAAGAATTGTTCTTCTCTTATCGCCGTGACAACCAAACGGGCAGAATGGCAAGTGTCATTTGGTTTGATTAAATAGTCTAAAAGCGCATAACATGCGCTTTTAGTATCTTTGTTTTATATTCTTTCTTCGATAATACCACCGCCCAAACAAATTTCACCAAGGTAAAATACGGCAGATTGTCCTGGTGTTACTGCTGATTGAGGTTCATCGAAAATCACTCTAATAGTTTCATCATCAATCGGTTCAATCACACAAGGAATATCTTGTTGGCGATAACGTGTTTTCACCGTACAACGTAATAACTCTCGAATTGGTTCGCGATCAACCCAATGTAATTGGCTAGCAATCAAACCTTTTGAAAATAAACGAGGATGGTCATGCCCCTGAGCGACAATAAGTTCGTTATTTTCTGCATCCTTATCTACCACGTACCAAGCCTCATCACCCGCATTTTTTAAACCACCAATGCCTAATCCTTTACGCTGTCCCAACGTGTGATACATCAAACCATCATGGCGACCAATAATTTCACCATCAACAGTACGAATATCACCAGGTTGAGCCGGTAAGTAACGCGCTAAGAAATCCTTAAATTTACGCTCACCAATAAAACAAATACCGGTAGAGTCTTTTTTCTTTGCCGTAATTAAGCCAAGATCTTCAGCAATAGCGCGAACAATCGGCTTCTCAATTTCACCAATGGGGAATAAACTTTGCCCTACTTGTTTATGGCTTAAGGTATAAAGAAAATAACTTTGATCTTTATTGGCATCTAGACCACGTAATAATTTTGCATTTTCATCATCACCGGCTCTACGTACATAATGCCCTGTTGCAATGTAATGGGCACCAAGATCTTCTGCTGCATATTCTAAAAATGCTTTAAATTTAATTTCTTTATTACACAAAATATCTGGGTTCGGCGTGCGCCCTGCTTTATATTCAGTTAAAAAATGCTCAAAGACATTATCCCAGTATTCTGACGCAAAATTAATTTTATGTAGTTTAATCCCCAACTTGTCACATACAGCCTGAGCATCTGAAAGATCAGCTGCGGCAGTACAGTAATCCGTATCATCATCTTCTTCCCAGTTTTTCATAAACAGGCCTTCCACCTGATAGCCTTGCTGTTGAAGAATAAAAGCTGACACAGAAGAATCCACACCGCCAGACATACCACAAATCACTTTTTTTGTCGCATTTCTCGCAAGCTGCTCTTGCGTCAATTGAGGAAAGTGTTGATTATAAGTACTTGAAATTAACATAGTTCTCCCGTAACTTCGGTTAAGGCGAAGCACATTGGTAATTTAATGAGAAAACAGCAAAATAATTTTGCCGTTAATTTTATTTTGCACATAAAGTGCAGTCATTTTTGAGCAAGTTATTTCACTTCATAAAATTGCGAATCATCATCTTTTTTCGCAAATTTTTGCTCATATTCGGCTTTTGCTTGTTCATCGCCCGCATCTAATTTTGATTGAAGCGTGTCGCAAGGTTTATCACAATCACAAGCTTTGGCAATACCAAGGGTAGATAAACCACCGCAGCTGCCTTTTAAACTTTGTTTTTTGATAATAAATCCGATAGACATCAACAATATAATTGCGACGAAAGCGATTAAAGTAAAAAATAAAGTTTGCATAACTATTCTTTTGTTTCTGTTAATTTTTTGAACGCAGAGGATGATTTTGTGACAAAACCATTATCTGTTTTAATGATTAAATAAACGGCAAGATTATTTTTCTCTGCCACTTCTAACGCCTTGTCTTCACCCAGCACAAATAAACCTGTTGATAGGCCATCTGCAGTCATTGAAGTTGGCGCAAGTACCGTAATTGAGGCTAAATGATGCTGAATTGGGTAACCTGTTTTCGGATCAATTTCATGAGCAAAGCGTTTACCATTTTCTTCAAAGTAAATACGATAATCGCCAGAACTTGCCATTCCCATATTATCTAATCCAATGACAGCTTCAACCGCTCTTTCACCTGTTGTGGTTGGTTTTTCAATTGCGATCTGCCAAGGTTTGCCTTCAATATTTTTTCCTTTCGCACGAATTTCACCGCCGATTTCAACCATGTAATTCTGAGCATTTAGTTGTTCTAACTTTTCAGCGACCTGATCAACGCCAAAGCCTTTAGCAATCGAGGACAAATCGACATAAACTTGAGGAAGTGCTTTGCTTAATGTCGGTTTTGCAGCACTCATATCGAGGGCAATTTTATCAATACCAACCCAAGCTTGGCGTTCAGCTAATTGTTCTGGTGTAGGTTGTTTTTCTGGACGTTTTTCAGGGCCAAATCCCCATAAATTAACGACAGGACCAACAGTTACATCCAATGCTCCTTCAGTCACTTTATTTAAACGAATCGCTTCGGCTAATACTTTGGCAAAATCTGCTGAAATATCAATCGGTGTGTTCACTTGGGTATTTTGATTGAAACGACTCAGTTCCGAATCTTTTTTGTAAGTGGACATTTTCGCGTTCACATCTTTTAAGATTACTTCAATTTCTTCATGCGTCTTTTCAGATGTTGCATTCATTGAGCCTTCATCAAGGTATTTAACATGATAAGTTGTTCCCATTGTTTTACCACTTAATGAGATAACTTTTGTTTCTTTTTGACAGGCAGCAAGACTTAATGCCATTGCCACCGCCATGATACCGCTTATTAATTTTTTCATCTGGATTTCCTAAATCTGTGAATTACTGGCAAACTCAACAAAACTTACCTGTAATCATAGAAAATTTTCTAAAAACACCTTAAATTTTGACCGCACTTCATCACAAAGTGCGGTCAGTTTTTATGATGAATTGACTAACTAAAATCAGCCACCAAAGTCATCTAATAAAATGTTTTCATCTTCAACACCAAGATCTTTCAACATTTTAATTACAGCTGCATTCATCACCGGAGGTCCACACATATAGTATTCACAATCTTCTGGTGCTTCATGATTTTTCAAGTAGTTTTCATAAAGTACATTATGAATAAAGCCTGTATAGCCAGTCCAATTATCTTCAGGCAATGCGTCCGATAATGCAACATGCCATACAAAGTTTGGATTTTCAGCTTGTAATTGGTCAAAGTCTTCTTGATAGAAGATTTCACGTTTAGAACGTGCACCATACCAGAATGACATTTTACGTTTAGAGTGAAGACGTTTTAATTGGTCAAAAATATGAGAACGCATTGGCGCCATACCCGCACCGCCACCGATAAATACCATTTCCGCATCAGTCTCTTTAGCAAAGAATTCACCAAATGGACCAGAAATAGTAACTTTGTCACCTGCTTTTAATGACCAAATGTATGAAGACATTTGACCTGGAGGTGCATCTGGTTGGCGTGGCGGAGGCGTTGCAATACGTACGTTAAGCATAATGATGCCTTTCTCTTCAGGGTATGAAGCCATTGAGTAAGCACGGATAATATGCTCGTCAACTTTAGAGACATAACGCCATAAATCATATTTATCCCAGTCTTCGTGGTATTCTTCAGGAATATCGAAATCTTTATAGTTCACCACGTGTGGATCAGCTTCGATTTGAATATAACCACCCGCGCGGAAAGGCACTTCCTCGCCTTCAGGAATAGCCAATTTAAGCTCTTTGATAAAGGTTGCTTTGTTATCGTTAGAAATAACTGTACATTCCCATTTTTTCACGCCGAAGATTTCTTCTGGAAGTTCAACTTCCATATTACCTTTCACGTTAACTTGACAAGCTAGACGATAACCTTCTTTTGCTTCACGTTTGTTAATGTGAGAAAGTTCAGTTGGAAGAATTTCTCCGCCACCATTTTTCACTTTAACAATACATTGACCACAAGAGCCACCGCCACCGCAAGCAGAAGATACGAAAATACCTTTACTTGCTAAAGCACCTAATAATTTGCCACCTGCCGGTAATGTGATCGCTTTTTCAGGATCGTCATTGATGCCGATAGTAATATCACCAGAATCGACTAATTTTGATTTCGCAAATAAGATGATCGCCACTAACACTAATACAATGACCGTGAATGCGGCAATACCGAGTGCAAGAATTACTGAATCGCTCATTGATTACACTCCTTATAATTGAATACCAGAGAAAGACATAAAGCCTAACGCCATTAAACCAACAGAGATAAAGGTAATACCTAAACCTTTTAACCCAGCAGGAATATCCGCATATTTCATTTTCTCAGTTAAGCCAGCAAGCGCCACAATCGCTAACATCCAACCTAAACCAGAGCCGAAACCGTACACGATAGATTCAGGGAAATTGTAATCACGTTGAACCATGAAAGACACCCCACCAAAAATCGCACAGTTTACTGCGATTAACGGTAAGAAAATCCCTAATGCGTTATAAAGAGATGGCATAAATTTGTCTAATACCATTTCAAGAATTTGCACTAAACCAGCAATAACCCCAATGAAGGTAATGAAGTTCAAGAATGATAAATCTACACCTTCAATTAAAGCATTTTCTTTTAACACATTTGCATAAATTAATTGGTTTACCGGCACGGCGATCCCAAGAACGAAAGTTACCGCAATACCAAGACCAAACGCAGTTGATACCTTTTTAGATACCGCTAAGAAAGTACACATTCCCAAGAAGAAGGAAAGTGCCATATTTTCAATGAAGACTGCCTTAACGAATAGGCTAATATAATGTTCCATTGATTACTTCTCCTGTTGCTCTGGTTTCCAAGTTCTTAATCCCCAGATAACAAATCCGATGATAAAGAATGCACTTGGTGCAAGTAGAAATAAACCATTTGCTTGGTACCAACCACCATTCTGAATGGTTTCAAAAATAGTCATACCAAATAATTTACCTGAACCGATAAGTTCACGGAAAAATGCTACGATAATTAACATCGCACCATAACCTAAACCATTACCGATACCATCTACAAAACTTTCAACGGGAGGCGACTTCATCGCAAATGCTTCAGCACGTCCCATTACGATACAGTTAGTGATAATCAAGCCAACGAATACCGAAAGTTGTTTAGATAAACCATAAGCATAGGCTTTTAATATTTGGTCAACAACAATTACAAGTGATGCAATAATCGCAAGTTGCACAATAATACGAATACTGTTTGGAATGTAGTTTCGAATCAAAGAAACAAAGAAACTTGATAACCCAGTTACCAAACTCACCGCAATCGCCATTACAACAGCAGTTTCTAATTTTGTTGTTACTGCCAATGCAGAACAAATACCCAAGATTTGTAATGCAATTGGGTTGTTCTTAACAACTGGAGCTAACAACAGATCTTTATAATTTGCTTTTTCAGACATTAGTTTGCTCCCGCATGAAGTTTTTCAAGATATGGACCAAAACCGTTCGCACTAAACCAATAATCAAACGTACCTTGTACGCCATTACCAGTTAAAGTCGCGCCTGATAAACCATCAATACTATGCTCATCTTGTGGAGCTTGTCCTTTCACGATGTGAATTGCAGGTTGATGTTGTTCATCAAATAATTTTTTACCTTTAAATAAACTTGCCCAGTTTGGATTTTCAATCTCACCACCCAATCCTGGTGTTTCACCATGTTGGTAGTAAGTGATTCCATTAATAGTATTACCATCTGGTTGAACAGATACTAGACCATACATCACTGACCACAAGCCAGTTCCGTAAATTGGTAAAATAACTTGTTGAGTTTTACCTTGTTCATCTTTTACAAGATAAACTTCAGTCGTTTTGCTACGAGAACGAATACGTGCTTTATCTGCATCAGCAGGAATAGCTTGTTGGCTATCATCTGCTTGTTGTGTGTATTCACCCGTTGCTAAATCAACGAAACGGGGCTCGATAAATTTTGCATAAGTTTCTTTTACATTCGTGTTTTCTTGTAAAAGGCCAGCTACATTTAAGATATTTTTTTGTTTATCGAGTAACTTTTGTTCTTCTTGTGCAGGTTTTAACATTACTGCGGAACCAGCAACAATAATGGAACAAACTAAACTCAGTAGTAATACGACAAGAATTGTGCCGCCTACGCTGTCTTTATTAAACTTAGCCATTTGTTCTTGCTCTCCGACGTTTGATATTTGCTTGAACAACGATGTAGTCGAAAATCGGTGCAAATAAGTTTGCAAATAAAATCGCTAACATCATGCCTTCCGGATAAGCTGGGTTTACAGTACGAATTAATACAGCCATTACACCAATTAATGCACCGTACCACCACTTACCTGTATTGGTAAAGGATGCTGAAACAGGGTCTGTTGCCATAAATACCATACCTAATGCAAATCCACCTAAAACAAGGTGCCAATGCCAAGGCATTGAGAACATTGGATTAGTATCAGAACCAACTAAATTGAATAGAGTTGAAGTTGCAATCATACCAATCATCACACCAGCAATGATGCGCCATGCAGCAATACGAGTGAACACAATCACTGCGCCACCGATTAAAATTGCAAGCGTAGAAACTTCACCCATTGAACCAGGTAAGTTACCAACAAAAGCATCCATCCAAGTGATTGGTGCGCCAGTGGCTGTATGTTGTAATGCTCCCTGACCACCTTGTGACCATTGTGAAAGTGCGGTTGCGCCAGAGAAACCATCAGCAGCAGTCCAAACAGTATCACCTGAAATTTGAGCTGGATAGGCGAAGAACAAGAAAGCTCGACCTGCAAGTGCAGGGTTCATAAAGTTACGACCAACGCCACCAAAAATTTCTTTTGCAACAACGATACCAAAAGTAATACCTAATGCTGCTTGCCATAATGGCAATGTTGGTGGAACGATTAACGCAAATAAAATGGTTGAAACGAACATCCCTTCATTTACTTCATGACCACGCACCACTGAGAACAACAATTCCCAAATTGTACAAACGGTAAACACCACTAAGTAAATTGGTAAGAAGAAGATCGCTCCCAGCGCCATTTTGGAGCCCCAAGTTGCATTGGCAGTAAAATCTAAACCTAATGAACTTGCAAGGGCATAGTGCCAATCGTTAGCAATTAGTTGATCTAAATTGCCTAATTGATTTAAGGCTGGAATCGCTTGGTTACCCACATTGTACATCCCATAGAAAATCGCAGGGAACAACGCAAGGAAAACCGTAATCATCATACGTTTTGAGTCTAACGCATCACGAACGTGAGTGTTTTTGTGCGTTACTGAACCTGGTGTATAAAGCAAGGTATAAATCGATTCAAAGATCGGATAAAGCTTGCTGTATTTACCACCTGGTAAAAACGCGGGTTCCATTTTTTCAAAAAGATTTTTTAAACCCATTTTTAACCTTCCTTCTCAATCTTATCTAATACTTGACGCAAGATTGAACCGTATTCATATTTGCCCGGGCAAACGAAAGAACATAACGCTAAGTCTTCTTCATCTAATTCAAGACAACCTAACGCTTGCGCGCTATCGGTATCGCCCACGATTAAATCACGTAATAATAATGTCGGTAAAATATCCAACGGCATAACACGCTCATAGCTACCAATTGGAACCATTGCACGCTCACCACCATTTTCAGCCGTAGTGAAGTTGAATAATTTCTTACCGAAGTGACCCAACACTGTACGAGTAATAGAATATTTATTTGATTGCGGTGTAATCCAACCAAGGAATTCTTTCTCATTACCTTCAGCGATTACCGATACTTGCAATGCATAGCGACTTAAATAGTCATGAGCACCTTTTGCGGTTTGTCCACAAAGCACTGAACCAGAAATTACGCGATTTTCACCCGCACTTAATTCATTTTGGGTTAATTGAGAGAGATTAGCGCCAATTACAGTGCGAATTAAACGAGGTTCTCTCACTTGCGGACCAGCAAGAGAAATTACACGTTCAACATAAAGCTCACCTGTTATAAATAATTTACCCACCGCAATCACATCTTGATAATTGATGTGCCATACAGTTTTATTTACACCAACAGGATCAATAAAATGAATATGAGTACCAACAAGACCTGCAGGGTGAACGCCACCGAAATCATGAATCTGTAAATTTTCAAGATCAACAGTTGGGATATTAGTATCACCTGCTTTACACAAGTGTAACGGTTTTGAAGGGAATAAACGACTTAATACCGTTAAACCATTCGTGAAATCTTGCCAAAATTCTTTTAGCACGATTGCAGGATCTGCGGCTAATGGATTGGTATCCATTGCATTCACGAAAACTGAGGCTGGTTCACTATCAATCGCAGGTACTTTGCTAAATGGACGAGTACGTAATGCAGTCCATAAACCTGATTCAACAAGGTTTTGTTTTACTTGTTCAGAAGAAAGCGTATTCAATTGTTCTGCACTATATTTTGCGAAAGTGATTTGCTCATGTCCTTCCACATTAATTACGACAGATTGTAATACGCGCTTCTCACCACGATTGATTACAGTGATAGTACCACTTGCAGGGGCTGTAAAAATCACACCTGGATTTTTCTTGTCTTCAAAAAGCACTTGGCCTTTCTTTACAACATCGCCTTCACGTACCTTCATCGAAGGACGCATCCCCACATACTCCTCACCTAGAATCGCAACTTGATTCACAACATTTCCGTTGTGGATTACTTGTGCCGGTTTTCCCGCAATTGGGAGATCCAAGCCTTTCTTAATTGTAATCATACTGTTTGCACTACTTTTCAAGGTTAAAAATACAATTGCAAATAAACAAGTTAAATGCAATCTCGTGTTTGAGCGTGACAAAACACCTTTAGAAAGACATCAATGCCACAAAAATAAAAAACTCAAATCGGTTAACTTCACGATAAACATGCTTATCGAGAAATTGAATTTGGATAAAATTAGACGCCTTATTCTAGCGAAAATCTGCTTTTTTCGCTACTTAAACGCCTACTTTTTTGTAAAAACCTTTTGCGATATATCAAAAAAATGTTACATCTTCATAACATAAAAAATTAATATCCAACACCTGCGCATTTCGTTGAAGCGGGAATTTTCTCATTTAACTCGCCCCATTCCTCTACAGTAAATAAGTGCAATGCTAACGCATGAACACCGCTATTAAGCTCATCTGCAAGCAATTGATAAACACGTTGATGACGCTGTACTTTACGCATTCCTTCAAAAACATTACTCACAATCACACATTTAAAATGAGATTCCGCGCCACGACCAGAACTATGTAAGTGGCTTTCATTTTCTACACTAAAAAAGTGCGGTTGAAATTCTAGTTGAATTTTTTGTTCGATAGTTTGTTGAACAGACATCATAAATCTCCACAAAATCACAATGAAACGCTATACATTAGCAATGAAGTTTGCAAGAATAACACAGTTTTAACTGGCTCATTGGGGAAATTATGACATTATCAAACAAAATCAAAACATTATCAGCAGTAAGTATTGCAGCCGCTACGCTGTTCCTTGCTGGCTGCCAAGCACAATCAAATACATTAACGTTCACACCACCGGCACCGAATGCCACAATGAACATTAATCAAACTGCGATTGTGTATGTAACAACGAAAGATAGTCGCACAACGCAAGATATCGCGAGCTATACCAAGCGTGGAGAACTCATTAAATTAAATTCATCACCGAGTGTTACACAATTATTTCAACAAGTGATGCAACAAAATCTTATTAGTAAAGGTTTCAGAATTGGGCAATCCAATGGATCAAATGCCGGGGTAACTGTGGATGTACGTGAATTTGCTACGCAAGTAGAACAAGGTAATCTTCGTTATAAACTTAATACCAAAATTCAAGCAACTGTTTATGTTCAAGGCGCAAAAGGTTCATATAACAAAGCATTTAATGCTACTCGTTCACAAGAAGGCGCATTAAACGCGGATAATGACGAAATTCAAAAAGTTCTGTCTCAAACATTTAACGATATTGTGAATAACATTTATCAAGATCAAGAAGTATCCGCGGCTATTAACCAATATGCTAATTAATCGCATAGCTAATTAGATATCTATTAAGTGAGGAAGGTTAATATAACCTCCCTCATTTTTTATGATATCATTTTATTCTACATACTACTTTTCATATAAAATCATCTAAAGCTAATCATCTATTCAAAAGAATAAAAATATTCATAAAACCAATCACATCAATTTATAGCATTCTTTATAAAAATTAGGCAAAATACGGAAAATTTTTGAGTTCAAAAAAGGATCAAACTATGACTAAACATTATGATTACATCGCTATTGGCGGTGGCAGTGGCGGTATTGCATCTCTAAATCGTGCTGCAAGCTATGGAAAAAAATGCGCAATCATTGAAGCAAAACATCTTGGCGGTACTTGTGTAAATGTAGGTTGCGTACCTAAAAAAGTAATGTTTTATGGTGCACACATTGCAGAAGCAATTAACAATTATGCACCAGATTATGGTTTTGATGTTGAAGTGAAAAAATTTGATTTTTCAAAACTGATTGAAAGTCGCCAAGCCTATATCGGTCGTATTCATACATCTTATAACAATGTATTAGCAAAAAATAACATTGATGTAATTAACGGTTTCGGAAAATTTGTCGATGCGCATACTATTGAAGTAACACTTACTGATGGTACAAAAGAGCAAGTAACCGCAGATCATATTTTAATCGCAACAGGTGGTCGCCCATATCGTCCAAACATTAAAGGACAAGAGTATGGCATTGATTCAGATGGTTTCTTTGCATTAACAGAATTACCAAAACGCGCTGCTGTTATTGGTGCAGGCTATATTGCCGTTGAACTTTCTGGTGTATTAAACAGCCTAGGCGTGGAAACGCATTTATTAGTGCGTCGCCATGCGCCAATGCGTAATCAAGATCCATTAATCGTAGAAACATTAGTGGAAGTACTTGCGCAAGATGGAATTCAATTACATACCAATTCCACACCATCTGAGATTGTTAAAAATGCAGATGGTTCACTTACAGTAAAATGTGATGGTCAATCTGATGTTACTGTGGACTGTGTTATTTGGGCGGCAGGTCGTGTTCCAGCGACAGATAAAATTGGCTTAGAAAATGCTGGCGTAGAAACGAATGAACGCGGCTATGTCAAAGTAGATAAATATCAAAATACTAATGTGAAAGGCATTTATGCAGTAGGCGATATTATCGAAAACGGCATTGAATTAACACCGGTTGCAGTTGCAGCGGGTCGCCGCCTTTCTGAGCGTTTATTCAATAATAAACCGACTGAACATTTAGATTACAATTTGGTTCCAACCGTTGTATTCAGCCATCCACCAATCGGCACTGTAGGTTTAACTGAACCTCAAGCTATCGAACAATATGGAGCTGAAAATGTTAAGATATATAAATCCTCTTTCACTGCAATGTACACTGCGGTAACTCAACATCGCCAACCGTGCAAAATGAAATTAGTTTGTGTGGGTAAAGATGAAAAAGTTGTGGGTTTACATGGCATTGGTTTTGGTGTAGATGAAATGATTCAAGGATTTGCTGTAGCAATCAAAATGGGCGCAACAAAAGCTGATTTTGATAACACAGTGGCTATTCACCCAACGGGTTCAGAAGAATTCGTGACTATGCGTTAATCTTAAAGCAAAGAAAAAAAGAGCGGTAAATTACCGCTCTTTTTTGTTTCTAATTTTGCTTAAGTATGTTTAGCTACATTTAACCAATTTCGTCCAGTTATAATAACCGTACAACGAGTTAAGTAAGTAGGCTGAGTACATTAAGTACATGGCTGGTGTTTCTGCCCATAAGAAAATAGAAAGGATATTTAAAGCAATCCATAACAACCACTGTTCACGATAGCGCAAAATCATTAAAATCTGTGCAGCAACCGTAATAATTGTGGTTAGACCATCTAAACCTGTTGAACTACCACCAGCCGCTTGTAATGCTTGAACAAAAAGCAAAGTACCAACCGTAGTCACAACGATTAATGTCATCCATCCTTTAATAGTTAAAGCTTTGGCAATCACACTTTCTCCACCATCACTATTTTGCATATTGGCTTTCCACATGAAGTAACCAATAAATTGAGATGGCAAATATACATAGAGTACGGTATTCATTTCGCCTAAGAAATTTGATCCCCAAGCGACATAAAAATAAGTGTAAGCAAAAATTAATCCAAAGAAATAATTACTAATTTTGCCTTTACTTACCAATACCACACACAAAATACCGGAAATACCAGAAATCATTGCTAACCAGGAATCTGGCGCTTGTACATAAGCCCATATCTGCGCAATAATGAAAAGCGCAAGCCAAACTACCTCAAAAGGTTTCCAACCAGAAACAAATTCTTGTTTTAGACGTTCTGCCAAAGTCATTATTTACTCCTGTTGACTTAAATTTGAATACGAGCATTCTTGCATTGTGCGTTGATAATGTAAAGATATCAGAAATATTTAATTCTCAACTTGTGAAATTCATCACATTTTGATTAAATCCTAAAATAATCCATTATTTAGAAAACTCTCTAAAAATTTACCGCACTTTAAATACAATAATCTGGATCAAGTGATATTTTGGCTTGTAATAAGAACTGTTTAGTCCGCTCGTGTTGTGGGCAAGAAAAGAATTTATCTGCTGTATTTTGTTCTACAATATGCCCATCCGCCATCAAAATTACACGATCCGCAACATCTTTCGCAAACTGCATTTCATGAGTAACAATAATCATTGTCCAGCCTTCTTGAGCGAGCATTTTTAGTGTTTGTAACACCTCTCCAACCAATTCGGGATCTAACGCCGATGTAGGTTCATCTAATAAAATAATATCAGGTTTTACCGCAAGGGCCCGGGCGATCCCGACTCGCTGTTGCTGACCGCCAGAAAGTTGGGATGGAAATAAATCCGCTTTATTTTTTAGTCCCACCTTCTCTAACAAGCTAAGAGCCTTTTCTCTAGCCTGACTCTTGTCTTGTTTTTGCACGACAACCATTCCTTCCATGATATTTTCAAGGGCGGAACGATGAGGAAATAAATTATATTGTTGAAATACCATTGATGAACGTCGGCGCAACTTCAATTCATCTGCTTTACTAATTTTATGGCTAAAATCAATTTTTAGACTACCATCAGTAAATTCCAAAATGCCTTGCTCTGGTCTCTCAAGCAAGTTTAAGCAACGTAAAAAGGTGGTTTTTCCAGAACCAGAAGGTCCTAAAATTGCGACCACTTCACCTTTATTAATTTCAAAATCAATGCCTTTTAACACATGATTGCCATTAAAGTTTTTCTGAATATTACTTACTTTTAACATAGACAATCCTTACAAGTGACGAGAAAGACGTTTTTCTAAACGCATTTGACCAATAGATAACACAAGGCAGAAAACCCAATAAATTAATGCAGCCTCACTATAAATCAAGATAAACTCATAATTCTCAGCTGTAATATTTTGTGCGACACGAAAGAGTTCTGCAATCCATACTAAGGAAGCCAAAGAGGTATCTTTCACCGTACTAATAAAAGTGTTAGAAAGCGATGGCACGGAAATGCGTAATGCCTGTGGCATAATCGTGCGAATAAATGCCTGTTGATAATTCATTCCAATAGCATAAGAAGCCTCCCACTGACCTTTTGGGATCGCAATAATTGATGCACGTACTGTTTCTGCAGCATAAGCACCGATATTGACTGAGAAGGCAATAATTGCAGTTGGGAAAGGCTCGAGTTTAATGCCGACTTCAGGCAATCCATAGAAAATAATAAAAATCTGCACAAGCATTGGCGTACCACGAATAATAGAAATATAAGCGCGACAAATACTTTGCAAAAGTTTAGTCATAAAATTTGGATGAGGAAGCGTACAAATTACGGCAACAATTACCGCAATAAATAAACCACAAAAAAAGGAAATAACGGCTAAGGGAATCGTATATAAAATTGCGCCTTCCAACATAGGCCAAAACGAGCTGATTACATAATCAGCTCGTTCTGCACTCATAAATGGAAGACTCGCTAACAAATTATTGAGTAATGTCATCACCAAACCATTTAATTGAAAGTTGTTTTAATGTACCGTCTTGGCGTAGTTCATCTAGTGCTTTATTCACTTTTGCAATCAGTTCTTCTTCACCTTTCAAAAATGCAAAACCTGTTGGAATTTTCTTATCGCTCTCAACAGCAATTTTTAAACCTGCATTTGGTTGTTTTTTGAAATAATCAAGCACAGCTAATTTATCATTCACTGTTGCATCAACACGCTCTTGTTTGACTGCTTCAAGATTTTGCGCAAGGCTATCTATTGTCACAATAATCGCACCATTATCACGAGCATCTTTGCTCCAGTTACTCGTTGCTGATTGAGCTGATTTTTTACCTTTTAAATCAGAGAAAGTCTTAATGCTGTTATTATTTTCTTTAGTCACAATAACGCCAGCAGAATAATTATAAGGAGCAGAATAATCATATTTTTTTAAGCGCTCTGGACTTGGATTCGTTTGGTTTGCAATAACATCGAATCGTTTCGCATTCAAACCTGCATACATTCCATCCCAAGCAGTTTCTTTAAATTCAATTTTCAAACCTAATTTTTCTGCCACTTTCTCAATGATTTCTACATCAAAACCGGTCAACTTGCCGTCTTTACCATGAAAAGTAAATGGCGCATAAGTACCCTCAGTTCCCACTAATAAAGTTTTAGTTTTTTCAACGCGGTCAGCAATTTCACCAGCGTGAGAAAATGTTGAGAAAGCAATACCAGCGCTTAAAAGTGCGGTTGTAAAAAGTAATTTTTTCATTTTTTCTTCCTTGTGTTGTGTTTGTCTAAGCATGATTATAAAAACCAAACTTATGAAAAAACAAGATTATTTATTTATAGTTTATAAATTTTAGTTATAAAAAAGCGATATGACTGATTACTATCAAAATAAAAAAGTAATCTACCGCACTTTCTTATAGAAAAACAGGTTTCTAAACAATGTGTTCAATCTACTCTTATAAAATTTCAGTAAAAAAATGCCTTTCTAAAGAAAGGCATTAATAGAAATTTAAGATTATAAATAAACTTGTAATTTCTAATAGAAAAGTAGCGTACCTAATTACGCTTCATCACTTCCAGAAAAACGCTCAATTTTCGCACCTAGGCCTTGTAATTTATCTTCGATATGCTCATAACCACGATCGATATGATAAATACGATCTACAACAGTCTCACCTGTTGCGATACAACCTGCAAGAACTAAACTGATTGATGCGCGTAAATCTGTCGCCATTACTTCGGCGCCAGATAACTGTTCAACACCGTGACATACCGCAGTATTCCCTTCAATTTCTGCTTTTCCGCCCATGCGAATTAATTCAGGAATATGCATAAAACGATTTTCAAAAATCGTTTCAGTAATAATACTTGTGCCCTCTGCCACCATATTTAATAAGGTGAATTGAGCCTGCATATCAGTAGGGAAACCTGGATGTGGCGCAGTGCGAATATTCACTGCTTTAGGGCGATTTCCAAGCATATCTAAAGTGATACTATTCTCAGTAACATCAACTTGAGCGCCAGCTTCACGAAGTTTATCAATCACTGCATCTAAGGTATCAGCCTTAGTATTTTGACAAACAACACGACCGCCCGAAATTGCTGCGGCAATTAAGAATGTACCCGTTTCAATACGATCTGGCACGACACTATGCTCACAACCAGTTAAACGTGCAACACCTTCAATCGTAATGTGATCAGAACCTGCACCAGATATTTTCGCACCCATTTTATTAAGGAAGTCAGCGGTATCTACAATTTCAGGCTCACGAGCCGCGTTTTCAATCACAGTGGTTCCTTTCGCAAGCGTTGCTGCCATCATAATAGATAAAGTTGCACCTACGCTCACTTTTTCCATGACAATGCGAGTGCCCACAAGACGATCTAATACTTGTGCTTTTACATATCCCTCTTCGAGAACGATGTCAGCGCCTAATTTTTCTAAACCACTAATATGGAGATCAACTGGACGAGCACCGATAGAGCAACCACCAGGTAACGATACTTGGCCTTGATGAAAACGAGCAACCAAAGGCGCCAATGCCCAAATTGAAGCACGCATGGTTTTAACCAATTCATAAGGGGCAGTGAAATGATCAATATTCGATGCATCTAATAAAACTGCACCAGTTTCATCACGATCTACCACCACGCCTAATTTACGTAAAATTTTCAAAGTGGTTTCAATATCTTTAAGTGCAGGAACATTCGTGAGTTTAACGGGTTCTGTTGCCAAAATAGCGGCAAAAAGAATTGGAAGTGCGGCATTTTTTGCACCTGAAATATTCACGGTTCCACTTAAACGAGATTGCCCATAAACACGAAATTTTTCCATTTTTTGAATCCTTAATTAAGTTGGTTTAATGCACGATCACGTTTCCACTTTTCAGTGGTATAAGTTTTAATTGTTAACGCGTGAATTTCGCCAGTAGTAAAATAAGCCATTAACGGAGCATAAATTGTTTGTTGTTGTTTTACGCGAGAAAGTGCAGCAATTTCATCACTCACTACAATCACGCCAAAATGCGCATTTTCACCTTGAGCATAAACCTCTTCTACGTTTAGCGCATCTTTTAAAATTCGTTCAATTTCTTGAAGTTCCATCAAATTTCCGTTTAATTAAGATCTGTAAAATTTGCGATCCAATCAGACAAACCAACAAGATCTGCAAGGGTTAATAATTGTTTTGGTGGATAAACTAATCGCACTGTTTTGTTAAGCTTTTGACACTCTTGTAAAAAATCACAAAGAGCTGCAAAACCTGCTGAATCAATATGTTGAATACCAGACAAATCCCATTCAACAACTTTTTTATCCAGCGCATTAGCTGATAAAAAAACATCACGTTGCTGCCACATAGGCAACAACGTGTTGCGAGATAGCTCCCCTGACAAAAGGAGCGCTATCTTATCATCATTTTTCTTTAAATCCCAATTTAACATGGCAACAAGATTATTTGCTTAATGTTACAGGTTGGGCTGCTGATTTTTGTACTTGTGCAGTTAATGCATCAATGCCATGTTGACGTAAGATACCACTCCATTCTTGTTGTTTTGTCACAACCATGCTCACGCCCTCAGCAACCATGTCATAAGCTTGCCATTCGCCAGTTTTACTATTTTTACGCCATTTAAAATCTAATTTAATTGGCGCAGCTCCATTAACTTGAATGATATTCACACGAATATTTACTAAGTTTTTATCGCCTAATGCTTTTTCTGGCTCGATCTGGATTTGTTGATTTGAATATGCCGTTAATACTTGTGCATAAGCTTGTTCAATAAAATCACCAAAAGCTTTAAAGAATTTTTCACGTTGTTCAGGTGTAGTAGATTTGAAATGAGAACCTAAAACTAAAGAACCTGCATAATTGACTTGAACATAAGGCAGCAAATCATTACGAACGATAGTACGTAGATAATTTGGATTCTTTTTAATCTGGCTTTGATTTGCCTGAATATCAGAAAACAATTTATCTGACGCTTGTTGCATCAATATATAAGGGCTTGTTTCAGCCATAGCAGTACCAGCAGCAAAAAGTGCGGTAAATACTAAGGTTAAAATTGCAAACCATTTTTTCACTTGGAAAAATTTCATCATAAATCTCCTAAATAAATGTTAGTTGTTATTGCCCTGTAGGCTCAGTCTTTTCACTGTTACCATCAGATTTTTTATCGCCGTAAAGGAATTGGCCGATTAAATCCTCCAACACCATAGCAGATTTTGTGTCTTGAATTTGGCTACCCTCTTTAAGCATAGCCGATTCACCATCATCAAATCCCATTGTTAATGCAATATATTGCTCACCCAATAAGCCAGATGTCTTAATTGATAAAGAACTGTTTTCTGGGATTTCATTATATTCCTGATTAATTGCGATACTGACTTTTGGTAAATAGCTTTTTTCATCAAGTGTAATACCGCTCACGCGCCCAATAACCACTCCACCAACTTTTAATGGTGCACGTACTTTAAGTCCACCAATATTATCAAAAGTTGCCGTCACAGTATAAGATTTCGTCTCACCAAAACCTTGTACGTTGGCTACGCGTAAACCTAAAAAAACTAAGGCGCCAATACCAAGTAATAAAAATAACCCTACCCAAAATTCATATTTAATTGTTTGTCTCATAAAAAATCCTTAACCTGCTCCAAACATAATAGCAGTTAAAATAAAATCTAATCCTAGAACAACAAGAGAGGCATGAACAACTGTTCGTGTTGTAGCTTGGCTGATACCTTCTGATGTTGGCATACAATCATAACCATTAAAAAGCGCAATCCAAGTCACGGCTACAGCAAAGAAAATCGCTTTAATAAAGCCATTTAAAATATCATAGCTCCAACTCACGGAATTTTGCATCACAGACCAAAAGCTACCTGAATCAACACCTTTCCAATCCACACCAACTAAGGAACCACCCCAAATACCAATTGCGATAAACAAGATTGACAAAATTGGCATGGAAATAACTCCTGCCCAAAAACGAGGTGCAATCACTCGACGTAAAGGATCAACAGCCATCATTTCAAGACTAGAAAGTTGTTCAGTGGCTTTCATTAAACCTATTTCAGCCGTCAATGCAGAACCTGCTCGACCAGCAAATAAAAGTGCGGTAACAACAGGCCCTAATTCTCGCAAAAGAGAAAGCGCCACAAGCTGCCCTAAACTTGTTTCAGCAGAAAAATCGACTAACACGACATAACCTTGTAGTCCTAATACCATTCCAATAAATAAGCCGGACAACAAAATAATGAGTAACGATTGGACACCTAAAACATGCATTTGCTTCACTAGCAAAGGAAAATGCTTACGAATTTGTGGCTTGCCGATCAATGCGCCAAATAACATAAAGCCTGCTCGCCCTAAGGCACGGAAAAAGTCGATCACCTGTTTTCCCATAGCAGAAATAAAATTGACGATCATTCAAACAATTCCTTCACATAATCTTGCGCTGGGTACTTAAAGCGCACAGGGCCATCAGATTCACCTTTTAAGAATTGCACCACGCGCGGATCTTGGCTCTGTAAAAGCTGCTCAGATGTTCCTTCTGCGATGACTTTTTGGTCTGCAATAATATAGGCATAATCTGCAATACTCAATACTTCCTCCACATCGTGCGACACGACGATAGAAGTCAGATTTAACGCTTCATTTAATCGTTTAATCAAGCTTAAAATTACGCCCATACTGATTGGATCTTGCCCAGTAAATGGCTCATCAAACATAATTAAATCAGGGTCAAGTGCAATAGCGCGTGCTAATGCAGCTCGACGAGCCATACCACCAGAAAGTTCTGAAGGCATCAATGCGGCAGCACCTCGCAACCCAACAGCTTCCAATTTCATCAATACGATTTGTCGAATTAAACTTTCAGGCAAATGCGTATGTTCACGAATTGGAAAGGCGACATTATCAAAAGTAGAAATATCCGTAAAAAGCGCGCCGGATTGGAATAACATCCCCATCCGCTTGCGTACTTCATACAGTTCACTATTAGATAGACGACAAATATCTTGTCCATCAAACAAAATTTCACCTTGTTCTGGTATTAGCTGCCCACCGATCAATTTAAGTAAGGTGGTTTTTCCAATCCCCGACGGCCCCATGATCGCAGTGATTTTTCCCTTTTTGACTTGCAAATTCAGGTTATCGTAAATCACGCGTTCACCGCGTTTAAAGGTGAGATTCTTAACTTCAATTAGATTTTGATTCATTAAAATCTCGTTTATAAATAAAAAGTGCGGTCGTTTTGACTAGAGTTTTTGTGAAAGGTTCATCTTACGACGAACAAACGCCATCATGCCGTGTAATACTAAAAACAACAATGACAAACCATATAAAGGCATATTTCCTAGCACAGAATAAGGGGTTTTGCCTTCCGCAGGTGCAATTTTATGCGTCAACGTTGTTTCAATAAACTGCGGTGCCTGCGCTAACACCTTACCTTGAGCATCAACAAACACTGAAATCCCCGTATTCGTTGCACGAATAAGCGGTTTACCCAATTCTAAAGCGCGCATTCTTGCCATCTGTAAATGTTGCCAAGGCCCAATTGAATCACCAAACCAGGCATCATTAGAAATTGTGAGCAAATAATCCGTATCTTGTTTCAAATTTTGTCGCACTTGTTCACCGAAAATAATCTCATAGCAAATTGCTGGCGAAAAAGCGCGTTTTTTTGCCATTAAAGATGGCTGAATCGCGTCCCCGCTTTGAAATGCAGACATCGGCAAATTAAACACTGAATTAAGTGGTCGCAAAATACTTTCTAGCGGAACATATTCACCGAAAGGCACGAGATGATGCTTACTATAACGATTTGACGTATCTGGCTGATAAGGAAAGTCTGGGTTTCCAGCGGTCATAATAGAATTAAGCAACTTACCAGATTTCGTATCTTGGAATACCGTTCCAACCATTATCTCCGTTTTCGTTTCTTTAGCTGCACGATCTAATCCTTCAAAAAATGGCGTAATCGCATTTTCAAGAGTTGGCAACGCTGATTCAGGCAAAATAATTAAATCTGTTTTACCAAGATTTTCTGCGATTAATTTTTGATAAATCGCCAAAGTAGAATAGAAATAAGCTGGATCCCATTTTAGATTTTGTTCAATATTTCCTTGTGCAAGCGTGACTGAAATTGCCTTATCTTCAACAGCTTTTACAAAGTGAATTCGGGATAAATAAGCACTTAATCCCCCCACAATGATCAATAAAAAAACGTTCGCCAAGACTAATTTAAGATTTTTCGTTTTAAACAAAGACGAAACGAGATTAAAAATTACCGCACTTGCCCAAACGGTAAAGAACGTTAATCCTGTTACCCCAAAAATCGGGGCGATGCCATAAAATGGGCTGTCAATTTGTGTATAACCAAACTGAAGCCAAGGAAAACCGGTAAAAATCCAACCTCGTAAAAATTCTGTCAATGTCCAAATCACGGCGAAAATTACCGCACTTTGAACGTTGAAACGCTGAACCAAATAGGTAAAGAGCATCGGGTATAGAGCAAGATAAGCCGCAAGTAAACCGACAAGGAAATAGCTTACACCTAAAGACGCGCCACCAAATTGGTGAATACTGACATTAAGCCAACTCACCCCAAAGCAGAAAAATCCCATCGACCACAAAAACGTCGCTAAAAGTGCGGTGGATTTTTTAGGGTTTTTAGCGACATAAAGTAAACCGAGTAAAGAAACATAGGCTAAAGGCCAATAATCAAATGGCGAGAAGGCAAAAACACCAACTAAACCAGATATAATCGCAATAAGATAAGTAAAATATTTATTCATAAATTCAATTATATTTTGCACGCCCTCACGAGCGTCTTTGTGTTGAAATTTGAAATTCCATTTCAAGTAAATAAAAAGCACGCGTTAGAAAACGCGCGCCATCATTGAGGATGATTAAATGCTATTCGGCTTTTTCTTCCACATCATCCATTTCTGCCAAATGTTCATCTGGCACAGTAACTCGAAGTTGAATCAATCGGCGACTATCTGCCGAGGTGACTTTAAATTGAAGATTTTTCAACGTAATTTCTTCACCACGTTTTGGTAAATAACCAAAAGTTTGCATAATTAGCCCTCCAATGGTATCCACTTCTTCATCATCAAAATCCGTATTAAATTGCGCATTGAAATCATCAATATCTGTAAGCGCACGCACAGCATAAGTATGACGAGAAAGCTGACGAATATCCGCAACCTCTTCTTCATCAAATTCATCTTCAATATCGCCAACAATTTGTTCCAGTATATCTTCAATGGTAACAAGGCCTGATACCGCACCAAATTCATCCACCACAATAGCCATATGGAAACGCTCAGAGCGGAAATCTTTCAACATACGATCGACTCTTTTGCTTTCTGGAACAATCACTACTGGACGTAATAATGAAGATAAATCAAACTCTTCGGCATCTTCACGTAAAAATTTCAATAAATCTTTCGCATGCAAAATACCTACGATATTATCGCGATCATCCGCATCGGCAATCACAGGAAAACGAGAATGAGCGGATTCAATAATTGTGTTTAAACAAGTATTTAAATCTTGTTGATCTTCAATAAAAATAATTTGTGAACGAGGAATCATAATATCGCGAACACGAAGCTCCGCGATTTCCATCACGCCTTCAATCATTTCACGCGTATTTTGATCAATTAAATCGTTTTGTTCTGAATCGCGAATCACTTCCACGAGTTCTTCACGATTTTTTAGTTCACCTTGAAAAAAGCGACCAAATAAAGATTGGAAAAATGTTTTTTTCGTATTTTCAAATTGGTTTGAATTTTGCTGTTCGTCGTTCATATTGGTTTGTAGTTGATGTCTTATTGACGGCGAAAAAGTATCATATTTTGGAAAAAATCGCAAAAAGCGAAAAGGCGAAAATCAATAAAAATAACCGCACATTAGGTTTGAACCTAAAGTGCGGTTAATTTCATCAAGATTTTAGTTAGAACTCATAACGTACGCCAATATTGAAATTACGTCCTGGCGCGCTATAACGATCCGCATTGGCTGATGTAATAGCCATTGGAATAGTTGATGAAGGTCTTCCTTGATCTTGCGTTGCCTTACTTAACAAGGCAAGGTAAGAAATATCATTCCAATTCCAATATTTTTTATCAAACAGATTATTTACATTAGCTGTAAACATTAAGTTTTTGGTTGGTTTCCAATAAGCTCCTAAATCAAATAAAGAATATCCACCTGTTGGGTTGTATAGATAAGCAGATGATTGTTCAATATCTTTATCTGATTTACCTCTGTTGTATGTCCATTGGATATTAGCTCCAAAAGATTCTCCTTCATAACCAAAACCTAATTTTGTTTTCATTGGCTGAATACTATTTATTGGTGTTTTTATACCATTATTTTCAGCTTTACCACGTGAATATGAAATACCTGCAATAGTATAAAAATCATCATAAAAATTCCATTTCATATCAGCTGTGACACCATATACCTTAGCTTTATCAAGATTATCATATTGAATAAAGCTGGTGTAACCATTCGTTGGTTTGGCAACCCAATCAATAAAATTATGATAGCGGTTGTAATAACCAGTCACTAAATAATTAATCTCTGATGTTTTACCTTTTACACCAACCTCAAAATTATCTGCCGTTTCTGATTTCAAATTAGGATTACCTACTACTGCGACATTTACCGTTTGTGTACCGCGCCCTGGAATAGGATAGATAACACTTTCAAAGAAATACGAGCTTAACTGTTGTGTTGATGGCGTTCTAACACCGCGAGAATATTGCAAATAAGGAGTAAAGTTATCAGATAAACGATATTCCAAGCTAATTTTTGGAGTAAATTGGGTTTCAGATTGCTTACGAGCCTGCAATTCAGCAACTCGATTATTATTAGATATTGGTTTTACCCGATAATGTACAAGCCCAATTTGTGGTGTAATAACGAAATCACCAAACACCATTTCATCTTCTAAATAACCACTGAACTTATCCTGTTTCATATCTGCCATTGGGTACAAATTAGTGATTTGATTATAAGCAGGTCTGACAAGATGAATATCATCACTCGCCTTATTATGCACATAAGATAAACCATAGCGTAACACTTGAGGAATATTTCCATCAATTACAGAAATTAAATTACTTACAAGGCCATAGCTTTTATCACTAAATTTAGTATTTTCTTGACGATAGCTTCGCGTACCTAAACGATAACGATAGTTTTCAGTTTTGGCGTCTTGATAAAAAACTTGTGTTTTTGCATATTGCAACCAGCCTTTTTCGTTATTGTATTCGTGACTTAACGAAAAACGATCTCTAGTTACTTTATCCTGCGTATAACCTGTGATCTGCGTTCCTGTACGCATATCAATGTTAGAATTATTGAAAGAAAGTAAATCTTTATTAATGTTCTTATGTTGATGTTCAAAAATAAATCCTAACTTATTCTTATCATCTAGTTGATAATAGTGCTTAGTTAATAGATAAGTATTTTTAGTATCCGTTGGATTTGGTGTTGTGCGTGTTTCCCCAAGACTATTATTTTTACCTTGGTTTTTAGTTTCATTCCCTTTTCGTTGAGTTAGCATTACCATGCCTTCATAATCTCCAGCTTTGACTGCGCCTCCAGCACTACCATAAACTGAACGATCAACACTGTTATAACCAGTTCCTACAACACCACCTAAATGACGACCTTTTAATAAATCTGAAGGTTCTATCGTTGTAAAATTAACACTACCAGAAAGGCTATTAGCTGAACCAGCATAACGAACATCCGCACTACGTAAAGCACTTACATCAATGTAATCTGTACGACCAAATTCTGAGCCATAAGAAATAAAATGTTTCGCTTCTTGCGCTTCTGGTAAAGGAATATCATCTATTGTTGTAGTGACTCGGTTAGCTTGTAAGCCTCGAATGTTTACACCTTCTCCGCCGGAGCGTGCACCTTGCAATTGGCTGACATTAACATCCATTTTTCCTGCAAAAACATCTTTTACATCACGTGACTGTTTTAAGAAAATTTGTTGATGGCTTACCGATGTATTCACCAATGCATCGCTAATATTTGAATCACTCACAACAATTTCATTCAACCTTTCTTGCGGTGAGTTATGAGAAAGTGCAGCCTGTTCTTGAGCAAACACTATCGGAGATGTACAAAAAAACGCTACTAATGTAGCAAGCTTTGTTTTTTTCATAAATAAACCCCAGATATAATTGATAAACATTATCAATTATATCTGAGTGTACTATTTTTTCAAAATTTCTTTATGCTTAAGTGATTGACATCACGTTATCGCTAACAAACCGAACACAGTTAACCAGAGATCAATAAGAACTTAAACTCCGTCCATTGGTAATATCGCTCGCCTGCTTTTTGAATTCCGCCGTAATTTTGCCATTCAGGATGATTTGGGGTGTCGGGTAAACATTGAGTTTCCAGTGCTACGCCAGAAAAATCGGCATATTTTCCGCCATTTCTCGTTGGCGTGCCTACAAGATAATTGCCCGTATAAACCTGCAATGCGGCTTGCGAGGTTCTTACTTCCAAACTTAAATCACCAGTTGGAGAAGTCAATAACACGCAAGGCTTTTGCCAAGCTTTATTGACAATAAAAGAATGATCGTAACCTTTTGTTACTTGCTGATCCCCTTGTAAAAAATCTTGTTTGATGGGTTTAGCAATACGGAAGTCAAAACTTGTATTCACCACGTGCTTTAATGGTGAATTAGGAATCCCCTCATTATCTACAGGCAGATAAAAATCAGCATTTAAACGTAATGTATGTTCACGCACGTCACTGCCTTGCTCTGCATTTTCTAAATTGAAATAGGCATGATTCGTTAGGTTCAATGCGGTATCCTTATCACTCATCCCTGCATATTCAATTTTTACGCTATTATCATCTGTTAGCGTATAGGTTACAGACACATCCACATTACCAGGAAAACCTTGATCACCATCCTCTGAATGTAATGAAAAACACACAAAATTCTCACCGCACTCTTGAATTTTCCAACGGCGTTTATCAAAGCCCTCTCCTCCATGAAGCTGATGTTTACCTTGATTACTTCTCAATTTAATGAGTTCACCATTCAATTCAAATTGTGCATTTGCAATACGATTTGCATAACGCCCTACACTTGCGCCTAAATAGCTTTGATGAGTGGGATAGTCCTCTACCTTACAACCCAATAAAACCTCGCGTAAAGTGCCATTTACTGGCACTTTACAAGAAAGCCACGTTGCGCCCCAATCCATAAATTGAACACGCATCCCATTTTCATTTTGCAGGGTTACAAGCTGATAAGGTGCACCATCAGGCGTATTAAAAGTGGTTTGTTCTAACATCATTTTCTCTTAAATCACTCGAACACCTTGTGATGCAGTGCATACATAAAAAGTTTCTTTTAAACCAGTCGTGTTCTCGTAATTATCCGCAATAATTTTACGAACCGCATCGACTTTATCATGCGGCGCAAGTGCGACAATACAACCACCAAAACCGCCGCCTGTCATACGTGCACCGCCACTTTTGCCAATAACAAGTTGAGCCAATTCAACTAAATAATCAATTTGTGGCACGGTGATTTCAAAATCATCACGCATTGAATCATGAGATTCCCCCATTAACTCACCTAAATGGGTCAAATCATTCTTCTTCAATGCTTCCACTGCATCGAGTACTCGTTGATTTTCTGTTACGACATGACGAGCGCGTTTTGCTGCTAACGGAGAAAGTGCGGTCAATTCCGCTTCTCTTTTTTGGAATTGTTCAACTGAAACATCACGCAATGCTTTTACTCCAAAAAATTTTGCCGCATCTTCACATTGCTGACGGCGAGTATTGTATTCGCCTGTTACTAAATCGTGCGGTACGTTTGAATTCACAATAATAACGGCGACATCTTGTGGCACGGGTGTTGGAGTGGTTTCAAGACTACGGCAATCGATCATTAGTAAGTGATTTTCCTGCCCAAGTGCGGAAATTAACTGATCCATATTGCCACAATTAGCACCGACAAATTGGTTCTCCGCTTTTTGCCCATTCAATGCAATATCCGTGTGAGAAAGTGGTAAATCGCCAAGTTGTTGGCAGAATTTACCCACCGCAACTTCTAACGCTGCAGATGAACTTAATCCAGAAGAAAGCGGCACATTTCCAGAAATCACTAAATTTGCACCTTGTTGAAAGTGCGGGTAACGTTCTTGGATAAATTTTACAACCCCACGCACATAATTAGCCCATTTGTGTTCACTCTTAGGAATTTCAACATTGAGAGAAAATTCATCAGTTTCATCAAGATCCGCCGCATAAACATTCCAAATATGATCATCTCGTTTTGTACCAGAAACGGCCGTACCAAAATTAATCGCACAAGGCATAACAAAGCCATCGTTGTAGTCGGTATGTTCACCGATGATATTAACTCGGCCAGGCGCATAGACGGTAATTTCTGGCAAATTTTTATGCTGTTTATTGAAAATTTGTTGAGCATTTTGGATTGGGGTCATATTTCTATCCTTTATATTAAATCTGTACTCGATCTGCCTCTTCTTTTGTAAAGAGGGGGACTGGCTATATTATTTAGTTCTTTCTTTATAATGAATTTCACTCAAAGCACGTAATCGCTCTGCTGCCTGTTCCGCCGTTAAATCGCGTTGGCTTTCGCCTAACATTTCATATCCCACCATAAATTTGCGCACGGTTGCTGAGCGTAAAAGAGGAGGATAAAAATGAGCATGTAGCTGCCAATGTTCGTTCTCTTCGCCATTAAATGGTGCGGCATGGAATCCCATTGAATATGGGAAAGAGGTCTCAAATAGATTGTCGTATTTGGTCGTCAATTTTTTCAAAATAACCGCAAGATCTTTTGATTGTTCGTCACTTAATTCAATTAAACGTTTTACATGAGTTTTCGGTAGAAGCAATGTTTCAAATGGCCAAACAGCCCAATAAGGCACTAAAGCTACCCAATGTTCAGTTTCAACGACAATACGTTCTTTTAACTCCAATTCTCGTTTCACATAATCCACTAGCATTACTGAACCATGTTTTAACAAATAATCGCGTTGTGTGCGATCTTCACGAGCAACTTCATTTGGCAAGAAACTATTCGCCCAAATTTGACCATGTGGATGTGGGTTAGAACACCCCATTGCCGCCCCTTTATTTTCAAAAATTTGCACCCATTGGTATTTTGCACCAAGTTCACGAAGTTGCGCTTGCCATACTTTAATCACTTCTTCAATCTCAAGTGCGGTCAATAATGGCAATGTTTTACTATGATCTGGAGAGAAACAAATAACGCGACTTTCGCCACAAGCTTGAGAACTTTGGAAAAGTGGATCGGAGGATTTTTCAGGGGCTGGCGTATCTTCTAAAAGCGCAGAAAAATCATTTTTAAATACATAAGGTTTACGATAATCGGGATTTAATTCACCTGTAATACGCTTATTACTCGGGCAAAGATAACAAGTTGGATCATAACTTGGTTTTTGTTCTTCATTCACTTTTTCTTGTTGCCCTTGCCATGGACGTTTAGCACGATGTGGTGATACCAAAACCCATTGATCAATTAATGGATTATAGCGACGATGTGGATGCTCGGTTGGTTCAAAAATATCACTCATAATTGGCTCCCTTTCTAAATTGTAAACGATTACACAAAATACTGCGCATAAGATAGCAAATTCACAAAAATAAACCGTGATCAGTATCACATAATGGGAAAATCTCTGAAAGTTTTTTGTGATCTCGGTTACAAATCAGAAAGTAACCGCTTTCAATTTTATTTAGAAAGAACATAATAAGAAACGTGATTTCGTTATGGAGAGCATTCTATGAGCACCATTCATGATGTAGCCGAATTAGCCCATGTATCTATTGCTACTGTTTCTCGTGTTGTAAATCAGCATCCCTCAGTGAGTGAAGACACCCGCCTTGTCGTAAAACAAGCAATTGAGCAACTTAATTATCAGCCAGATGCAAATGCTAAAGCCCTTGCAATACAAAACACCGATACTATTGGTGTGATTGTCACCGATGTAACAGACTCATTTTTTGCTATTTTAGTGAAAGCCGTAGATAAAGTCGCAGAAGCACACCATAAAACAATCTTGATTGGTATTGGCTATCACCACGCAGAGAAGGAACGTGAAGCGATTGATACTTTACTTCGCAAGCGTTGTAGTTGTTTAGTTGTGCATTCAAAAGCGTTATCTGACGATGAACTTAGTCATTATTTGAAAACAGTACCAGGAATGGTGATTATCAACCGAGTGATTCAAGGCTATGAAAATCGTTGTGTAAGTTTAGATAATAAAAAGGGAACCTACTTAGCAACGGAAATGCTTATCCGTTGTAGTCATAAACATATCGCATATATTGGATCTAACCATGCTATTTTCGATGAAATTGAGCGTCGAGATGGTTATCTGACTGCATTAAAAGATCACAATTATCCAATTGTTGAGCATGCCATAACGCACAATTCACCAGACTTCGAAGGGGGTGAAAAAGCAATGATTGATTTGCTTAGTTATAACAAAGATCTCACTGCAGTTGTAGCTTATAACGATTCAATGGCTGCGGGAGCCATTTCAGTTCTCAATGAAAACAATATTAGTGTACCAAGCCAATTTTCAATCATTGGTTTTGACGATATGCCAATTGCTCGTTATTTAATTCCTAAATTGACGACCATTCGCTATCCTATTGATTTAATGGCAACTTATGCAGCCAACCTTGCATTAAGTCTTGTCGATAATGAGGTGAGAACGCCATCAACAATTCAATTTAACCCAACATTAGTACGTCGTTTTTCTGTGGAATCTATCTAAATTTGAAGATAAACGCACTCATAAAATGTGATGGCGATCACAAATCCGAATTTTTAATGTAATCGTTTTCATTTATGTGAGTTTGATCACAGATTCTAAGCAGATTATTCGCTAATATGGCATCAATTGCAGAATGTAATGCAATATTTATCTCTAACATCAACATTCCAAAATAGGAGCGTTATTATGAAAAAAACAGCAGTATTAAGTGCGGTTGCTTTGGCTATCGGTTTAGGTGCAGCATCTTCTAGCTTCGCAGCAAGTAACAAAATTGGTGTAACCATTTACAAATACGATGACAACTTCATGTCTTTAATGCGTAAAGAAATCGACAAAGAAGCTAAAGCACTTGGTGGCATTAACTTATTAATGAATGACTCCCAAAATGCACAATCAATTCAAAATGACCAAGTTGATGTATTACTTTCCAAAGGTGTGAAAGCTCTTGCAATTAACTTAGTTGACCCAGCTGCAGCGCCAACCATTATTAGCAAAGCAAAACCAGATAACATTCCTGTTGTATTCTTTAATAAAGACCCTGGTGCAAAAGCTATCGGTTCTTATGAACACGCTTACTATGTAGGTACTGATCCAAAAGAATCAGGCTTAATTCAAGGGGATTTAATTGCAAAACAATGGAAAGCGAATCCAGCTCTAGACTTAAATAAAGATGGCAAAATCCAATTCGTATTATTAAAAGGTGAGCCAGGTCACCCAGATGCTGAAGCACGTACAAAATTCGTAGTTGAAGAACTTAATGCAAAAGGTATCCAAACTGAACAATTATTTATTGATACAGGTATGTGGGATGCTGCAATGGCGAAAGATAAAGTAGATGCTTGGTTATCTAGCTCTAAAGCTAACGACATTGAAGTAATTATTTCTAATAACGATGGTATGGCATTAGGCGCATTAGAAGCAACCAAAGCACATGGTAAAAAACTACCTATCTTCGGTGTCGATGCGTTACCAGAAGCATTACAACTCATCAAAAAAGGTGAACTTGCTGGTACTGTGTTAAACGATGGTGTGAACCAAGGTAAAGCAGTTGTTCAATTATCTAACAACCTAGCACAAGGCAAAGCAGCAACTGAAGGCACAAAATGGGAATTAAAAGATCGTGTTGTACGTATCCCTTATGTTGGTGTAGATAAAGACAACTTAGGCGACTTCTTAAAATAATTTCTCATCAATTTTTGTTGTAATCTAAGGGGAAGTTACCCTTCCCCTTTTTAACGAGGTTGGATATGACATCTCAAACTCAAAGCCAAGACAGCCAAGTGCTGCTCACAATGACCAATGTCTGCAAGTCCTTTCCAGGCGTAAAAGCCTTAGATAACGCAAACTTAACGGTTCGTTCACATTCTGTTCATGCTTTAATGGGTGAGAACGGCGCGGGCAAATCTACATTACTAAAATGCTTATTCGGTATTTATGCCAAAGATGAAGGTGAAATCCTTTTCTTAGGTCAACCCGTCAATTTTAAAACATCTAAAGAAGCCCTTGAGAATGGTATTTCAATGGTGCACCAAGAACTCAACCTCGTACGCCAAACTAGCGTAATGGATAACTTGTGGCTTGGGCGCTATCCACTTAAAGGACCTTTTGTCGATCACGCCAAAATGTACCGTGATACTAAAGCAATTTTTGATGAATTGGATATTGATGTAGATCCTAAAGAAAAAGTCGCCAAACTTTCAGTTTCTCAAATGCAGATGATCGAAATTGCGAAGGCGTTTTCATACAACGCTAAAATTGTAATCATGGATGAACCAACATCCTCCCTTTCTGAAAAAGAAGTTGAGCATCTGTTTAAAATTATCGACAAATTAAAACAACGCGGTTGCGGCATCATTTATATTTCTCACAAAATGGATGAAATCTTCAAAATCTGTGATGAAATTACTATTTTACGCGACGGTAAATGGATCAACACGGTAAATGTGAAAGAATCCAGCATGGAACAAATTGTCGGAATGATGGTAGGTCGTGAATTAACACAGCGTTTCCCTGAAAAAACAAACACGCCAAAAGAAGTAATTTTACAGGTGGAAAATCTTACTGCTAAAAATCAACCATCCATTCAAGAAGTATCTTTTGAATTACGAAAAGGTGAAATTCTCGGTATTGCAGGCCTTGTGGGGGCGAAACGTACTGATATCGTTGAAGCTATTTTTGGCGTACGTGAATTAACCGAAGGAACTATCAAGTTACACGGAAAAACCGTGAAAAATCATACCGCACTTGAAGCGATTAATAATGGCTTTGCATTGGTAACTGAAGAGCGTCGTTCAACTGGTATTTACTCTAATTTAAGCATTGAATTTAACTCATTGATTTCAAATATGAAATCTTATCTCACACCATGGAAATTACTTAGCACGAAGAAAATGAAAAGTGATACCCAGTGGGTAATTGATTCAATGAATGTTAAAACGCCATCACATAGAACAACAATTGGTTCTCTTTCTGGCGGTAACCAACAAAAGGTCATTATCGGTCGTTGGCTTTTAACTCAACCTGAAATTCTGATGCTTGATGAGCCAACTCGTGGTATCGACATCGGGGCAAAATTTGAAATTTACCAACTCATTCAAGAACTCGCTAAAAAAGATAAAGGCATTATTATGATTTCATCCGAAATGCCTGAATTACTAGGTGTAACTGACCGTATTTTAGTGATGAGTAACGGTAAATTGGCGGGTATTGTAGAAACTGCAAAAACTTCACAAGAAGAAATCTTGCAACTCGCTGCGAAATATTTATAAAGATAAAAGGAACAAATCATGAGTGCCTTACAAAAAAACAAATCCTTTGATTTATTAAAACAAAATGCGATTTATTTTGTCTTGCTGATTTTGCTCGGTATTATTATTGCGCAAGATCCAACCTTTTTAAATTTAATCAACTTCAGTAACATCTTAACCCAATCTTCTGTGCGCTTAATTATTGCTCTGGGGGTTGCCGGATTGTTGATTACACAAGGGACTGACTTATCTGCCGGTCGTCAAGTTGGTTTGGCTGCGGTTATCTCTGCAACCATGTTGCAATCAATGGAAAATATGAACCGCGTATTCCCTGAAATGGGTGAAATTCCAATTCCTGTAGTAATTCTTGCAGTTTGTGCTATCGGTGCAGTAATTGGTTTAGTGAATGGTTTAGTTATTGCTTACTTAAATGTAACGCCGTTCATCGCAACCATGGGCACAATGATCATCGTATATGGTTTCAACTCATTATACTATGATGCTGTGGGTGGTTCTCCAATCGCAGGTTTTAGCGAAAATTTCTCAACATTCGCTCAAGGATTCTTCCGAGTTGGTAGTTTTAAACTCTCTTATATCACGATCTATGCAGCTATTGCAGCATTATTAGTATGGATTATGTGGAACAAAACTCGTTTCGGTAAAAACGTATTTGCTATCGGCGGTAACCCAGAAGCAGCGAAAGTATCAGGTGTAAACGTTGCGCGAAACTTAGTTGTCATCTACATGATTGCAGGTATGTTCTATGCATTCGGTGGTATGCTCGAAGCTGGTCGTATCGGTTCTGCAACTAACAACCTAGGTTTCATGTATGAATTAGATGCTATCGCCGCTTGCGTAGTGGGTGGCGTATCCTTCGCAGGTGGTGTCGGCACAGTAATTGGTGTAATCACTGGGGTTATCATCTTTACAGTTATCAACTACGGTTTAACTTACATCGGTGTAAACCCTTACTGGCAATACATCATTAAAGGTAGCATTATTATTCTAGCGGTAGCCATTGACTCATTAAAATACGCGAAGAAAAAATAATACGAATAATCTCTCTAAAGATAACAAAAAAGTGGGCGTTCTTGCCCACTTTTGTTTTATATACTCAATTCAGCGTGAATTCACAACCTCACTAACGATATTTATGCAATAATCAGCAAACCTTGTATAATTGCGCCACCATTTTTATAGAGAGATAATCATGCAAATTAACTTTACACAAGTATTGCAAGACAGTTGGAACTTCTTCCGTAATCAACAAAAACTCATGCTGCAATTTGTCGCAATTTTATTTATTGTGCAAAGCGCGAGTGCACTTTTAAGTTTTCCAGTTAATGATGAAAATAAAAATGATGTATTAAATCTCGCCAATACAGATATCACTGGTTTTATCTTTTCAGTTGCAATCACTCAAATTTTAACGAGTTTTATTGCAGCTTGGGGATTAACCTCAATCCATAAAATTAGCTTACAAAATTACCGCACTTTAGGTGAAACCTTCTCACTTACCTTGCGTCGTTTTACAGGCGTAATTCTGTTAGATCTATTAATGGTTGCACCAATGTTACTCGGTCTTGGAGAAGCTTTTGCTGCGTTACTCACAAAAAAATCGCCCTCTATTATGTCACTTATCGCGATGATTGTTGGAGTTTGGTTCTTCGCCCGTTTAAATTTAACAGCAGTACATTATCTTTCAACTCAAGATACACTTTCTCAAACTATCCGAAAAATTTGGATGCAAGGAAATACTCGAAAAGGCGTATTGTTTATTTATACCCTACTGGTTTATTTTCTAGTGCCAGTTCTCATTTTCCAATTAAGTGCATTTTCCAATAACGCTATATTTGATATGGTAATAGGTATTTTCACCGCATTACTTAATATTTTTATGCTAGTAGTGACTTATCGTTTCTACAGCTTATTTATGAAGGATTAATCAATATGAAACAACTCCTTGACTTTATCCCTTTAATTTTATTTTTTGTCACTTATAAACTCGGTGGTGTACGTGAAGCAGCCATCGTATTAGTGGTTACAACAATTTTACAAATCGTGATTTTAAAATGGAAATACGGAACCGTTGAAAAACAACAAAAAATTATGGCAAGTGCGGTCGTTTTTTTTGGACTTTTAACTGCCTACTTTAATGAAATCCGCTATTTGCAATGGAAAGTGACAATTATCAATGCCTTGTTTGCCATTGTTTTGCTCGTCGCACAATTTCAATTTAAAACCCCATTAATCAAGAAATTGCTTGGTAAAGAGCTACAACTGCCCGAAAAGGCTTGGAATACACTTAACCTCGGTTGGTCAGTATTCTTTATTATTTGTATGTTGGTGAATATTTATATCAGCCATAATATGTCGGAAGAAGCTTGGGTTGATTTCAAATCTTTCGGAATTATTGGTATGACGATGATTGCAACCATTATTTCAGGCGCTTATATCTATCGCTATTTACCTAAAGATGATTCAAATTCAAAAGATGGAGAAAAATAATGTCTTCCAATTTTACTGATAAAAATGGCCGCCATTCCAAAGGAATTCTATTACTAAGAACCTTAGCAATGCCTTCTGATACCAATGCTAACGGGGATATTTTCGGCGGTTGGATCATGTCTCAAATGGATATGGGCGGTGCGATTTTAGCAAAAGAAATCGCACATGGGCGCGTAGTTACCGTTGCGGTTGAAAGCATGAATTTCATCAAACCAATCTCTGTGGGCGATGTGGTTTGTTGCTACGGTCAATGTCTAAAGATAGGACGTTCTTCCATTAAAATTAAAGTAGAAGTATGGGTGAAAAAAGTGGCAAGTGAGCCAATTGGTGAACGCTATTGCGTGACTGATGCGGTGTTTACTTTCGTTGCGGTAGATAATAATAGTCGCTCACGCATGATTCCTCGTGAAAATAACCACGAATTAGAAAAAGCATTAGCCTCAATTGCAGAGTTAGAGGCGGAACAAAACGCTTGTTAATAGAAGGAAAAATAATGATGTTCTATGTGATTTTTGCTCAAGATATTCCAAATACATTAGAAAAACGTCTTGCCGTACGCGAGCAGCACTTAGCTCGTTTAAAACAACTTCAAGCTGAAAATCGCTTACTTACGGCTGGTCCCAATCCAGCTATTGACGATGAAAATCCTGGAGAGGCTGGTTTTACTGGTTCAACCGTCATTGCACAATTCGCAAATTTACAAGCAGCAAAAGACTGGGCGGCACAAGATCCTTATGTAGAAGCTGGCGTATATGGTGATGTTATTGTAAAACCATTTAAAAAAGTATTTTAGCCCTCCTCAATTCTAATAAGCTAACATGAAAAAAGTCGCTTTAATTTCTCTCTGCATTTTGACCGCTCTTTCTGCTTTTGCCGATTCACCTAACACGGCAACAGCATCCATCAATCTTGAGCAAGAAAAACAAAACTGGGCGTCAATACAGAATCAAGACTACTTAACACGTTTAAAACAACGTGAAACCTTTTTGCAAGTTGAAGGTTTGTTAAAAAGTGCGGTAAAAAACCAACAATTTTCTGAAGCGACTCAAAATATCACAAAAATCTTAATAGATTCATTGCAAGACTATCCTTTGCAATACGATTTGCTAGCACGCTTTTGGGAAAGCAAAATTGCCTTTTTAAAAAATGATGACATTCAAGGCAAACAACAAGCAATAAATGAACTCAATGCATTAGTGCAACAAAATTACCCTTTTGTGACACCAGCATTTCAAGCCTTATTACAAAAGCTATCCACTTTAAACGAACAACAAACATCAGCAACGTCGGATAATGCCAAAGAAAATAACACGAATCAAAAAGAACAAAATCAAGTAGAAAATCCTAAACAACTTGCTGAGATTATAAAGAACAGCAATCCTAGCAATTTAGATAAAAATGCATTAATCGATGCTTTTCTTCGTTATCTAAAAACATTATCGGAACAAATAGAGAATCCAAATTTTGAGCTCTATCAACAATGGGCTGAAACTTGGCAGCTCTCAGAAGATGAAATCAAACAGTGGAAAATAGCCTTTTTAAATCGTTTTTTTGATAATGGAAACGCTGATTTTCAAAAATGGCGTGATGAACAAATCCGACAATTACAGACTGATAATCTAACCGAACGCCGTTTACGAATGGCAATTTGGCAAAAGACAGACCTTTCTCCATGGCTTAATTCACTTACTGCTGAAGGAAAAGCAAAACAAGAATGGCGTTATTGGGAAGCCAAACAAGATATATCAAAAAATATAGAAAAACTAACCGCACTTTCAAAAGAGCGGGGATTCTATCCAATGTTAGCTACGGCACAATTAAAGCAAGCGTATAAAGTTGATTTTCCAGTAGCACCAAGTTTTACTGTGGCAGAACAACTTCCTTTCGAGCAAATTTTCGCCATGATTCGAGAGCTGAGAGAACTTGGACGAAATGGTTTAGCCAAACAACGTTGGCGAATTTTACTTGATAATGCTGATTTCACGACTCAGCTAAAACTTGCAGAATATGCTGAAAACCAACAGTGGTTTGAATTAGCTGTTGATGCTTCTATTGTTGCAAAAGCGTGGGATTACCTGTCCCTTCGTCTGCCAAATGCTTATCCTGAATACTTCAATGCTGCATTACAGAATTTAAATATCAGCAAAACTTTTGCTATGGCAATCGCTCGTCAAGAAAGTGCTTGGAATCCAATGGCACAATCTTCAGCAAATGCGAGGGGATTAATGCAACTTCTGCCAAGCACGGCAAAATTGACTGCAGAGAATAATCAACTACCTTATCAAGGCGAACAAGATTTATTCAAACCATTGAATAATATTGTGCTAGGTACCGCACACCTTAATGAACTCAATGGAAAATATCCTAATAATCGAATATTGATTGCAGCAGCTTACAATGCAGGGGCAAATAGAGTAGAAAAATGGTTAAGCCGCGCTAATGGAAAATTAGCATTAGACGAATTTGTCGCATCTATTCCTTTTTACGAAACTCGTGGTTATGTGCAAAATGTAGTCACTTATGACTTTTACTATCAAATTTTACAAAATAAAGAAAACCCACAAATCTTTAGCCAAGAAGAATTGAATCGGCTATACTAACCGCACTAGTTTAATAGTGTGGAATGGGAGCGTAATTATGTATATCAGCCGCAATTTAGAACAATGGAATGCCTTTCTTCAAATGCTAAAAACTGCCTTTGAAGAAAACAAAGCGCAGGAATTTCTAACCTTATTATTAACGGCAGACGAACGGGATGCAGTAGGATTACGCTTGCAGATTGTCTCTCAGCTGATCGATAAAAATATGCCTCAGCGTGAAATTCAACAAAATCTTAATACAAGTGCCGCCACAATCACTCGAGGTTCCAATATGATTAAAACGATGGAGCCTGATTTTATGCAATGGATGAAACAACATCTTGATCTCATTGAAAAAAACTAAGCGAATTTTTACCGCACTTTCACGATTATTTAGTCCTAAATGGTGGAAAAAAAACTGGCAGCGAGTTGTCTTTCGTTTTTTTTTCGCCGTTTTTGCTTTGTTGTTGCTTTTTCGCTTTGTACCTATTCCATTTTCCGCTTATATGGTACAACAAAAAATCGCTAATCTTTTACAGGGCGATTTTCGATATCAAATCCAATATAACTGGGTCAGCCTAGAAAATATCTCTCCAAACATTCAATTAGCTGTGATTTCATCAGAAGATCAGCGTTTTCCTGAACATTTCGGCTTTGATTTTGAGGCTATCCAACGAGCAATTCGGTATAACGAAAAATCTAAAAAAGGAATCCGAGGAGCATCAACCATTTCCCAGCAAACCGCTAAAAACTTAATGCTTTGGCACAGACAAAATTGGCTACGAAAAGGTTTGGAAGTTCCAGCAACTATGTTTCTAGAGCTGACTTGGTCAAAAAAACGTATTTTAGAAGTGTATTTAAATATTGCAGAATTTGGGAATGGCATTTTTGGTGTGGAAGCAGCAAGTCGATATTACTTTAAAAAATCAGCTAAAAATTTATCTCAAAATGAAGCCGCACTTTTAGCTGCAGTGTTACCCAATCCAATCATTTATAAAGTAAATAAGCCAAGCTTATTAGTTCGTAAAAAACAAACTTGGATTTTGAGACAAATGGGAAATTTAGGTACTGAATACTTGAGCCATTTATAAAAAATCCAATCGAATTTCTAAAGTAAAACAAACTAAAAAATATTTACTTAATACATAAAATAAAAAAACGAGTCTTAGACTCGTTTTTTTATTTATAGCATTTTTATTACAGGTTTATTACCGCAAATAACACCCAAACAGTATAAATTGTGGCTAAACCATAAAAGATAAATCCACCAGCTGGCACATGCACTTTAAGATCGTGCATACCGTGGTGAATACGGTGTAAACCACACCACATTGGAAAAATAGTAAGCACTAAAATAACTAATTTACCAATCCAAGAATAAGCAAAAGTAATTAAATTATGCGCATCAACTAAACCAAATGGTAATAACAAACCGATAATTAAAATAACGACAGGGAAGAAAATTGCACTCACTGTGCCGCCTGCACCGAACATTAACCATACTGGCGGTTCGCCGGAGCGTTTTGGATTTTGATCAACCATTTTTTCTCTCCCTTAAATATAAACTAAAACTAAAGCAATCACGCTAACTAATGCGGTTACCGCCCAAAGTGCATTTCTTACAACAGTGTGTGGTAAGCGTTCATTTTTCACAATGATATTCATCACTTTTGGTGTCATTAAGAAATATGTCACCGTATGATAAAGCGTTGCGATAAGCGTAATAATATTTAAGAACACCACAATTGGATTTCTTAAAAACTCAATAAAGCTCAAGATGCCTAAGCCTGGCATTGGATTGCTTGCAAGACAAAGAACACCATAAAGCAATACAATACAAAACCATACAGCAAAGATTGAAGTCGCTTCACGTAGCATATAAGCTTTGTAGAAGTCCAATTTTTGCCACCAAGTCGCTGTCATTGGACGAACATATTTTTTACGTTTACTCACTGTTACTGACATTCCTTCCCCCTTAGCTTTTTGGTTTTAGCATAGAGATAACATAATCTTTGGCACTTTCCACTTTTCCTTGGTTAATTGCTGAAGCAGGATCTACATGTTTTGGACAAACTTCTGAGCAATAGCCAACAAAAGTACAACTCCAAACCCCGTTTTTACCATTTAATAATGACATACGTTTTGCTTTACCATGGTCACGGTTATCAAGATTATAACGATGAGCCATAGTAATAGCTGCAGGGCCTAAGAATTCAGGATTTAAACCAAATTGAGGGCAAGCGGCATAGCATAAACCACAGTTGATACACATTGAGAATTGACGATATTTCTCAAGCTGTGCTGGTGTTTGTTTAGTGCGACTTGCTTGCAATTCTTTCGATGGATGAGGTTTGCCATCTAATGCTGGAGCTTCGTTACCAATAATATAAGGTTTAATTGCCTCTAAACTTTCGATAAAGTGGCTTAAATCAACCACTAAGTCGCGTTCAATTGGGAAGTTTGCTAACGGCTCAATACGCATATGGCCACTGTAATCACGCAAGAACGTTTTACAAGCCAATTTCGGTTTGTTATTTACCATCATCCCGCAAGAACCACAAATCGCCATACGGCAAGACCAACGATAAGAAAGAGATGGTTCAAGCTTATCCTTGATATAACCTAACGCATCAAGTAATGAGGTTTGGTTATCATAAGGTACTTGATAAGTACTTAAATGCGGTTCTTGATCGATTTCAGGATTGTAGCGTAATACTTCAACATTCATTACTGGTGAATTACCCATTTGCTTGCTCCTTAGCTTTCACAGCGGCTTCTTGAGCTTCTGCTTCCGCACCGTAAACACGTTTTGCAGGTTGAGATTTAGTAATTTTCACCGGACTGTATTCAATGCGCGGTGCACCATTCTCATTGTAGAAAGCAAGTGTGTGTTTTAAATAATTTACATCGTCACGTTCTGTGTAATCTAATCGTTGATGGGCACCACGAGATTCTTTACGTTCAATCGCTGAATTTGCAATAGATTGTGCAACATCTAGGATGTAGCCTAACTCAACTGTGTAAAGTACATCTGTATTGAACACGCTTGAGTTATCTACTACGCGAATACGTTTGTAACGTTCTTTTAATTCTGTAATTTTATCTACTGCTTTTTGCATGCTTGCTTGGTCACGGTAAATACCACAGCCTTCTTCCATTACAGATCCCATTTCATCTCGGATTTCAGACCAAGATTCGTTACCTTCTTGTTTATGAAGGGCTTCTAAACGAGCAATAACATCTTTTGCTTGAGCATCAACCGCACTTTGATTTACAGATTGAGCCTCAACTGCACGTTGCGCCGCATATTCCCCTGCTACACGACCTAACACAACAAGTTCAGCTAAAGAGTTAGAGCCTAAGCGGTTTGCACCATGTAAACCTGAAGATGCACACTCACCTACAGCAAATAAACCTTTGATACGCGTTTCGCTGTTAAAATCAACCTCAATACCGCCCATCGTATAGTGAACAACTGGACGAACTGGGATTGGCTCATTCACTGGATTTACACCTTCATAAGCACTTGCTAATTCACAAATGAATGGCAGACGCTCATGTAAATATTTTTCACCAAGATGACGTAAATCTAAATGCACCACATCTACGCCTTTCGCGGTTTTTAAGGTATTACCTTTTTTCCATTCTTGCCAGAATGCTTGAGAAACTTTATCACGAGGGCCAAGTTCCATATATTTATTTTGTGGTTTGCCAATTGGTGTTTCTGGTCCTAGACCGTAATCTTGAAGATAACGGTAGCCATCTTTATTCACTAAGATACCGCCTTCACCACGACAACCTTCAGTCATTAAGATGCCAGTATTCGGTAAACCTGTTGGGTGATATTGAACAAACTCCATATCACGAAGTGGTACACCATGACGATACGCCATAGATAAGCCGTCACCTGTTACAATACCACCGTTGGTATTAAATTTAAATGCACGACAACCACCACCCGTTGCAATCACAACCGCATTGGCATTAATTTGAACTAGCGAACCTTCCATCATATTCATTGCAACCATACCACGAGCATGGCCATCATCAACAAGAATATCTAATACGAAGTGTTCATCAAAACGTTGGATTTGTGGATATTGAATAGAAGTTTGGAAAAGTGTGTGTAATAAGTGGAAACCTGTTTTATCAGCAGCGAACCAAGTACGCTCAATTTTCATTCCACCAAAACGACGTACGTTTACATCGCCATCTGCTTTACGGCTCCAAGGACATCCCCAACGTTCTAATTGGGTCATTTCCACTGGCGAATGTTGCACGAAATATTCCACAACATCCTGTTCGCAAAGCCAGTCACCACCCGCAACGGTATCTTGGAAGTGTTTATCGTAAGAATCTTCTTCTTTGATAACTGCCGCTGCGCCACCTTCTGCTGCCACAGTATGGCTGCGCATTGGGTACACTTTTGAAACTAATGCAATTTTTAAGTTAGGATTTGCTTCTGCTGCTGCAATCGCTGCACGTAAACCGCCACCACCAGCGCCAACAATCGCAATATCGACATTAACTGTTTGCACGATATCCTCCAATAAATGTAGAAAGTAAAAAATAGAAATCACCCTAAAAGGGTAATCTAATGAGTCCATTCTGCCATTTTTTGTTACAAATTAATAACGTTTTTTATGCAGGGAAAGAGGAAAAGGATGATTTTGTGATCTACCTCAAAAAAGCTTAGATTGAGTTGAGAAGGGCTCTCGTTTACAATGATGTAAATTTAAAAATGGGAATAAAAATGACCGTACTTACTCATTGGCAACCTTCTGCCGATATAAAAAATCTGCTTAAACGTGCAAAAATTATTGCTGAAATTCGTCAATTTTTTACAGAGCGAGGCTTGCTTGAAGTTGAGACACCTGTTCTAAGCGAATTTGGCGTTACTGATTTGCACCTTTCCACATTTAGCACAGAATTTCTCGCGCCTTTTGGTGAACAATCCAAAACACTTTGGCTTTCTACAAGCCCTGAATATCATATGAAACGCTTGCTAGCTGCAGGCAGTGGACCGATATTCCAAATCAGTAAAGTATTCCGTAATGAAGAAGCCGGTAATCGCCATAATCCAGAATTTACCATGTTGGAATGGTACCGACCGCACTTTAGTATGCATCGTTTAATTAATGAAGTGGATGATTTACTCCAACAAATTTTAGATTGCCCACCTGCAGAAAGTTTAAGCTATCAGTTTGTTTTCCAAGAATATGTAGGCTTAGATCCCTTATCAGCAGAACGTTCAGCATTAATCGAAGCGGCGCATAAACATAACTTTATGGCTGAAGATAATGAAGATCGTGATACCTTATTACAGTTTTTGTTTAGTGAAGTCGTTGAACCTCAAATAGGAAAAGATCGACCTGTTGCGGTTTATCATTTCCCTTCAACACAAGCAGCCCTAGCACAAGTGAGCCCAGAAGATCAGCGAGTTGCAGAACGCTTTGAGTTTTATTACAAAGGGTTAGAACTGGCAAATGGTTTCCATGAATTGACAGATGCACGAGAACAAAGACATCGTTTTGAATTGGATAATCAACAAAGAAAGAAACATGAATTGCCAGTTCGAGATATTGACGAACGTTTCCTGGCTGCATTAGAAGCAGGCTTACCAAACTCTTCTGGTGTGGCGCTGGGAGTAGATCGTCTGATTATGGTTGCATTAGGTTGTGAGAAAATTAATGAAGTGATTTCTTTTGCCGTGGATAATGCCTAGACAAGAAGTGCGGTAAATTTTAACCGCACTTTATATGATTATAATTTTAATATTCGCTCTGCTTCACGTGCGCGAACAAGGAATTGTTTCCGTTCAGCAGTTCCCATACCACTACTTGTGCCAGGCAATTTAACCGTCAACGGATTGACCGCCCGTCCATTAATATGGAATTCATAGTGTAAATGTGGCCCAGTTGAAATTCCTGTATTACCAGAAAGCGCAATTCGCTCACCTTTTTTAATTTCTTGTCCTGCGCGTACAAGCGGTTTACTTAAATGCATATAAACAGTCTCATATTCTCGTCCGTGACGCATCACAATATAACGTCCTGCGCCACCAGCCTGATATGCGACTTTTTCAACTACGCCATCTGCTGGAGCGATAATCGGTGTACCTTGAGAAACGGAGAAATCCACACCTTTATGCGGTCGTACACGCCCAGTTACTGGATGACGACGATTTGGATTAAATGGTGAAGAAACTCGTGCTTGTCGTTGCAATGGATAACGAGCAAAACCTTTACCTAAGGTTTCCCCTTGTTGGCTGTAGTAACGACCATTCGCAGCCTGAACCGCATAATAACTCTTACCTTCAGACGAAATATGTAACGCCTCAACATTACCTTGACCTGTGAGTTTATCGCCTAAATATTCACGAGAAACTAAAATTGCAAATTTAGTCCCCTTTTTCAACTTCTGAATACTCACTTGCCATTGAAGTGCGGTAGTTAATTGGTTGATTTGACGATTATCCAATCCCTGAACTTTTAAGCTAGCCGCAAACGTCCCGTTAATTTCACCTTTTAATACTTCTTTTCGCCAAACACTTGTTTTTTCAACAACTTGACGCTTAAATTTGCCACCTTCAACACGTTCATAAATACGTTCTTCTTTTTCAGATACAAGCCAATTTAAATATTCTAGCTCATCATTTTTATCTAAAATCCAATAGAACTGTTGACCCGCTTTCAAATTTGCCAATTCCCCGTCCACAGCAATTAAACGCTGTGCGGTATCATCTTCCAAACCAGAAAGTTCCAATACGTCTTTTAAGCTATCGCCACGCGTCACTGTATGACTAAATTGATCGGTAATACGAATTGCTTGATCTGCAGCATCTAATAAGCCACTTAATGCATCTTGTGCATTTTGCGGCAAATTATCCAGATCATCTGTTGAAGGCTTCACTTCATCAACTTCATCATCTTTAGCCTGTAATTCATCATCATAAGATGTTGCATCTTCATCATTAAGATGCTCTGTTGTCTGATGTTCTACTGAAGTTTGTGCTGTTTTTTCTTCTTGTTTATTTGAGGTATTTAATGATTGATATTCAACATTATCCACCACTGCAGGAATGACTTGTTCTGGTGAATCATGATGTTCTGAATTATCTTTTAGAGTGAGTAAAATCCCTGAGAAAATCAGTAAAATAGCAATAAAAAACACTCCCTCTTTAATACGAGAGCGTTTTTTTCTTCTATCTCTAGCTAATTTTACGTGTTGCACAAGGATTCCTAAAATAAAAAAGTTTTCAGCATTCAGACTACATATTATAAAGAAAATTCATTTCTACGGGAAAAGCATTATTCAAACGCTTAAATATTCGACATTGGGTAGAAAATCTTGAGAATTCTATAAAAATGCGTTATTTTCCCCAACCATTGTTGAAAACACGACGATTTTATGAATATCACAGCCATTCACAACGAGCAAAACCCACAACCGCTCATTCAATTAAAAAATATCAATGTGGTTTTCGCACAAAAAACTGCACTACAAAATATTAATTTAAATATTTATCCGAATTCTATTATCACTATTGTTGGGCCAAATGGTGGTGGCAAATCAACGTTATTAAAAACCTTATTAAAACTACAAACGCCAACTTCTGGTGAAGTCATTTATAGTAAAAATGTTCGCATTGGTTATGTACCACAAAAAATCCATTTGGATCATAGTTTGCCTATTACGGTTGAGCGATTTCTTTCACTAAAAAAAGGCCTTAAAACACAAGAAATATCCACCGCACTTGAGCAACTTTCGATTTCACATTTACGCAAAAGTAATATGCAAAAACTTTCTGGCGGTGAAATGCAACGCGTATTATTGGCGCGTGCAATTTTAAATAAACCAAATTTACTTGTGCTAGACGAACCCACTCAAGGCGTAGACATTACTGGGCAAGCAGAGCTTTATCAGCTCATTCATCAAACCCAACAAAAACTAAATTGTGCCGTATTGATGGTATCACACGATTTACACATTGTGATGGCGGATAGTAAAGAAGTATTATGTATTAACCAACATATTTGCTGTGCTGGCACGCCTGATGTTCTCTCAAATGATCCAACATTTATGCGTTTATGGGGAAATCAACTCGCACAAAATGTCGGCTTTTATACTCATCATCATAATCATCACCACACCTTACACGGTGATGTGTGCGGTTGTAATTCATCAGCAGTGCATTGTCAAAATAAGGATAAATAATGTTTGAGATTTTATTTCCTGCCCTTTTAACAGGCATTTTGCTTTCACTTATTACCGCACCACTTGGCGTATTCGTGGTGTGGCGGAAAATGGCTTATTTTGGTGACACCCTTTCTCATTCTGCCTTGCTAGGCGTGGCATTAGGTATTTTCTTACAAGTCAATCCTTACATTGCGATTGTCGTGCTTACCTTAATTCTTGCTATCGCAATGGTGTGGTTAGAAAGCAATACGCAATTTTCTATTGATACCTTGCTCGGCATTATCGCCCATAGCTGTTTATCTCTCGGGGTTGTAACAGTAGGATTACTACAGAATGTACGAGTAGATTTGATGAGTTACTTATTTGGGGATTTGCTCGCAATTAATTATACCGATTTAATTTATATCGGGATTGGCGTGATAATTGTGCTTTCAACATTAATTTACTTTTGGCAATCCTTGCTTTCCACCACCGTATCGCCAGAACTCGCTCAAGTTGAAGGCATTAATATCAAAAAAATGCGTTTTATTTTAATGATATTAACCGCATTGACTATTGCCTTGAGCATGAAATTTGTCGGTGCATTAATAATCACATCGTTATTAATAATTCCTGCGGCAACCGCTCGTCGTTTTGCGAGAACGCCAGAATCTATGGTGGGCTGGGCAATTGTAGTCAGTATGTTATCGATTATAGCTGGGCTAATATTATCAGCCTTTTATGATACCGCTGCAGGGCCTTCCGTTGTCATTTGTTCAGCGTTTTTATTTGTCTTATCACTCTTCAAAAAAGAGCGATTATAAGCTTGCCCAACCAGTGAAAACCATTTGCGCCACACTTTAATTCTTGATAAAGTGCGGTCAATTTTTACGGTCTTTTTAGGATAAGAAAATGAGCCAAGAATATTTAGATTTTGAATTGCCGATTGCCGAATTAGAAGCAAAAATTGAAGCATTACGCGCAGCATCGGATGATAAAGTTGATTTAACTGATGAAATCAAACGCTTACAAAAGAAAAGTAACGAACTCACTAAAAAAACCTTTGCTAACCTCGATGCTTGGCAAGTTTCACGTATGGCGCGTCATCCAAACCGCCCTTATACATTAGATTATATCGAACATATTTTTACTGAATTTGAAGAACTTGCAGGTGATCGCGCATTTGCTAATGATAAAGCGATCGTTGGTGGTCTTGCACGTTTAGATGGTCGCCCAGTGATGGTGATTGGTCATCAAAAAGGTCGTTCCGTAAAAGAAAAAGTACAACGCAATTTTGGTATGCCGGCACCTGAAGGCTATCGTAAAGCTTTACGTTTAATGGAAATGGCTGAACGTTTTAAATTGCCAATTATCACATTTATTGATACCCCGGGAGCTTATCCGGGTATTGGCGCAGAAGAGCGCGGTCAAGCGGAAGCTATTGCTCGTAACTTACGCGAAATGGCGCAACTTACCGTTCCCGTTATTTGTACCGTTATCGGTGAAGGCGGTTCTGGCGGTGCATTAGCTATTGGCGTGGGCGATAAAGTTAATATGTTACAATATTCAACCTATTCTGTTATTTCTCCAGAAGGCTGTGCGTCTATTCTTTGGAAAAGCGCAGAAAAAGCATCAACAGCAGCAGAAGTAATGGGATTAACCGCAAGCCGTTTGAAAGAATTAAATCTCATCGATAGCATTGTGCAAGAACCTTTAGGCGGCGCACATCGCAATTATGCGAAAATTTCAGAAAACTTAAAACTTCGTTTAAAAGAAGATTTAGCAGAGCTCGATGGACTAAGCAAAGAAGAATTATTAAATAGACGTTATGAACGTTTAATGTCTTACGGTTATTGCTAACTGACATTCTAAAAGAGCGGTGATTTTTGCCGCTCTTTTTTGATCTAAATATAACAACAAAGGAGCAAACACAATGAAAAATGTACTTTCGATCCAATCCCACGTAGTCTATGGTTTTGCGGGTAACAAATCCGCGACTTTTCCAATGCAGTTGTTAGGTGTCGATGTATGGGCATTAAATACCGTTCAATTTTCCAATCACACACAATACGGAAAATGGACTGGCATGGTAATTCCACAAGAACAAATCCGAGAAATTGTGACCGGACTCGATAACATTGAAAAACTACAAGAATGTGATGCCTTACTATCAGGTTATTTAGGATCTGCAGAACAAGTTGATCAAATTCTGTTTGCATTAGAACAAATCAAACTGCGTAATCCAAATGCGCTTTATTTATGTGACCCAGTGATGCCACATCCGAAAAAAATCTGCGTGGTTGCCAATGGTGTTCGCGAAGCACTTATTGAAAAAGCGATTCCAGTGGCAGATATTATGACGCCAAACTTGCATGAATTGCGTCAGCTCACCGAATTCCCAATTAATACCTTTGATGATGTATTAAAAGCAGTGAATGCGTTAATTGCAAAAGGCGTGAAAAAAGTTCTCGTTAAACATTTAGGAAGTGCAGGTAAAATCAACGATCCTGATACATTTGAAATTATTATGGCAACCCCACAGGGAGTTTGGCATTTAAGCCGTCCGCTTTATCAATTCAACTTTGAGCCAGTGGGCGTGGGCGATTTAATTGCGGGTACATTCTTAGCAAATTTACTCAATGGCAAATCTGATGTTGAAGCTTTTGAAGCTATGAATAATGAAGTAGCGGGCGTAATGAAAACCACCTTTGAACTAGGTTCTTACGAATTACAAACGATTGCCGCACGTTTTGAAATCCTTAATCCAAGCAGCAATTATAAAGCTGAAAAAGTCGCCTAATGGACTTACTTTCAGACATTGAAAAACAACTCAAACAGACCTCTGCTCAAGGATTTCTTATCGCCTTGAGTGGTGGTTTGGATTCCACTGTACTTCTTTCTTTATTTGCAAAACTTCGTCAAAAACAAGCGCACTTGCAGCCATCAGTACGAGCAATCCATATTCATCACGGATTAAGCCAAAACGCAGATAATTGGGCCAAGCACTGCCAAAACTTATGCGATCAATTTCAAATTCCATTGGTTATCGAGCGAGTACAAGTAGATAAAACCAATGGCATTGAGGCTGGCGCACGTGCAGCACGCTATCAAGCCATAAAAAAATACCTTAAAACACAAGAAGTACTCGTCACGGCACATCATCTAAATGATCAAACTGAAACCTTTTTCTTAGCCCTAAAACGTGGTAGTGGGCTAAAAGGCTTAGGCGCTATGCAACAACAAAGCGTATTATTCGACATGCCAATTTTACGCCCTTTGTTAGGCTTTACTCGCACACAGTTAGAAGGTTACGCGCAAAAAGAAAATCTCAACTGGATTACAGATGAAAGTAATGAGGATAATCGATACGATCGCAATTTCTTGCGCAATAAAATTTTGCCAGAATTCCGTGAGCGCTGGGCACATTTTGATTCAGTCGTACAACGTTCCGCACAACATTGTTTTGAGCAGCAACAATTAATTAATGATTTATTGAGCGAATCCTTTGCAGAACATTGTCAAATTAAAAATCAATTTAAACTGCTCCAATTTCGCCAATATTCACCTGCAAAACAAACCGCACTTTTGCGTATGTGGCTTGCCGAAAACCAACTTGAAATGCCAAGTAAACGTCAGCTTACACAACTTATTAATGATGTTGTTTTTGCAAAAGAAGACGCAAACCCTCAATTTCATCTTGTAAATAAAGTCATTCGACGTTATCAAGATAGTTTATATTTAACTAAGCCGTTTTCTGATCTAACTAAATGCAGCCTAAAATTAGAACAAAACACGTTAAGTTTACCTGATAATTTAGGCAATCTCACAGTTCAAGAAAATAAACATAATCTGATTTTCTACTGGCAGGATTACTCTGTCACGCTAGAAAAAACGGACTTGCCTATTTCTGTTCGCTTTAGCTATTCGGGTAAAGTTAAACATCATCCTAAACGACCAAGAGAAGATATAAAAAAAATCTGGCAAGAATTAAGCGTACCACCTTGGGAACGAAATCGGATCCCTTTAATTTTTTATGGCAACAATCTAAAAAGTGCGGTAGGTTTTTTTCGTGTTTTTGACGAGTCTTAAAATCAAGTTAAAGCGAATTTACATCTAAAAACGCTTTCAAAATTTGAGCGGTAAATTCTTTTCTTAGATAAAAACCTAAAGGCAAGGTATCTATAATTTCGCCATTTTTTCCTATGCCTTTTGTCACTGCTCGACTATTTGCCCCCTTCGGGCGAAGTTGCATAACCTCACCAATTCGAGCGGTGATTTGATCCAATTTGCCAAGTACAATTAAATCCATCAATTCTTCCCAATCTTGTTTTAATTGACGTTCTTGCTCAGTGGTTGGCTTCCATAAAATTGGCGCGCCGATATGGCGTTCACGTAATGGAATATGACGGCTGCCTTCAATAGGCATCCAAAGTACACAAGAAAGTTTGTGACGAACGTGAGAACTTTCCCATTTAACCCCTGAATTTTGTACTAATGGGGCAAGGCTCACAAAGGTGGTTTCAAGAGGATAACCCTCAGCATCAATCGGCAATGTTTTAAGTTCAACACCTAAATGAGAAAAATCCTGTTCAGCTTTACTTCCTGCCGTTGCGCCTAAAGCGCGCTCTAATAACATCCCCACCCAGCCTTTATCACGTTTTAAATCAGGCGGAACAGAAATATGCAGTTCATCAGCTAACTCTCCAAAAGTTAAGCCAGCAATTGATTGCGCTTGGGAAAGCAATTGTTCAAGAGTTTGTGGAATCATTCGTGATATTTCTTAAAAAAGCGAGGCTTAGTGTTTTCAGTGCCTTTATCAATATAGGGAATTTTCTCTAGCTGTAATAAAAAACGTTTTGCCTCTAAGCCACCGCCAAAACCAGTTAAAGTACGATCTTTACCTAAAATGCGGTGACAAGGAATAATAATACTAATCGGATTACTCCCTACCGCACCTCCTACGGCACGAACAGCTTTAGGATTATTAATCCGTAACGCAAGATCGCCATAAGTGGAAAGCTCGCCATAATCAATTTCGCGTAAAGCTTGCCAAATTGCTTGTTGAAACGCTGTGCCTTCAGGTTTTAAGGGAATGTCAGAAAAACGCTCAACTTTCCCATTAAAATATCGTTCAAAAGCCAACCGCACTTTTTGAAAAACAGGCAATTCATCTTGCTTGTGCCATTTGGAATTAGGCGCATATTGCTCTTTTTCAAAATCAATATGCGTAATGCTCTCGCCGTCAGATAAAATCAAAAGTCGTCCGACTGGCGAGGGGTAATAAGTGTAATAAAGTGCAGTCATTTTTCGCCTTGTTTTATAAAAGAAAAGCACACTTCGTGTGGAAGTGTGCTTTATTATCCTTGATTTTTTCTAAATTAGAAACGGTAGTTAATATTTAAACCGTAAAGATTAGCTTTAGAAGCCACTTTAAATTGACCAGATAAGCCTTCTTTAAAGCTATTTTTCTTACCACGTAAATGTGAATATCCGAAATCAGCAGATAGATTTGGTGTAAAACGATAAGTTGCACCTAAGCTATACCACATACGATCTGTATCTGGAATTGAAATAGAAGGATGATTTACGCTTGCACTCTTATCGTATGCAACGCCTGCTCTCAATGTCAATGCGTCATTTGCATTATAAGAAAAACCTAGAGCATAGCGTGATGCATTACTAAATTTCTCATCCTTATGGAATAAGGTATTACCAGTATTACCATATGCTGTTAAGCTTTTTAAACGTTTCCATTCAGTATATTTATAACTATATTGAACAGCTAATTTATCCGTGATTTTATGGAAACCAGAGAATTCCCAATAAGCTGGTAAATTTAACGTTAAACTTCCTGGCACATTTTTTCCACCAGTGGCTTGACTAATCGGTAAGGAAACGCCAGAAGCTGCTAAGGCTGGGAGTAATGCATTATAATCAACAGGGAACTGATTTGAATATTCACCTTTAAATTTAACATTTACAGCAGAGTGATATGCTAAGCCCCAGCGATGGTTTTCATTTAACTTATAAGTTATCCCTACATTCCAACCAAGACTCCATTTATCACCTTTAATTTTTGATACAGATGTATTTGATGGCATACTTCCCAATTGATCCGCAGTAGTTTTTAACTTGTCTGCTCGCTCAGAATCATTATTCTGAATAGCTTGAGCTAGAACCTTTAACTTAGGTGCAATCGCTTTACCACCGATGCCTAGATGACGTTCAACCTCTGCATCTGAGTGAATCGCATTTAAACCAAAACCTGCACTAAATCCATAACCAAGATCATATGCCCCACTTAAATTAAAGTTTAATGCTGTCAATTCTGTTCTACCGCCATAAACACCAGCAGCATATTGATTGCCATACTCAGATTTCAAACCATAATTTACGTTTAATCCTCCACCTAATGCGAAACGCTCTGTGACAGGAACAACAGCATACATGTTTGGAACGATTGCATTTGGAATCACATTTTTATGATTAGCAGGTACGCCACCAATAGATCCAGCAACATCAACATCTGCATCAACTAAAACACCACCAACAGAAAACTCTGCTTTTTTAAACTCAGTCATTAACGCAGGGTTGGTAGCCACTACAGATGCATTATCTGCTACTGCTGCATTACCCGCATAAGCCATACCAAGACCTGAAGTCGATACTTCCGCCAATTGGAACGCTGCAGCATTTGCCCCACCAGCTGCTAATAACATCGCAGTTGCTAATACAGATTGATTAAATTTTTTCATTTGGAAACCTTTGTTATAAATAAAAACCTGGGCGATTCTAAAACCCGAATCTATTGAGTGCAAATTCATTTCCTTGTTTTTATTAGAGTTCCGACCAGTTAGCGGGAACTTTTTACATTTAATGGGCTATTTTGTTCAATTTTTGTCATTTATGGAGAAAAAGAAAAATGATAAAATGCGCAAAAATATTCATATAAGGAAAAGAAAATGACCGTAAAATGCAAAGCAGAAGAATCCTTAACTTGTAGCTGTGTTGATGTAGGCACGATTATTGATGGCTCTGACTGTAGCGTAGAAGTGCATCAAGTTTATAGCACAGAAGCTGATGCCAATGCAGCGCTTGAACGATTAACGAAGAAAGCACGCGATACAGAAAGTGATCCTTGCGAAATTAAAAGCGAAATCGTGGCAGTTGAAGACGGCGTTCAACTAAATGCCTCTTTCACTTTTAGTTGCCAAGCAGAAGCGATGATTTTTGAACTCGCGAATCGTTAAAAACAATGTCAAACTCGACCGCACTTTTTCTAAAGCGCGGTCTTTTTTTATCTCAAAATTTAAATCGCAAACGTTTGCTTAAACTGTTAAAATAAATCGCAATTTATTTTTCAATACTTATCGATATAGGAAAACACTGTGAGCAAACAATCATTAAGCTATAAGGATGCCGGAGTTGACATTAATGCTGGCAATGCCTTGGTTGAACGAATTAAACCTGAAGTGAAACGTACCACTCGTGCGGAAGTGATCGGAGGATTAGGTGGATTTGGCGCCTTATGTGCAATACCAAGCAAATATAAAGAGCCTGTTTTAGTATCGGGCACCGATGGCGTCGGCACGAAATTACGCTTAGCCATTGATTTAAAAAAACACGACACCATTGGCATTGATTTAGTCGCTATGTGCGTAAATGATTTAGTCGTTCAAGGTGCTGAACCGCTATTTTTCTTAGATTATTATGCAACAGGAAAACTAGATGTTGATGTAGCTACTGACGTTGTAAAAGGGATTGCTGATGGTTGTGTGCAATCGGGTTGTGCATTAGTGGGGGGCGAAACAGCAGAAATGCCAGGCATGTATCATGCAGGCGATTATGATTTAGCCGGATTCTGTGTAGGCGTTGTAGAGAAATCTGAAATTATTGATGGTAGCCGTGTAAAAAATGGCGATGCGTTAATTGCGTTGGGTTCCAGTGGCCCACATTCAAACGGTTATTCTTTAGTTCGTAAAGTGATTGATGTCGCGGGCGTTAATCTTGCAACAGAACTACTTGATAATAAACCATTAAGCGAACATGTACTTGCGCCAACAAAAATCTATGTCAAATCCGTGTTAGCACTTATTAAGCAAGCCGATGTACATGCGATTGCGCATTTAACAGGTGGCGGTTTCTGGGAAAACATTCCGAGAGTCTTGCCTAAAAACACCAAAGCAGTAATTGATGAAAAAAGCTGGAAATGGCCTTCCGTGTTTAATTGGTTACAAGAAAAAGGCAATATCGACACATATGAAATGTACCGAACTTTCAATTGTGGTGTAGGCATGGTAATTGCACTTCCTCAGGAACAAGTGGACACTGCATTAGCGATCTTAAAACAAGCGGGTGAGAATGCATGGTTAATCGGGCATATTGAACATGCTGAAGACGATGCAGAACAAGTTGTGATTGTGTAATAAAATCATAAAAAAATGGTACACATTTACTGATGCGTACCATTTCTAACTGGAAAAAAGTGCGGTGAATTTTCACCGCACTTTAGTTTGATTAATACCCTTCTTCTTGCATATTCGGCAAAAATTCCGCTTGCTGAATGCGCTTTACTTCCGTACGAATTGAACCATCTGAATGTAGCTCAATTTCACGCCAACCGGGCTGTAACGTATCAAGAGAAAAATACTGGCAATCAGGTTTAAATTGAATACAAGTCGCTGGCGTTGCCATCACTTGATAACCATTCCATTCACTGTTTACTTCTTGATGAATATGCCCATACAAAATGGCCTTCACATTCGTAAAAGGCGCAAGCACTTCTGCTAATTCATGAGAATTACGAAGATTATGTTGATCAAGCCACGCAGAATTAGTTGGTAATAAATGATGGTGTAATACAACCAACGTATAACGTTCAGGATTTTTTTCTAAGGTTTCTTTTAATAAATCGAGTTGATGCTGGCTTAGCTGTCCATGTGGCACACCATAAACTTGGCTATCTAATAATAAAGCTTGCCAATGCTCGCCTAGTAGAAGATGTTTTGCCCCATCCATTGGTGACTGATTTAAGAATTCTGCCATTTTAGGCTGAAAATCGTGATTTCCAGGAATCCAAAACACAGGTTTATTGAAAGGTTTCATCATTTCTACAAAACGAGAGTAACCCTCATCACTACTATCCTGCACAAGATCACCAGTAGCAAGGATCACATCAAACTCATGATTTTCTCGCTGAATTTCCTTTAATACTTGAGCAAAACTTGCTTGTGTATTTACCCCCAATAATTCTGCGCTTTCATCTTTAAATAAATGGGGATCCGTAATTTGTAATAACTTAATAACAGGCTTTTCCGCCTGATAAACAAACGTATTTTTCATTAATGCTCCCTAACTACATTTCCAACTTTGTTGTAACTGAGCATAATTTAATTGAAGCCACTGCAGACCGATCACTGCAATGCCATTATCAATTTTCCCCTCGCACATCCATTGATACGCCTGTTCACGTTTTACTACGTGTACTCGAATGTCTTCATTTTCTTCAGCCAAACCGTGAATACCTTTTGCTTGTGAACTATCAACCTCACCAGCAAATAAATGAATTCGCTCCACTGTTCCACCTGGGCTATCCCACACACTTAAGCAATGAGTTAAATTTTTTACTTGAATTCCCGCTTCTTCTTCACTCTCACGCAAAGCAACCTCTTCCGGCTTTTCACCTTTTTCCACCATACCTGCAATTAATTCGAGTAACCAAGGCGAACGATTAGATTCAGGATGATAAGCCGCGCCAATACGAACTTGTTCAACTAAAATCACCGAATCTTCTTTTGGATCATAAGCGATGACAGCAGAGGCCGCACCTTTAATAAGTAATTCACGCGTTACCACACCGCTTTCTCCACCAGCAAAAAGCTTATGTTTAAATTGAATTCGCTTGAGTGTGAAAAAACCTTCATACAAAGTTTGTTCACCCAATATTTCTATATCTTGTTGGCTAAAGTGTTGAATTTCTGACATCTTTTTCTCCAAAACTGAGCGCAAAATCATACGCTTAAAAGACTACAAAAAAAATAGAAGGTTTCCACTTTTTGTTGAAAGTTTGAAGTGAGTCACAAAAAAATAAAATGCCATGATTATTTATTCAACAATCACAGCATTATTTTTTAGAAGTAAGTGAAACAGTATTTCACTCCATTTTTATGAAATAGGCATCCTACAAAACTTTACTCACAATTTTTCCATCAGCCACTTGAGTTGTAATTAAGTCCCCTTGATTTACATCGTTCACGCTAACAATGGCTTTACCTTGCGGGTTCTCTGCAATGGAATAACCTCTTGCCAATACCTTCAACGGGCTTAAGCCATCCAGTTTTCCACATAACGTTGCCAGTTTATTTTGACGTTCCGTCACTTGGCGATTTACACAAAAATTTAACCGCACTTGTAACTGCTCTAAGCGTTGTTGGTGACGTTGCACTCGATATGGCAATGGATTTTGTTTCAAACGAGAGGAAAGTGCGGTGAATTGTTGTTGTGTATTTTCAAACTGACGCAACATAGCAAGTTGCAAGCGATGCGTAAGCTGTTCATTTTTCGCTTGTTGAGCGCGTAACTGATTCTGTGGATGTTGATTTTGCAATCGTAAGATTATCTGTTTCAAACGCTGGCTTTTTAGCGTAAATAAACGATCAAATGCCATATCTAAACGTTGTTGTTGATGGCTAAGTTGTTGCAATAATTCATCTTGATTACGACTCACTAATTCAGCCGCAGCAGAAGGGGTCGGCGCACGAAGATCTGCAACAAAATCAGCAATCGTCACATCTGTTTCATGACCTACCGCACTGACAATGGGTAAGGTTGAACGAAAAATCGCACGAGCCACGTCTTCTTCATTAAAACACCAAAGATCTTCTAATGAACCACCACCACGCCCCACAATTAATACATCCACTTCTTGTCGCAGATTGGCAAGTTCAATCATTTGCACAATTTCTGCTGTCGCCTCTTTGCCTTGTACTGCAGTGGGATAAATGACGACTTTTAAACTTGGATCACGGCGTGCCAAAATATGCAAAATATCTTGCAATGCCGCACCTGTAGAAGAAGTAATAATCCCAACCGCTTTACTAAAGTGCGGTAGATTTTTCTTAAGATTTTGAGAAAACAATCCTTCCGCAGCCAACTTCATTTTTAATGCTTCAAACTGCTGTTGCAACAGGCCTTCACCAGCTGGATGCATGGAATCAATAATAAGCTGATAATCACCACGAGGCTCATATAAACTCACATTGGCACGCACAAGCACTTGCATCCCATTTAGTGGACGAAAAGCAACACGCAAATTTTTCATGCGAAACATCGCACAACGCACCTGTGCATTTTCATCTTTCAGCGTTAAATACCAATGCCCAGACACGGGTTGCGTAAAATTAGAAATTTCACCCGTTAACCAAATTTGTGAAAAATTCCCTTCGAGCATTTGACGCGCAGCAGAGTTGAGTTGAGATACGGAATAAATATTGTCTGACATATTATTCAATTAACGCCCAACCATCATCAACCCAGTTACAAATGGAATCCAATAGTAAATCCATTGAGATTTCAGGATCTTCGGTTTCATTCACTAAATTAGATAGAAATGCCCAATCCAAACTTTCACCATCAGATAAGCGTTTCAACACTTCGGTCTCAATCACATTAAGCTCATCTAACCACTCGCCATTAGCATAAATTCGCAGCGGATTTTCGGTATAAAGCAATTTACAATTATTGTCTTGAGAAAGGAATGCCCCATCCTCTTCTAAAATTGACCGCACTTCATCAGGATCACACATTTCATCAGAGACTAATAACTCGTAACGACGAGAACTCACTGCACTTGCTACGGCTTGCTTAAACAAAGCATCAAAAGCTTCTGAATGAGCCAATTTATCTAATAAAAACTGTTTCATTGCTTGAATATTTTCATCCGCAAGTTTACCTGTACGTTGTTCAGACTGGCTTAAACGTAGTGGTAAATCAAACTCGCTTAAATTCAAATCAGGATCTTGATGACAAAAACCTTTACTTACGCCATCAATTAAATTGCTTAAATTTGGATAACGTAAGCCAAAAGAAAAGGTTAAACAATCATCTTCAGCCACACCATAATGCGCCATACGGGCCGGAATATAGAGAATATCGCCCGGATTCATCACTTCATCAATGACTAATTCACCCATATCATCAAAAATTCGGATTGGCTGATTGGGTTTAAATTCGGTACTTGGATCACACCATTTACCTAATTGCCAACGACGATGACCATATCCTTGCACCAGGAATACATCATACTCATCATAATGTTTACCAACAGAGCCACCTTTCGGCGCGTAAGACACCATAATGTCGTCACGTTGCCACTGAGGAATAAAGCCAAATTTGTTCCAAAGTTGTCCTAATTCAGGCGACCATTGCTCCAAATTTTGAACTAATACCGACCATTTTTCTGGTAATTTTTGAAAATCCTTCTCGCTTAAAGGGCTAAAAAAAACTTTCCAATCATCATCAGAAAATGTCTTCACTAAACGAGCAGTAACATCTTCATTTTGTGCAAACTCAATAATATCTTGTGGCTCAAACTGCCCAACAATTTCAGGCAAACCGTTACGAATCACAAGTGGCTTTTTCTGCCAATAATCACGTAGAAAAATTTCTGGCGTGATATGTTCAGGTAAACAAAAATCAACAGATGAAAGTGCGGTCATTTTTAAGCTCCTTTTTCTTTGTCTTTGGCTGCAGCTTGCTCTGCTGCACGTTTACGACGAATTTCTTTTGGATCAGCAAGTAATGGACGATAAATTTCAATACGATCGCCCTCTTTTAATACATCAGTCAATTTTATTGGACGACTGAAAATCCCAATTTTATTTGTGCTCAAATCAATCTCTGGAAATTGGCTTAAAATCCCTGATTGAGTAATCGCAGTTTGCACGGTGATTCCTTCATCAACTTGAAAAGATTTCAAATAATAACGTTCGGGCAAAGCATAAGCGATTTCAATGTTAATCTGATTCATTTTTACTTCTTTGTTAAAAAATTTTAACCATTATAACGGAAAAGTGCGGTGACTTTTAATCATAAATCACGAGCAATAAATTCCCTCAATTATAGCCGCTTGTTTTAGCGTTATAGATTGAGAATTTAAGGCTTTTTCGCTACAATACGCCACTATTTTTTACATCATCAAATAAAAATGTCAGAAATAAAACTTATTGTTGGTTTAGGAAATCCTGGCGATAAATATACCGATACACGCCACAATGCGGGAGAATGGCTTATTGAACGCTTGGCACGTCGTTTTAACGTTTCGCTAAATCCAGAAAGTAAATTCTTCGGAAAAACTGCCCGCACTATAGTGAATGGGAAAGAAGTGCGCCTTTTAGTGCCAACAACTTTTATGAATTTAAGCGGTAAAGCGGTTGGGGTATTGGCAAGTTTTTACCGTATTAAACCTGAAGAAATTTTAGTGATTCATGATGAATTAGATTTACCACCAGGCACAGCAAAACTCAAGCAAGGTGGCGGGCACGGTGGACATAACGGCTTAAAAGATATTGTGGCTCAACTAGGCAATAACAATAATTTCTACCGTTTACGCATTGGCATTGGGCATCCTGGCCATCGTGATTTAGTGGCAGGTTACGTCTTAAATAAGCCCTCACCGGCAGATCGTGATGCACTTGAAAAAGTGCTAGATGAGGCAACTGATTGTGTAGAAATGATTTTCAAAGATGGAATGGTCAAAGCGACCAACCGTTTAAACAGTTTCAAAATTTAAAAGTGCGGTTAGTTTTACAACCGTTTTACTCAAAATAAGGAAAAATTATGGGATTCAAATGTGGTATTGTGGGATTGCCAAATGTAGGCAAATCTACTCTTTTTAACGCGCTCACTAAAGCTGGTATTGAAGCCGCAAACTATCCATTCTGTACTATCGAACCCAATACAGGTGTCGTGCCAATGCCAGATCCGCGTTTAGATGCATTGGCAGAAATCGTTAAACCTGAACGCGTATTACCAACCACGATGGAATTTGTGGACATCGCAGGCTTAGTTGCGGGAGCAAGTAAAGGTGAAGGCTTAGGTAACAAATTCCTCGCTAATATTCGTGAAACCGATGCGATCGGCCACGTCGTTCGTTGCTTTGAAAATGACGATATCGTGCACGTTGCTGGGAAAATTGACCCACAAGATGACATTGATACCATCAATACCGAATTAGCCTTAGCAGACTTAGACAGCTGCGAACGCGCGATCCAACGTTTGCAAAAACGTGCCAAAGGTGGCGACAAAGAGGCTAAATTTGAACTTTCCGTTATGGAAAAAATTCTTCCTGTACTTGAAAATGCGGGGATGATTCGCTCTGTTGGGTTAGATAAAGAAGAATTGCAAGCAATCAAGAGTTATAACTTCTTAACTTTAAAACCAACAATGTATATCGCAAACGTAAATGAAGATGGCTTTGAAAATAATCCATACTTAGATCGCGTTCGTGAAATTGCTGCAAAAGAAGGGGCAGTTGTTGTCCCTGTATGTGCTGCAATTGAAGCTGAAATTGCAGAACTTGATGATGAAGAAAAAGTCGAGTTTTTACAAGATTTAGGCATTGAAGAACCGGGATTGAACCGCGTAATTCGTGCGGGTTACGCACTTTTAAATCTTCAAACTTATTTCACTGCCGGCGTAAAAGAAGTACGAGCTTGGACAGTTTCAGTTGGAGCAACCGCACCAAAAGCAGCAGCTGTAATCCACACCGACTTTGAAAAAGGCTTTATCCGAGCAGAAGTTATCGCTTATGAAGACTTTATCCAATTCAACGGTGAAAATGGTGCAAAAGAAGCGGGTAAATGGCGTTTAGAAGGCAAAGATTACATCGTACAAGATGGCGATGTAATGCACTTCCGATTCAACGTATAAAAACACACAAAAAATAACCGCACTTTTTAGTGCATAAATCAAGGTGCGGTTTATATTTTATTAAAGGAATATTATGTCATCTATTAAATATCGCCCAGAAATTGATGGGTTACGAGCGATTGCAGTTATTTCTGTCATTATTTATCATCTTAATGAAAACTGGTTACCAAGCGGTTTTCTTGGGGTAGATATTTTCTTTGTTATTTCTGGCTTTCTGATTACCGGTATTATTATCACAGAAATTCAACAGAATTCTTTTTCGTTTAAACAATTTTATACTCGACGAATTAAACGAATTTATCCTGCTTTTATTACAGTAATGGCATTAGTATCTTTCATTGCGTCTGCTATCTTTATTTATAATGATTTCAATAAATTAAGAAAAACGATTGAATTAGCTATTGCATTCCTATCTAATTTCTATCTAGGATTAACACAAGGTTATTTTGATTTAAGTGCGAATGAAAATCCTGCATTGCACATTTGGTCATTAGCTGTGGAAGAACAATACTATCTTATTTTTCCACTTATCCTAATTTTAGCTTATAAAAAGTTTAGAGAAATTAAAGTATTGTTTATTATAACGCTAATTTTGTTTTTTATCTTACTTTCTACTTCTTTTATTCCAGCTTCTTTTTACAAAGAAGTATTGCATCAGCCTAATATCTATTATTTATCTAACCTAAGATTCCCGGAATTACTTGTGGGATCGTTACTAGCAATTTATCATAATCTTTCAGCAAGCAAGCAAGCAAGCAAGCAAGCAACCAATGTTATTGCAATATTAAGTACATTACTATTATTTTCCTGCTTATTTTTAATGAATAATGATATTGCATTTATTCCGGGTGTAACTTTAATTCTCCCTTGTATTTTTACAGCATTAATTATTCATACCACATCTCAAAATAATATCATTAAATTATGTTTGTCTAATAAAGCTATAGTGTTTATTGGAAAAATTTCTTATTCACTCTATTTATACCATTGGATTTTTATTGCACTAGCTTATTATATAACAGGTGAAAAACAAATTAATAATCAATCTATTGCTATAGTAACAGTATTAACAATAATCTTTTCAGTTCTAAGTTATTATTTAATCGAACAGCCAATTAGAAAATCGAAACTAAACTTTAAACAAAGTTTTCTTTATATTTATTTTATTCCTTCTCTTTTACTATTAGGATTTAATCTTTATAAAAGACAAACAATACGAGCTGAAAAAGAATACATTGAACAATCAATTCCTGTTTCTAATGAAAATCATTATCCTGCTAAGGTTATCATTCTAGGTGATTCTCATTCTGCACATTTAGAAGCTTTTCTAAATTATGTGGGGAATAAAGAAGGCTGGAAAGCAGATATTTTCAAAGATAAATTTGAATGTAGCTTTATTGTGAATGATAAATACCAATTAGATCCTAATTGTCAATCTGTGTGGCAGAAAGATTCTCAATATAAAGCGATATTTATTTCAGCATTTTATGACTTGAAAATGGGCGGACAACCAGTACCTCGCTTTAGACCCGAAACTTTCATTGAACCAGACTTTAAAGTGCGTTTTAAAAATACAGTGAAACAATTAGCTATGCAAAAACCAGTATATGTTTTTGCTAATAATAGTTCAGTAAGCCGTTCTCCACTGCGTGGATATTTATTAGAAAATTATGGACTTGAAAAATATTTGACTCCAATTCATCGTATGGGCGATATTGATGCTAGTAACAAAATCATTCACGATTTAGTCAAAGATATACCTAATGTTTATTGGGTAGATGCTCAACAGTATTTACCCAAAGATAGCGTTATGGCAGAAGGAAAATATTTGTATGCTGATCAAGATCACTTAACAAATTTTGGTGCTTACTATATGGCAAAAGAATTTAGTAAATACCAACGAGTGATGACACCTGAACAAGTGAAAAAACTCTACGAGTAAAAACTAAAAGCGTTGAGCTATTTGCTCAACGCTTTTTTATATTTACTTAAGTACATCAACTAACTTTTCACCAATAGGTTTGCGCCATCCAATCAGCAACTCTGGTAGTTTGCCTTGAGAACAATCATATTTCCAAACCCATTTAATCAATTCTTCCAAAGTGCGTTTACTTGCAACGATTTCAGGGGTTAAACCTTCTGGTGTTAAGCTATTCACTTTTTCTTGCAACAATCGAATTGTTTTTTTATAACGAGGATCTTCAGAAATACGTTCAATAGGTTTTGGATAGTCATTAGAAGAAACACGTCTTGCTTGAGCAAGTAATTGCAAAATCTTCTTACCACGTACACGCACTTCATTTTCACTTAATCCCATTTCCAACATTTCAGATGTATTACGTGGATTATTCTTTGCCACTTTCCAAAGATTATCTGATTTCACAATATAAGAAAGTGCTAAATCACGTTCTATTCCGACGTTTTGTCGCCACTGCGCCAAAATTCTTAAACGAGACAATTCTAATGGATTTAATTTCCAAGCATTTGGAATATCTAAATACGCTTTTTCTGAATCTCGTTCTTGTAATTTATGGGTTTTAGAAAGTGCAAGTTCGCAATCATCTCTTACTGCTTGTTCCCAAGGTGTTTTCGCTAACTCTTTTTCAAGAATATGATAAAGCGGCAACAAATACCAAACATCCCCTGCCGCATATTGAAGTTGAATATCAGAAAGTGGGCGTTTGATCCAATTCGTCCGTGTTGCGCCTTTATCGATTTCTACATTTAAGTATTGTTGTGCTAATTTTGCCAATCCTGCTGATGTGCCAAGTCCAAGAAAGCGCGCCATAATTTGCGTATCAATCATTGGGTGTGGAAGCTGATCAAATTCTTGTAAGAAAACCAATAAATCCTCGCTACAAGAATGTAAGATTTTTAATACCTTAGAATTGGATAACAATGCAACAAAAGGCGAAAAATCCGTAATCGCTAAAGGATCAATTAAAGAGACACGCTCTCCATCATAAAGTTGGATTAATCCCAACTTAGGAAAATAAGTGGAAACACGCATAAATTCTGTATCTAGGGCAACCGCACTTTGCTGCTGAGCCAAATTGCAAATTTCCAATAGCGAAGTATTATCCGTAATAACCGTAAAATGCGGTGTATTTTGACATTCTTTTATCATAGTGATTTTTATTTAAAAAGAACAAAAATGGGATATTGCTATCCCATTTTGACATTAATGTTTTGAACGTTTTGCGATCTCTTCATCGCGTAAAACCCGACGTAAAATCTTACCTACATTAGTTTTTGGCAGTTCGTCTCGAAACTCAATTTCTTTTGGCACTTTGTATCCTGTGAGATATTGACGACAATGGTTTCGAAGTTCATCGCGAGTTAAACTATCATCCTTTTTCACCACAAATACTTTAATAGTTTCACCAGAAACTTCATGAGGAACACCAATTGCCACAGCCTCTGCAACTTTGTAATTCAGCATAACGACATCTTCAATTTCATTTGGATAGACATTAAAGCCAGAAACCAAAATCATATCTTTTTTACGATCCACAATGCGTAAGCTATATGATTCATCCATAATGACAATATCGCCAGTTGCCATCCAACCATCTTTTAAAACTTCGCTAGTTGCTTCTGGTCGTTGCCAATAACCCCGCATTACTTGGTCACCTTTCACCCATAATTCACCGGGTTCGCCAATTTTTGCATCTGAACCATCATCTTTAATGATTTTTATATCAGTATTTGGCACTGGCACACCAATAGTGCCATTATGTTTCACAACATTAATCGGACAAGCTGCGATTAATGGCGAACATTCCGTCATTCCATAGCCTTCAATGATGTTACAGGTCGTCAATTCATGCCAACGTGTTGCTACAGACTGTTGAATAGCCATACCACCACCTACAGAAAGTTTCAACGCAGAAAAATCAACTTCTTTGAAGTTTTCATTATTTAATAAGGCATTAAATAAGGTATTCACACCAGTGATTGCTTCAAAACGATATTTTTTCAATTCTTTCACAAATCCTTCAATATCTCTCGGATTAGTGATTAAGATCGCCGTTACACCTAACTCTAAAAATAATAAGCAGTTCACCGTTAAGGCAAATACGTGATAAAGAGGCAAGGCTAAAATAGCTGAGCGAGTGCGAGAATGATCACCGATAAATGGTTCAGCAATCCATTTTGCTTGGAATACATTGGTTATAATATTTCCGTGCGTTAGCATCGCACCTTTCGCTACACCAGTTGTACCGCCAGTATATTGTAAAAAGGCTAAATCTTCGCGTTCCATCTCAGGACGAACGTATTGTCGATATTTACCAATACTCAACACTTCTCGGAACGTCACTGCGTGCGGTAATTTATATTTTGGCACGAGTTTTTTCACATATTTCACGACAAAATTGACTAAAGTACGTTTACCAAATGAAAGTTGATCGCCCATTCGGGTAAGAATAACGTGTTTGACATTGGTATTGAAAACGACTTTTTCCAAGGTAGAAGCAAAATTTGATACCACGACAATCGCTACCGCACCACTATCTTGCAACTGGTGCTCTAATTCTCTCGGTGTGTAAAGAGGATTGACATTTACTGCAATTAAGCCAGCCCGTAAAATACCAAAAAGTGCGATGGGATATTGCAATAGATTTGGCATCATTAATGCCACGCGATCACCACTCTGAAGTTTAAATTCATTTTGCAAATACGCGGCAAATGCACGACTGCGCTCTTCTAATTTACGAAAAGTAAGTACTTGCCCCATATTAATGTAAGCGGGGCGATCTGGATGTTCGCGCACAGCTTTGTCGAACATATCCAAAATAGATTCATATTTTGAAGTATCCAGAAATTTTTCAGAACCTTCTGGATAATTTTGAAACCAAATTTTTTCCATTTTTTATCCTAATTTGTTGGAAAATCTTTAAGATTTTATCATTTAATTCAAATAATAGCGAATTTCAGGCTGAACATACCAAGGACGATGTCTCCATCTAAAAAATCCCCAATCATCATCTTCATCCCAATCATCTGTTGGATACTCATAAGTAGTACTGAGTGTCCAAATACGGTATTTATCAGGTTGAATAACAGGATAAGTATAATCAGCTTGTTCTATCTTGCCTTTTTCTGTTCCAACTAATTGCCCACCTACAGTAATATAACGCTCTTTTAAATTTTCAGGGTCCACAAAGCCGTTGAAATACACAATAAAGCGGCCATCTGATTGAAATTCAACGAATGGTTTACCTGAAATTGATGATAACGGTAAACTTAACACTTCAATTTTTGTTCGGTTTGGTAAAACAGTCGCCTGAACAATTTTCCCTCCCAATCGAACAGTTTTACAATGACAGGTTAAATCTTGAGGGGAAATCTCACGATAGGAATTAATAGAGAATCGCTCTTCTTCTAACCCTTTCGGCGGTGCCATACAGCCTGTCAATCCCAAGCAAAGTGCGGTAAAAAATAAGGTGATTTTGCCTTTCATTTTCTATCCTCCTGTTATTTAAACTTATTCACGTCCTGGTAATTTTTTCCAAGTAACCTCGTTTCGCAAATAAATCGGTTCAATCTCTAAAGCTGAAATTGTGCGTTTTTGCAAGTATTCTACTCGCGCGAGCTCCAGCATATATAATGCATTAGGTAACGCTATATCTGAGCTTGTTAGATCTTTTTCAGTAAATTGAGAATACGCTGCCCAACCAGTCCCGACTCTAAATGCATTATCATCTCGAAGCTGTTTAATTGCTTGTTCTGGGGAACAAACTTGTTCAGTTATGATTTCTCGCCATTGAAAAAATTCCTCGACATCAGACCGCACTTTTTCTCTCATTAATTGAGAAAAATAAACTTCATTCATTCTGGCATCAATCGCTGCAACGACATTTTCTGCTTGATGTAATTCAAATGCTGCCTGTGCCATCGCGGTTAAATTTGAAATAGGAATGACAGGTAAATCAGCACCAAATGCCAAACCTTGTGCAATCCCAGCACCAACACGAACGCCTGTAAAACTACCAGGACCACGACCGAAGGCAAGGGCATCAACTTGATTTAAACGTAAACCAGAATTTGCCAAAATTTCATCAATCATAGGTAAAATTCGTTTAGTGTGTGTGCGTTGTGCTAGTTCATTTATATGTGTTTTCTCGCCACGATGAAATAAGGCGACTGAACAGGCTTCAGTAGAAGTATCTAGCGACAATAAAGTTAAATTTTGCATTATTATTCTCGTTTATTTATTTTGTAAGAATTGTATCACTTTGTTTAGATCACGGGTACGACTTGAGTTAGGTAAACTTTTCAAAAAAGTTTCGCCATAATTGCGCATCACTAATCGATTATCACAAATAATCACAACGCCACGATCTGTAACATCGCGAATTAAACGTCCAACGCCTTGTTTTAACGTAATCACCGCTTCAGGAATTTGAATGTCATTGAATGGATCGCCACCTTGCAAACGACAATCCTCAATACGGGCTTTCAACAAAGGCTCATCTGGCGCAGTAAAAGGAAGTTTATCAATAATGACTAAAGAAAGTGCATCGCCGCGCACATCTACACCTTCCCAAAAGCTAGAGGTTGCCACCAAAACGCTATGCGTTTCTTTTATAAATTGCTCGAGTAATTTGCCTTTTGAGGTCTCGCCTTGTAATAAAATTGAAAGATGACTTTTTTCACGAAAATACTCTGCTAAACCACGCATCATTGAATAAGAAGTGCAAAGAACAAAGCAACGCCCTTTGTTTTCTTCAATCACAGGTAATAACATTTCTCCTAGAGAGCTTAATGTATTAGCCTGATTCGTATTCGGCAAATATCGAGGCACACAAAGTAAAGACTGTTCAGAATAATTAAAGGGACTCGGTAAAATTTTTTGTGTAGCATCTTCAATGCCTAAACGTTGGCAGAAATGATTAAAGGTTCCACCTACTTCTAATGTCGCGGATGTGAATATCCAAGCTGCTTCTTTAGCTTCGAGCTGAGCACCAAATTTATCGGCCACCGTCAATGGCGTAATATGTAAACCAAACTGGCGACCATTTCCTTCATACCAATAACAATAACCCACAATATTTGTTTCAGATAAACGCTTGAGCTGAATTTTAATGGATTCAAGACGCTCAAAAATGCTATCCAAAGTTTGGGAGCGACCAAGCGCTAATTTAATTACCTCAGCTAAAAAATCTATTTTCTCTTGTAATAATTCAACGGCTTTTTTCACCGCACTTTGCCTGTAAAGCTCACGCCAATTTCCACGAACATTACTCCCATTACCCAGTAATAAGCGAAAATCTTGTACAATTTTCAGTAAAGTGTCCGATGTTGTGCCAAGCTGTTGCATATCTTTAAGTTCCGTGCGGTAGACAATATTAATATCTTTGCATAAATCAAAAAGCTGGCGCGATGTTAAAGATTGACCAAAATATTGACTGGCAATATCTGGTAACTGGTGAGCTTCGTCAAAAATAATCACTTCTGCATTTGGAATAAGTTCGCCAAAACCACTTTCTTTTACAGCCATATCAGCAAAAAATAAGTGATGATTAACTACAACCAAATCAGCATTTAATGCTTTTTTACGCGCACTTGCTACATAACATTCTGAATAATTAGGGCAATCAGTACCTAAACAACTTTCCGCTGTACTAGTCAGTTGTGGAATAATAGGGCTATCTTCTGCAAGCTCAATACATTCTGTGAAATCGCCTGTTTTAGTACTATTATTCCATGTACGTACTTTACTTAATTCGGCTAAAACAGACTTATCTCCAAGCACACCTTGAGCAATCACTTGATCTAAACGCTCTAAACAAAGATAGTTTGCCCGACCTTTTAGCAAAGCAATTTTTCCCGTGAAATTAAGGGCTTTTTTAATAGCAGGAAGATCTCGATTAAAAAGCTGATCTTGAAGATTTTTAGATCCTGTAGAAATAATTGTTTTTTTACCAAATACTAAAGCAGGAGCCAGATATGCAAAGGTCTTTCCTGTACCCGTACCAGCTTCAATAACAAGGGAAGATTTATTTTGAATTGACTCGCCAACAGCATGCGCCATTTCAATCTGCTCAGTTCGAGGTCTAAAACCTTTGATACTCTGACTTAATTCGCCATTAACAGAGAAAATATTAGAAATGCGATCTTGATAATTCATTAAATTAGAAAAACATAAATTTTTGTTAGTTTAACAAACTTATAAAAAATCGTATATGAAGATAGCAGTTTTATTAAAACTAAAATCAGACTTTTATTTGATTAAATAATGAGTAAATTCCAAAAGCAAAAACCCCATATCTTTCGACACGGGGTTCTTTTGTTTCTATTTAATTTAGATTCGTATTTGGTAACCTGGCGGTGCCCTACTCTCACATGGGGATGCCCCACACTACCATCGGCATTACAGCGTTTCACTTCTGAGTTCGGTATGGTGTCAGGTGGTTCCACCGCACTATCGCCGCCAGGATAATTCTTTGATAACGTTTATTCTAACTTCTATCTATGTTCTTCATTGGCCACAAGCTGAACGTTTAGTTAATTTCTTTTTCTTTCACTCTGTTTCCCAAAAACACTTGAGCGTTGTATAGTTAAGCCTCTCGGGCAATTAGTACAGGTTAGCTCAATGACTCACATCACTTACACACCCTGCCTATCTACGTCTTAGTCTTAAACAACCCTTACAGATTTATAATCTGGGAGAACTCATCTCTTGGCAAGTTTCGTGCTTAGATGCTTTCAGCACTTATCTCTTCCGCACTTAGCTACCCGGCAATGCGTCTGGCGACACAACCGGAACACCAGTGGTGCGTCCACTCCGGTCCTCTCGTACTAGGAGCAGCCCCAACCAATTCTCCAACGCCCACGGCAGATAGGGACCGAACTGTCTCACGACGTTCTAAACCCAGCTCGCGTACCACTTTAAATGGCGAACAGCCATACCCTTGGGACCTACTTCAGCCCCAGGATGTGATGAGCCGACATCGAGGTGCCAAACACCGCCGTCGATATGAACTCTTGGGCGGTATCAGCCTGTTATCCCCGGAGTACCTTTTATCCGTTGAGCGATGGCCCTTCCATTCAGAACCACCGGATCACTATGACCTACTTTCGTACCTGCTCGACTTGTCTGTCTCGCAGTTAAGCTTGCTTATACCATTGCACTAACCTCACGATGTCCGACCGTGATTAGCAAACCTTCGTGCTCCTCCGTTACTCTTTGGGAGGAGACCGCCCCAGTCAAACTACCCACCAGACACTGTCCGAGACCGCGTTCCGCAATCTTCGTTAGAACATCAAACGTTAAAGGGTGGTATTTCAAGGACGACTCCATAATCACTGGCGTGACTACTTCTAAGTCTCCCACCTATCCTACACATCAAAATTCAATGTTCAGTGTCAAGCTATAGTAAAGGTTCACGGGGTCTTTCCGTCTAGCCGCGGGTACACCGCATCTTCACGGCGATTTCAATTTCACTGAGTCTCGGGTGGAGACAGCCTGGCCATCATTATGCCATTCGTGCAGGTCGGAACTTACCCGACAAGGAATTTCGCTACCTTAGGACCGTTATAGTTACGGCCGCCGTTTACTGGGGCTTCGATCAGGAGCTTCTCTTTCGATTACACCATCAATTAACCTTCCAGCACCGGGCAGGCATCACACCCTATACGTCCACTTTCGTGTTTGCAGAGTGCTGTGTTTTTAATAAACAGTTGCAGCCAGCTGGTATCTTCGACCGGTTCAACCTTCAGGGGCAAGCCCTTACAATCTACGCCGGCGCACCTTCTCCCGAAGTTACGGTGCTATTTTGCCTAGTTCCTTCACCCGAGTTCTCTCAAGCGCCTGAGTATTCTCTACCTGACCACCTGTGTCGGTTTTCAGTACGGTTTAGTAAAGCCTTTCGCTTAGTGGCTTTTCCTGGAAGTGTGGTATCAGTTACTTCAGCTCCGTAGAGCCTCGTCATCATCTCTCAGTGTTAAGGAAGCCCGGATTTGCCTAAACTTCCCACCTACCAACTTAAACGCACATATCCAACAGTGCGATAACCTAACCTACTCCGTCCCCACATCGCAGCTTTACCAAGTACAGGAATATTAACCTGTTTCCCATCGACTACGCTCTTCAGCCTCGCCTTAGGGGCCGACTCACCCTGCCCCGATTAACGTTGGACAGGAACCCTTGGTCTTCCGGCGAACGGGTTTTTCACCCGTTTTATCGTTACTTATGTCAGCATTCGCACTTGTGATACGTCCAGCATGCTTCTCAACACACCTTCATCCGCTTACACAACGCTCCCCTACCCAACAGACTTATGTCTGATGCCGCAGCTTCGGTGCTATATTTCAGCCCCGTTACATCTTCCGCGCAGGCCGACTCGACTAGTGAGCTATTACGCTTTCTTTAAATGATGGCTGCTTCTAAGCCAACATCCTAGCTGTCTAAGCCTTCCCACTTCGTTTCCCACTTAATATAGACTTTGGGACCTTAGCTGGCGGTCTGGGTTGTTTCCCTCTCCACGACGGACGTTAGCACCCGCCGTGTGTCTCCTGAGTATCACTCTTTGGTATTCGTAGTTTGCATCGGGTTGGTAATCCGGGATGGACCCCTAGCCGAAACAGTGCTCTACCCCCAAAGGTGTCCGCTCAAGGCTCTACCTAAATAGATTTCGGGGAGAACCAGCTATCTCCCGGTTTGATTGGCCTTTCACCCCCAGCCACAAGTCATCCGCTAATTTTTCAACATTAGTCGGTTCGGTCCTCCAGTTAGTGTTACCCAACCTTCAACCTGCCCATGGCTAGATCACCGAGTTTCGGGTCTATACCTTGCAACTAGTCGCCCAGTTAAGACTCGGTTTCCCTTCGGCTCCCCTATTCGGTTAACCTCGCTACAAAATATAAGTCGCTGACCCATTATACAAAAGGTACGCAGTCACCCTTTCAGGCTCCCACTGCTTGTACGTACAAGGTTTCAGGTTCTATTTCACTCCCCTCACCGGGGTTCTTTTCGCCTTTCCTTCACAGTACTGGTTCACTATCGGTCAATCAGGAGTATTTAGCCTTGGAGGATGGTCCCCCCATCTTCAAACAGGATATCACGTGTCCCGCCCTACTTCTCGTTAACTTAGTACCACAGCCTGGATGTCGAGTACGGGGCTATCACCCTGTGTCGCTAAGCTTCCCAGCTTATTCCTCTATCTCTGCTGTTATCATTAACAGGCTCTTTCGCTTTCGCTCGCCGCTACTGACGAAATCTCGGTTGATTTCTTTTCCTCGGGGTACTTAGATGTTTCAGTTCTCCCGGTTTGCCTCACTTACCTATGGATTCAGTAAGTGATAGTAGATTCTTCATCTACTGGGTTTCCCCATTCGGATATCTTGGATTAAACGCCTCTTATCGACTCATCCAAGCTTTTCGCAGATTAGCACGTCCTTCTTCGCCTCTGATTGCCAAGGCATCCACCTTGTACGCTTAGTCACTTAACTATACAACCTCAAATGTTTTCAATCACTTTAAGTTTTCACTTCAAAGTGTGGTCAATTTGATGCGTATTTTCATTCAACTAAACACTTGATTGCTTTTGTTCAATCAAGATTTTATGCAAAACAGGTTTGCTCTCAGAGTTTCCTTCTCAGTTCCCTCTTTTCACTTTCCTATTTTGCCTACTCAGACTTTCTCTCGAAAATCTCTTGTTTTCAGCTTGTTTCCAATTTTTTAAAGAACAGTTGATAAAACTTTTCAGTTATCATCGTTAAATAAACTAAATGAATATAAATAAAATCTTAAACACTATATTCGTTTAGATTAGTGCTTATGACTTTCTTCTCTATTCTCGCTTAATTTACTTAACGATGATAAGTGGTGGAGATAAGCGGGATCGAACCGCTGACCTCCTGCGTGCAAGGCAGGCGCTCTCCCAGCTGAGCTATATCCCCATTTCATCATAAATCATTACTCCTTTACATCACTCACTCTCAGAGTGGTGGGTCTGAGTGGACTTGAACCACCGACCTCACCCTTATCAGGGGTGCGCTCTAACCACCTGAGCTACAGACCCAAGGGTAATGTTTTCTTCTGCTCATTTGTCTACAACTATCAGCCAATCTGTGTGAGCACTCGCTGTCTCTCGTCTTTGGTAAGGAGGTGATCCAACCGCAGGTTCCCCTACGGTTACCTTGTTACGACTTCACCCCAGTCATGAATCATACCGTGGTAAACGCCCTCCAAAAGGTTAAGCTATCTACTTCTGGTACAACCCACTCCCATGGTGTGACGGGCGGTGTGTACAAGGCCCGGGAACGTATTCACCGCGACATTCTGATTCGCGATTACTAGCGATTCCGACTTCATGGAGTCGAGTTGCAGACTCCAATCCGGACTTAGACGTACTTTCTGAGATTCGCTCCACCTCGCGGCATCGCCACCCTCTGTATACGCCATTGTAGCACGTGTGTAGCCCTACTCGTAAGGGCCATGATGACTTGACGTCATCCCCACCTTCCTCCAGTTTATCACTGGCAGTCTCCTTTGAGTTCCCGACCGAATCGCTGGCAACAAAGGATAAGGGTTGCGCTCGTTGCGGGACTTAACCCAACATTTCACAACACGAGCTGACGACAGCCATGCAGCACCTGTCTCATGGTTCCCGAAGGCACTCCCGTATCTCTACAGGATTCCATGGATGTCAAGAGTAGGTAAGGTTCTTCGCGTTGCATCGAATTAAACCACATGCTCCACCGCTTGTGCGGGCCCCCGTCAATTCATTTGAGTTTTAACCTTGCGGCCGTACTCCCCAGGCGGTCGATTTATCACGTTAGCTACGGGCACCAAGCTTTAAGCCCAATCCCCAAATCGACAGCGTTTACAGCGTGGACTACCAGGGTATCTAATCCTGTTTGCTCCCCACGCTTTCGCACATGAGCGTCAGTACATTCCCAAGGGGCTGCCTTCGCCTTCGGTATTCCTCCACATCTCTACGCATTTCACCGCTACACGTGGAATTCTACCCCTCCCTAAAGTACTCTAGTTACCCAGTCTGAAATGCAATTCCCAGGTTAAGCCCGGGGCTTTCACACCTCACTTAAATAACCGCCTGCGTGCCCTTTACGCCCAGTTATTCCGATTAACGCTCGCACCCTCCGTATTACCGCGGCTGCTGGCACGGAGTTAGCCGGTGCTTCTTCTGTATTTAACGTCAATGATATGTACTATTAGCACACATCCCTTCCTCAATACCGAAAGAACTTTACAACCCGAAGGCCTTCTTCATTCACGCGGCATGGCTGCGTCAGGGTTCCCCCCATTGCGCAATATTCCCCACTGCTGCCTCCCGTAGGAGTCTGGACCGTGTCTCAGTTCCAGTGTGGCTGGCCATCCTCTCAGACCAGCTAGAGATCGCAGGCTTGGTAGGCCTTTACCCCACCAACTACCTAATCCCACTTGGGCTCATCTCATGGCATGCGGCCTTGCGGTCCCGCACTTTCATCTTCCGATTCTACGCGGTATTAGCTACAGTTTCCCGTAGTTATCCCCCTCCATAAGCCAGATTCCCAAGCATTACTCACCCGTCCGCCACTCGTCAGCAAGAAAGCAAGCTTTCTCCTGCTACCGTTCGACTTGCATGTGTTAAGCCTGCCGCCAGCGTTCAATCTGAGCCATGATCAAACTCTTCAATTCAAGTTCAATCGCTCAATAAACTACTTAGCTATAAATAAAACACTACTTAAAAAAGTAATTATGAATTTTTCAGTTAAGCACCTATTAAGACTTCAAAATTAAAAATATTTTTAAAACAAGTCAATCAACAAGTGCCCACACAGATTGTCTGATACATTGTTAAAGAGCAAAAAACAACGACGCACGTGGAAACTTAAAGACTTCACAACAGTGCGTCGTTGTGTGCGGTGCATTATAGGGATTTTCAAAACCCTTGCAAGTACTTTTTGTAAAAATATTTAAAAAAATGATCTTTTGATGGAAATATAAACATTTTATTAAAAAGTGCGGTGAATATATTCAACTTTTTACAGCTATTATTTCTTACGTAATGAAACCTCGCCACCATTAAACATCTGGGTTTTATTGCCACATAATACTTTTAAATAACCACGTTCATCTATTCCTTGTTCAATACCTGAAATAACGCCTTGTTCAGTCAGCACATTTACTTCATTATTTAAAAACGCATTATATGATTGCCACGCTTGTTGAAATTCATCATTAATACCATTTTTCTCAAAGATATTTAAACGTGCATACAAATGTTGTATGAGTTTTGGTAATAAGGTTTGTCGATCTACATCAGGATCAATTTCACATATTTCCGCATAAGGCTGACTAATTTCTGTTTGTTTTGGCAACGACACATTAATACCTACACCAATCACCAAATTGAGCATACCATTTTTATGATTAGCGATTTCAACCAAAATTCCGCCTAACTTTCTCCCATCTAACAAAATATCATTTGGCCATTTCACTTGCACATTTAGCACCTCGGCAATCGCCAATCCGATGACTAAACTTAAACCTTCAATTGATTTTTGAGGATCAAATGTCCAATAAAAACTAAACATGATTTGCCCGGCAAAAGGCGATAACCATTGGCTACCTCGTCGACCGCGTCCTGCAGTTTGATATTCAGCTACACAAAGATCACCTTTTTTTAAGGAAGGAATATTTTGTAGTATCCATTCATTTGTAGAGGAAATAATCGGCTGATAATGGATATTATAAGGGAAAAGTGCGGTTGAAATTTGCTGAGGATTTAATAAAGGAAGATTAGGCACTAAGCAATAATTTTGGTCATCAACGACAATTTCCAAGCCTAGCTCACGTAATTGTTGAATGTCCTCTTCAATATCTGGAGAAAACTTTTCCAATTCAAACCGCACTTTCGGCTGACAATCAGATAAATATGTCAATAAAGCGAAATTCATCATTTATTCCTTGTAGCAAACGGAGCGAAAATCATAGCACAAATCCAAAAATTTCGTTTTCAAAATCTAGTAAAATCTGTATAATCCCGCCGCAATATTTTTTAACTTCAACTTAGCGAGAATATTGCAATGTCATTACGCATTAAACAAGAAGCCCTTACTTTTGACGATGTTCTACTCGTCCCAGCACATTCAACTGTGCTTCCAAATACAGCCAATCTTTCAACCAAACTTACTAAAGAAATTACTTTGAATATTCCTATGCTTTCAGCAGCAATGGATACCGTAACCGAAACCAAACTTGCGATTTCTTTAGCACAAGAAGGTGGCATCGGCTTTATTCATAAAAATATGACCATTGAGCGCCAGGCAGATCGTGTTCGTAAAGTGAAAAAATTCGAAAGTGGTATCGTTTCTGAACCAGTAACTGTTTCACCAAATTTAACGCTTGCCGAACTTGCTGAAATGGTGAAGAAAAACGGCTTCGCTGGCTACCCTGTTGTAGACAGTGAAAATAACCTAATTGGTATCATTACTGGACGCGATACCCGTTTCGTAAAAGATTTGAGCAAAACTGTTTCACAAGTAATGACGAAAAAAGAAGACTTGGTGACAGTAAAAGAAGGGGCTAGTCGCGAAGAAATCTTGGAATTAATGCATCAACACCGTGTTGAAAAAGTATTAGTGGTTAATGACAGCTTCAAACTTAAAGGTATGATTACCGTTAAAGACTTCCAAAAAGCAGAACAAAAACCAAATGCATGCAAAGATGAATTCGGTCGTTTACGCGTAGGGGCTGCGGTGGGTGCAGGTCCGGGTAACGAAGAACGTATTGATGCATTAGTAAAAGCTGGAGTAGATGTATTGTTAATCGACTCGTCTCACGGTCACTCAGAAGGAGTATTACAACGCGTTCGCGAAACTCGTGCAAAATATCCAAACTTACCTATTGTTGCGGGTAACGTCGCAACGGCTGAAGGTGCTATCGCACTTGCAGACGCAGGCGCAAGCGCAGTGAAAGTAGGTATTGGTCCTGGTTCAATTTGTACCACTCGTATCGTGACTGGTGTAGGTGTTCCACAAATCACGGCTATCGCAGATGCAGCTGCGGCATTAAAAGATCGTGGTATTCCAGTTATCGCGGACGGTGGTATTCGTTTCTCTGGCGATATTGCAAAAGCCATCGCTGCAGGCGCAAGCTGTGTAATGGTTGGCTCTATGTTTGCGGGTACTGAAGAAGCACCGGGTGAAATCGAACTTTATCAAGGTCGTGCATTTAAATCTTACCGTGGTATGGGCTCATTAGGTGCGATGGCGAAAGGTTCATCAGATCGTTATTTCCAATCTGATAACGCAGCAGATAAACTCGTACCAGAAGGTATCGAAGGCCGTATTCCATACAAAGGTTACTTAAAAGAAATCATCCACCAACAAATGGGTGGCTTGCGTTCTTGCATGGGCTTAACTGGCTGTGCAACCATCGAAGAATTACGTACGAAAGCAGAATTCGTTCGTATCAGTGGTGCGGGTATTAAAGAAAGCCACGTTCATGATGTAACTATCACTAAAGAAGCGCCAAACTATCGCATGGGCTAATCCGTAAGGTGGGCTCTAGTCCACCTTTTGTTGTTTTAAGTATGAACAAACTCAAGAAATTTTTATGCAAATTTATAATGAATGGGAGAATATAAATTTTTCATGTAAGGGTGATGAAAAATTCCTAATAGATTGTGCTAATGAATTTATTGCATCTTTGAAGGGTAGAGATTCTTTTCAAGTATATGTTTCTAACGCTAGCGTATATCCGACTATATGGTTAAACTCACTAAAACAGAATGTTCAATACAGATTGGATAGATACATAAATACAATAAATATAATAGCTGACATCTGTTATCCATCTACATTAAGGAAAATGCCCACATCGTTTTGGCGTCTATTTATAGAATTAGATATGATAGGAAACTTAACATTTTTATCTTTAGCTCCTAATCAAAAGATTCAAAGTAAACTGAATCAAAATAAATCTAAAAGTGTCATTTATAATCTGATAAAAGAAATAGTATTAATGGATGAACATGACAATTTTTCTGTAGATTTTGGATGTCTTCAAATTTCATTTAATTTACTAAATGAGCCCGATAATTTATCAGAAAAAATACTAAGCGCCTTAACTCAATTACATAAAATTAATAAGCAATTACAACAAAAATCACATAAAAGTTAAAATCAATTGTAAAATCTAGGAAAAAAAATGACAAACATTCACAACCACAAAATCCTAATCCTCGACTTTGGTTCACAATATACCCAACTGATTGCACGTCGTGTGCGTGAAATTGGTGTGTACTGCGAACTTTGGGCTTGGGATGTAACCGAACAACAAATTCGTGAATTTGCCCCAACGGGTATTATTCTTTCTGGTGGTCCAGAAAGTACCACTGAAGAAAATAGTCCACGCGCACCTGAATATGTATTTAATGCTGGAGTCCCGGTATTAGGCGTTTGCTATGGAATGCAAACTATGGCGATGCAACTTGGCGGCTTAACCGAAACGTCTGATCACAGAGAGTTCGGCTATGCTTCAGTTTCTCTTGAAAATTCCACCGCACTTTTTGCCAATCTTAATGATAACTTGACAGCAAATGAGCCGACTTTAGATGTTTGGATGAGCCATGGTGACAAAGTGACTCGTTTACCTCAAAACTTCCAAGTAACAGGGACTACCCCAACCTGTCCAATTGCAGCAATGTCTGATGAAAGCCGTCGTTTCTACGGCGTACAATTCCACCCAGAAGTAACCCACACCAAAAAAGGTTTAGAATTATTAACTAATTTTGTGGTGAACATTTGTGGTTGCGAAACCAAATGGACAGCAGAAAACATTATCGAAGATGCTGTTGCTCGCATTAAAGAGCAAGTAGGCGATGATGAAGTGATTTTAGGCTTATCTGGTGGTGTGGACTCTTCTGTCGTTGCATTACTTTTACACCGTGCTATCGGAAAAAACTTACACTGCGTATTCGTGGATAACGGCTTACTCCGCTTACATGAAGGCGATCAAGTCATGGAAATGTTTGGCGATAAATTCGGCTTGAATATTACCCGTGTTGATGCGGAAAGCCGTTTCTTAGGTGAACTTTCAGGCGTATCCGATCCTGAAGCGAAACGTAAAATTATCGGTAAAGTATTCGTGGATGTCTTCGATGATGAATCGAAAAAACTCACTAACGTAAAATGGTTGGCACAAGGTACGATCTACCCTGACGTGATCGAATCTGCCGCAAGCAAAACCGGTAAAGCACATGTGATTAAATCACACCACAACGTAGGTGGCTTACCAGATTATATGAAACTTGGCTTAGTTGAACCATTACGTGAATTATTTAAAGATGAAGTGCGAAAAATCGGTTTAGCATTAGGCCTACCGGCTGAAATGATCAACCGCCACCCGTTCCCTGGCCCAGGCTTAGGCGTGCGTGTATTAGGCGAAGTAAAAAAAGAATACTGCGATTTATTACGCCGTGCGGATGCAATCTTTATCGAAGAATTACTCAATAGCGGTTGGTATGAAAAAACCAGCCAAGCCTTCAGCGTATTCTTACCAGTAAAATCTGTAGGCGTGATGGGCGATGGCCGTAAATACGATTGGGTTATTTCCCTACGCGCAGTAGAAACCATCGACTTTATGACCGCACATTGGGCACACTTACCTTATGACTTATTAGGCAAAGTGTCTAACCGTATCATCAACGAGGTGAATGGCATTTCCCGTGTGGTGTATGACATCAGCGGAAAACCACCCGCAACGATCGAGTGGGAATAGAAAATATCTATTTCAGATACTTTCTAATTATTTCAGTAACGTTAATAAGTGCGGTTAATTTTCACCGCACTTTATTTTTGTTTAAAAGCCCTTCTATGCCAATCACAATGAGACTTAACCAAATAGGCACATAAGTAAAATAGTCGCTTGTGGTTATTTGATTATCCAGCACAAAGACAGCTATTAAAAAAAGCAATATGGGTTCGATATAACTCAACACCGCAAAAATACTGACTGGAATTTGTTGGCTTGATTTTAAGTTGGCTGAAAGAGAAATCGCACTCACCATGCCAAGTGCTGGTAGCAATAACCAATAACGATATTCTTGCGTAACTAAAGAAAGCGTCGTACTTTGATAAAGAATATAAATAACGCAAGGAATCGAAATTAAAATAATGTCCAATGTAATCCCTTCTAGAGCAGGGATTTTCATCAATTTACGGCTTAGATAATAAAATGGATAAACCGTACAAACCCACAAGCTTGTCCATGAAAAACTTTGAGTGTGCCATAATTCATGTGCAACACCGCAGGCAGCCAGTAAAAGCGCGATTTTCTGAATAAATGATAAGCGTTCTTTTAACCAAGCCCATCCTAAAACAGCCATGATTAGTGGGAAAAGGAAATATCCCATCGCAATATTTATCCCTTCACCATTCAGCGGTGCCCACATAAAGAGCCAGAATTGACTTCCCGCATCTAATGTCCCCAGTAAAAATAAAACCCAACGCGTCCAACTTTTTCCTAAAGTTATCGTGATAAGAGACAAAAGAGAGCGGCAACCAATAGTCGGGAATAAAATTAAAAGTAACTCAAAGATCATGGTTAACATACGCCATGCAAAAACATCTGTTCCGCTAAGTGGTTGGAGCCATATACTAAATAAATACAATATGCCAAATAAACATTGTGAAAAAATGCACAATAATACGCCTTGAGTGATCACTTTCATCTTAGACCCCATCTTATTAATACGATTATTATAAAAGCCCAAGACAAGAAAAAATCTCAACTTTATTTTTATTGTGATAATATTTTTCTCAATAGTCATATTTTTGAGAAATTATCTTATGCAAACACTGGATAAATTAGATCGTAATATTTTGAATGTATTACAACAAGATGCCATGATTCCGTTAAAAGAACTGTCAGAGAAAGTGAATAGTTCCGTTGCAACCTGTCAACGACGCATACAAGCATTAACTGATTCAGGCGTTATTACAAAACGAGTTGCAGTCGTTTCTCCAAAAGCGGTTGGGCGTACGATTAGCGTGTTTGTCATGGTCGAAATGGATAATCAACACTCTTATTATCAAGAGCAATTTGAACGAAAAATGCGCCAAGAAGACGAAGTGGTGAGCTGTTACGAAATTTCAGGGGACTATGATTTTATGTTACTACTCCATGCAAAAGATATGGAAAGCTATCACGCATTCACACGTCGAGTATTGACTGGCGAATTTCATGTAAGAACTTATAAAAGTTTATTTGTAATGAATTTTACCAAAGCAGATAGTGGAATTATCTTATAGAATAAGTGCGGTAAATTTTTACCGCACTTTGTGTATGACTAGTTTAGTTTTGTCGTTTGTTTTAAGAATAAATACCCAAGTGTTGCTGAAATGGTTGAACCAAGTAAAATGCCTAAACGAGAAAGTGTATTGACACTTTCTCCCGCATCCGCATCAAAAGCAAGGCTTGCTAAGAACATTGACATCGTAAAGCCGATACCACATAAAACAGCAACCGCAAAAATTTGTTTAAAATTGATTCCATCTGGTAATTTAGCCAATCCCAACTTAACGGAAATATAACTAAATCCGAAAACGCCGACAGGTTTACCAATAATTAAACCGCACGCGATAGCCAATAATAATGGCGATGAAATCATACTCACATCAATACCGTCAAAACTAACGCCTGCATTAGCAAATGCAAAGAGCGGTAAAATAACGAAGGATGACCAAGGCGCTAGAATGTGCTCAAAATCGTGTAATGGTCGTTCACCTTTTTTACCTTTTAATGGAATGCAAAAACCAATAATCACGCCAGCCAACGTCGCATGAACACCAGATTTTAAAACTGATGCCCATAAAATTGCCCCTATAACCATGTAGGCACAAAGCGCGCTAACTCTAAAGCGGTTTAATAAAACCAAAGTCAAAATAGAAACACCTGAGAAAATTAGAGCCTGCACACTTAATTCATGAGAGAAGAACAGAGCAATTACAACAATCGCGCCTAAGTCATCAATAATAGCAAGTGCGAGTAAAAAAATCTTGAGAGGCAATGGCACTTGCTTACTCAATAATGCCATAATGCCAAGCGCAAAAGCGATATCAGTCGCCATAGGAATAGCCCAGCCGTTTGCAAGGCTAGGATCCTGTTTTGCAATAAACCAATAAACCAATGCGGGCACGATCATTCCACCTACCGCAGCAATAGCAGGGAAAATGGCTTGTTGGTAGGAAGAAAGTGCGCCTTCGAATAATTCTTTTTTAACTTCCATTCCCACTAACACAAAAAATACCGCCATAAAACCATCGTTAATCCAATGGATTAAAGTTTTATTAATAGAGAAACTTCCAATTTGCAAATTGACTGGCAAATTCAAAAAATCATTATATTGATTGCTCAATGGCGAATTAGCCAGCAACATCGCTACTGCAGCAGAAAAAAGCAACAAAATACCACCAGCGGATTCTAATTTTAAAAAGCGTTGAATCAGTTTTACCACGCAAACTCCTTCCAAAAATAAATAACAAAAAATTAACAAAGGCTGAATCCTAGCATATTTTGCCCTCAAAGGGAAAAGTGCGGTCAATTTTGCAGGGATTTTTATCGAATTGTCGATAAGATTCTTCATATTGTGACGAAATTCACATTTTTAGTTTTACAGAATAGGGATTTTCTACACTTTGTAGTAGAATGCAGGCCTTTTTATTTTTAGAGTCAAAAATTATGTTTTCACGTAAAGATATTATCGTTTTAGGAATGATGATCTTCGCCTTATTTTTAGGTGCAGGTAATATCATTTTTCCGCCAATGGAAGGCTTCACGGCAGGACAGCATTGGGCAGGCGCATCCTTCGGTTTTGTATTAACCGGCGTTTTAATGCCTTTTATTACACTTGTTATTGTATCTATTTTAGGTCGTGGTGAAGAACTCACGAAAGATTTACCTAAATGGGCGGGTACAGGTTTTCTCGTTATACTTTATCTAACCATTGGCTCCACCTTTGCAATGCCACGTATCACGAATGTTGCTTACGAAATGGCGTGGTTACCTTTAGGATTAGTGGAAGATAATGCGAGTGTTCGCTTCCTGTTTTCGCTCATTTTTAACTTAATCGCGATGGGCTTTATGATTCGCCCAAATACCATTATTTCAAGTGTTGGTAAATTCATGACACCGGCATTGCTTGTGTTATTAGTTGCTGTAGCCGTCACTGTCTTCATTTCACCTTTATCTGAAATTCAAGCACCAAGTAAAGCGTATGAAAATGGTCATTCTTTATTAATCGGCTTAACCAGTGGTTATCAAACCATGGACGTACTCGCAGCTATTGCTTTCGGTGGAATCGTCGCTCGCGCACTTGCAGCAAAAAATGTAACTCAACCCAAAGATATCGTGAAATACACTATCTCAGCTGGATTTGTTTCAGTCATCTTACTGGCGGGTTTATATTTTTCACTTTTCTATCTAGGTGCGACTAGTGCTACAGTTGCAGAAGGTGCAACTAATGGCGGACAAATTTTCTCTCGTTATGTAAATGTCTTATTCGGTTCTGCTGGGACTTGGATTATGGCTGGTATTATTGTATTAGCGAGCTTAACAACCCTTGTTGGTGTAACAAGTGCTGCTGCTGACTATTTTTCAAAATTCTCTGTACGTTTTTCTTATCCGTTTTGGGCCGCACTTTTTACCGCGATGACAATCACTGTTTCACAATATGGTTTAACGGATCTACTTCGCATAACGATTCCGGCTTTGCTATTAATTTATCCGGTAGCTATTGTGCTTGTATTATTGCAATTCTTACGCAAAAAACTCCCATCAATAAAATTTACATACAACAGCACATTAATCGTAACTGTTTGTTTTAGTTTATGTGATAGCTTAAATAACGTTAAAATGTTACCAGAAAGCATTAATTCATTATTGGAACACTTCCCTCTTTCATCTGAAGGAATGGCTTGGTTGGTTCCGACTTTAGTGATGTTAGTTGCAAGCATTTTAATTGGAAAAGCATTGCCTAAAGCAACTCATTAATATTCAAAAAAATTAAAACTAATCTTTATCAGCCAGCAAACATGGGATTATATAACCACTGTTTGATGGTTGATTTTTTATTCCAATCTAGAAACCTCGCCCTAAAAAATACAAAATAAAAAGGACTGAATCCAATAAATATCGTCATCAGTCCTTAAAACTAGTATTTATTTTGCTCTAACTTTCTACCGCACTTCTACCAAGTAAAACCGACCTTTAATGAAGCAAACTTCTGTGGTGCCACATCAGAGCCCTTAAGCATTCCAATATTTGTGCTTATATTCCACTGTTTCATCTGAGCACTAAAACCAAGTTCATGAGTAAAATAACGTCCGAATTGTTGTTTTAATGCGACATCATTGACGCTTAATACACCGTCAATGGCAAGTTTTCTTTGAGTAGCATCGTAGTAATTACTTGAGAAACTTGGGGTGAATTTTACACCATTGATATCAAACGTTTTATCTAACATTACACCAGCACGGTAAGTGGTTAAACGTAAGATTTTACTGTTGATATTTGCGCCGTCTAATTGGTAGTTTGTGCTAGATAGACGGTAATAGCGCATTCCCACTGAAGGTGTGACGTTAACTCCCAAGTCCAAAGAAGCTCCAATATTTCCGCCTGCACTCAAAATATTTCGGTGGAACGTTTTGTTTTCTTCGTCAAATTTCACATTGTTGCGGCTACGCCCATAACCTAAGTCAAAACTTGCAAAGACTCCATTATTCCACTCGCCTTTAACAAAACCATTTATGCCAGTTAGTCGGTTTGTACCCGATACATTTTCATCAAACTCATTATTCACACGAGAATGAGAAAGCAGTGCACCAATTTGCATATTCGAATTTAATCTCTGAGCCACACCAATTTGAGTCAAAGTTAAATTTTGCTTGTATGGACGGTTGTAGTCAGATCGATAAGTTCTCCGACTTGCTTCCGTATTCACCCAAACATTCGATTTATCTTGGCTTAATAAATGACGATCTAAGTTTCGTCCAATTTGTAATGCCGAATTCACATTTGCAGAAAGCTCAGATAAAGCCGTATTGGAATAACGACTAATCAGTTGAGCTTGCACTGGCAGAGCAACAGTCGAAGATTGAGAACTTAAAAATTGCTGAATTTCCTGCTCAGTTTGATAAGCCTTTTCAAGGTTATTCAGTAATGCTAATACCGCCTCACTCAAGGAAACTTGCGCAGAATTAACCGCACTTTGATTGCCAGAGGTTTGAGCATTAACTAAGGCCTGTTGAGCCAATTCAATTCGTTCAATACCAAAATCAATTTCTGCTTCAAATGCAGTAATGTTACTTTCATCGGCTACTTTTGCGACTTTACGACAAATATCAGAAGAAAGCCCTTGTGACTCACAAATCTGGTGAGTACGAGCAATACTACTTGATAACCCAGCTTGTAGTCGATTTACTTCCGTCAATAAACTATCTTGACTAGACTCAAGCGAGCGTAGTTCTGATTGTGTTTGGTTTACTAAATTCAACAATTGTTGTACTTTCTTCAGACTATTTTGTGACTGATTGTTTAAATTGTTGTATTCATTACGTTGTCTCTCCAATTTTGAGCGTAATGCTGTAAATTGATTATATAGAGAACGACGTTTAATAAAACGGATGCGCGCAGTACGATTATATTCAGAAATTAAATTGTTATAGCTATTGCTAATATTGCGAACATCTGCCAATACGCGTTCTGCCTGATTTTGTTCTATTTTATTTCGAGCAATCGCTTCGGAATATTTACGCTGTAATCTATCTAATTCTTTTTCTTTACTGATTAACGCTTGATGAACAGCGTTAAAATCACGTTGGCTATTCGCTACTAAATCTGAACTACTTCTAAAATGTAATTCTGAATCACGTAATGGATTATACAGGCGATAGTCATTATTAAAATTTGCTAAAATGTAACGATAAGCGCCTAAATCAACAAACCCATTTTCTAAAGCAAAACGTACATTTTGCGATTTTTGATTCGCATGATTCAGTTTTACCAAACTTAATGGATTTACATCTTTAGGTTCTAAACCTGTATTTTTTACAGAAAGTAAATGGTCTCCAAATGCTAAACCATTGACGACAATATTATCACCACGGTGTTCAGCAACATCAGTTAAAAAGCGAAAATGTCCATTACCTTTTAATTCACCATGAATAACTAACTGATTAACTTTGAACCAACCTTTATGATTAGGTTTAATCTCATCATATTGGCTATTTAAAGTAATTTGACTATTTGGAGAAAGAGACAAGTTACCCACTACACTATTATTATTTAATGTCCACTCACTGAATGGCTGTAAATTAACTTGTGTTGCAGCTCCAACAGAGTTAATCCGTCCTATTAAATGAGCCTTACCTAAGATAAACTGGCTTTGATGTTCCAATGAAACATTACCGTATACAGTTGTGACAGGTAAGCGATTAAATGCAGTTTGAGAAATAATTGCATTTTCCGAACATTGAGTTTTTCCACTATAACTTGCTCGTATACATTCATCAGATTTCCCTTGAACAAAACCTAATTGAATTTTAGCTTGATGACGAGCGTTAAAATTACCCTCTAATGAACTTACATTGCGGCTACTCTCTAACATTGCAGTTCCAGCCACATCAAACTCATTAGCTTTAAATTTACGATTAATCCAATTATCTTCTTCAATTACTTCTTTGTTATTGAGGTGATCATAGGCATGCGGGACGGGAACACCAGATAATAACAATTTGCCATTTTCTACATAAATATTACCGTTAAGATTGGCTCCGCCAGTTAAGACCCAAGTGCTATTTGCATTTTGAGGACGATAAGAGATCGATAATTTACCGTTATAACGCGAACTATTATCTTCGCCAAAAAAACCACTGAATGTATCTAAATATTTTTGGGCATTAGCTTTGGCTAATGCTTTTTGGACGGCTGCAGATTTAGTATTACCTAAGAATTCCCAATCATTTGTTGTTTCCATATCCCACGGAAAATAAGCACGTGGATTTTTTCCTTCTTTTAGGCGGAAATAATCTAACCGGTTATTTCTATAATTATTTTTGTATTCATAAATAGCTAATGATGATGTAGGTTCTTGTCCCCATTTTACCCATTCAATATTTTGTTCACTAAGAACATCTCGACCAATAATGTAAATGTCGGCAGATTGAGTGCGGTTATTATTAACAATCTTTGCACCATCATCTGCGTTTTGAATTCGATGGAAAGTTAGATTATTTCCATTTATATCTAAACGTCCCCCACGAAAACCAAAATAAATGTTATCTGGATTAACCTGTTTGTTATTTGCCAGTACAACAGTTGCCCGGCCACTGGTAATTCCAACTTGATTAAAGGCCTGTCGCTGTCCATTAAGCATTCTTTGATCAAGAATAACTGTACCATCACCTACACTAATATCGCCTAGATTTTTACCTTGACCATCAATATATAGCGTACCAGTTCCCAATTTTGATAAACGATCATTTTCTGGATTTTTTACTCGCCAATGAACAGTTTTATCACCATTCACCACAATACCTGCCCCAAGCCAAGTATAATCATTGTTATCAGCCTGAACGGTCATATTCTGATTAAAATGTAACGCTCCTGCCCCCTGATTAATATTGTTTTTCAATATCAATGTTGAACCTTCTCCGCCTTGGAAATGAATTGTCTTACCATTTTCTAATGAAGGGCGAAATTGGTTATTATCCTGAGATTTCTTAGTCAAGTCAGCAACTGGCAAGGTAATATTCTGATTACCAACTTGTAAAATACTTATTCCATTATTCTTATTATCCCAAGTTATTCTGTTTGCATTTAGCTGGACGGTTGTTTCATCATCCTTAAATGCTTTGTTGATAGTATCAGGTTGAATAATTGTATAAATATTATTTGAACCATCATAACCTGCATAAGTTGATAATACTCCGACCAATACCCAACCTTGCGTTTTCACATCATAGGCTAAAAGCGCAGAACCACTATCGCCTGGCAAGCCATAGGTTCCTAACGTATCATAAAGATCACCATTAAATAGCACCCAATTGTCCATTGAACTATTCGGTTTAAGAGGCGTACCACCAGTAAGATAATTATATGCGGATGTTAAAGATATTTTTTCCTTACCATCTTTACTACGTAAATATTGACGCCCAGATCCTACACGCACAAAGTACGGGTAACGATTTTTATCTAAAAAAGCACCATTATGCGGTCCTGTTTTTTTAGCATTATCAAAAGCAATATTATTTAACGAAATTGGCGCAATCTCAGTTACCAATTTATGTAAACGTGGTGCATGAAAATCAAGGGTAGGGTGATTATTACGTTCTGTAATAAGATAATTAAAGTGATGATTATCTGTATTGTTGCTATTTTCACCAAATTGCACTGAACCATAACCTAAGTTATGCTTTACGCTGGCAATGTATTGAGGATTAAATAAGGTCGCAACGCCGCTTACCCGACTAGCCACGTGTAAGTCAGGCATAGCCCAATGGGGTAACATAGTTGAAACCTGCTGACCCTGTTTATTAAAAATTGGAATATTCGTCGCCCCCACTGAAAATACGCCTTTATTTTCGGCAAAATCACGGAAGTATTGATAATCCACATCACTGCGAACCATGGACGCTTGAACATTTGAACCAGCTAAAGCAAGGCTTAACGCTAATAGAGTTGGACGAAAAAAACGAATTTGATGCATAAAGTTTCCTCATAAAATAGGAGATTCTTACACTAATCTTTAGAGAAAATAAAATCGAGTGAAGTACAGTAAAGTACTGCAAAATTTTTGAAATTATCCTACGATAGTAATAGATTTGAAGCAATAACGCACACAAATAAGTTAATTCACTTATGTAAAATAATTTGATTGCTCTTTTATTAAACAATAAGTCATCTTTTATTGTTCAAAGAATGCTTTATCCTTCAATACTCTCAAAGGCTGCATATCACTGTTTCCCATAATGACACGACTCGAATCAGAACGTAGGCAAGTGCCACCATAATGCCCTCCCACGGTAAAAGTACAGATTTGCAAATATTGATCTTCCACTTGTGGTAAGCACCAAAGCTGTTGATAAATACTATCTTGCTGACCAAACTGTCCATCGGTTGTGTCTAGCATGGAATTATTTTCACCAATCAATTTAACATTATCACCTCGGCGACCTGCAATTGGTTTTTGAGCATAGCCGTTTTGGATTAAGTTTGGTGTGAGATGAAAACTTGCCTCTAACAAATAACGATGATTAGGGAATAAAGACCAAAGCACAGGCAAAATCGCCTTATTGCTTGGAATTGCTGTCCAAAGTGGTTCATAAACCAACACTTCTGGGCGAAGTAGTACGTCAATTAACCGCACTTTATCTTCAGGATAACCTGTGCGAATAGGCGGAGCGACTTCCATTCCTGTTGCATCTTCACGAAGTTGTTCCAGCATGGTTTCCCACGCCCATGTTTTCCAAACGGTTTGAACTTGGTTATTTTCATCATCAATCAGGCGACCACGATTATCCCAATGTAAGCCTTCTGTGCCGTGAATAATTTTGGCTTGGAACCCTGCTTGTACCAATGCTTGTTGCATAAACATGGCATGATAATCTTCTTCATCATCATGATCTTGCAGAATATGAACTAATTTTGAGGCTTGACTATGTTGCCAACAATCAGCTAACGCATTACGCAAACCATCGGACGGATTTTCCCCCAATACGCCACCAGCTTGTTTTGCCCAGCGATTCATAATATCGCCTGCCTCAGCATGACAAGAAGCTGAGTCTGCATTATATTCATAAACTTTCAAACCTCGTTCACTCATACAAAAATCTAAACGACCAGTAATCGTCTGATAACGGCGATTTTGCCAAGAAAGTCTTAAGCGTGGCCAAAGGAGCTTCGGAATATTAAAATACTGCAACAGATTATCATCTTTAAGTACCTTGTCTGTCGCATGCAAATACATTAAATGCAGTTCATTAGTGGCGTGAATCAATTCTTGTTGAGCACTTTCAGACATAGCAAAATAGCGATATTGATCAGAATGGCTCACTTTATGTCCGCTCATTGCCTTAATATATGCTGCATCAAATGGCTCATTTTCATTTAACCATTTCCCACTAAATTGTCCGTGATTGTTAACATAATGAGCGTGTAACCGAAGTGCGGTTGATTTTGGAAAAGGTTGAGGTTCTGAAAATTCAGTATCATTTGTTTGAATCATCCA